>CAYWSG010000122.1:0-8230 GCA_964461055.1 uncultured Enterobacteriaceae bacterium | reverse complement strand
GCAGGAGGGTGATCGCCGGCCGCTCGCCGCCGCCGTGCGCTTCGCCGCCGCCGGCCTCAATCTCCTCGACGACCACGACCTCGCCCTCTCGCGCCTGCTCGCCGAGGATTCCTAGGGAACGAAACGCGGCGTCTCCGGCGGTCATCCAATGGAGGGACAACAAGGAGATATCCAATGGCACGCATCGTAATGCGCACGGGCACCGAGCCGATGGCGGTGATGATCGACGGCAAGGAGCAGTGGCTCTGCCGTTGTGGGCTTTCGCTGAGCCAGCCGTTCTGCGACGGCTCGCACGCCCTCACGGCGGGGGAGGAGCCGGGCAAGATCTACTGGTACGACCAGGACGACGAGCGCCACGAGCTGCCGGCGAAGCTGCCCGCGGTCCGGACCTGGTGACATGGCGGTGCACGAGCTTACCCTTTGCGGCCACGAGGTGGTGGCGGAGGGCACGTGGATGTTCTGCTTCGGGCGGCCGCCCGGCTTCCAGTTCAAGGCGGGGCAGGCGATAAGCCTCGAGCTCCTCGAGCCGCCCGCCGAGCCGAACAGCGCCCGCCGCACGTTCTCGCTCGCGAGCGCGCCGGCCGAGGACATGCTGGTGGTGGCGACCCGCATGCGCGAGGGCAGCGCCTACAAGCGCGCGCTCAAGGCGCTGCCGGAAGGCGCGAAGCTCAAGCTCCGCGGCCCGCTCGGCACCATGACGCTGCACGAGGACGCTTCCCGCGCAGCGGTCTTCGTCGCCGGCGGCATCGGCATCACGCCGTTCTTCAGCATGCTGCGCCAGGCCGCGCACGAGAAGTCCAGCCGGGCCTTCCTCCTCATCTACTCGAACCGCCGCCCGGAAGACGCGCCTTTCCTGCAGGAGCTTCTGGCCCTCAGGGCGCGGCTTTCCGGCTTTCGCATGCACGCCACGATGACCGAGATGGACAAGTCGGCCCGGTCCTGGGACGGCCCCCGGGGGCTCCTCGACGAGGAGACCGTGCGCCGGCTCGTCGCCGGCCTGCCTTCGCCGGTGTACTACCTCGCCGGTCCACCGGGGATGGTCGAGGCGATGAGCGGCATCCTGAAGCGCGCCGGGGCGAGCGACGCCGACGTGCGAAGCGAGCGGTTCTTCGGCTACTGAGCGCCTGCGCCGGCCGGCGCGGAACTTTCTTCGCCTTCGTCTTCTCCATCGGGAGGAGACGTATGAGCCCGATGACCCGTCAGGTGCTGGCGCCGCTGCTCGCCGGCACGTTCCTGCTCCTCGGCGCGGCCGCCTGCGACGAGCTGCCGCAGAACGAGCCCCCGGCGGCCGACAATCCGGGCCTCTCGAGCGAGGAGCGGGGCGTCGTGCGCCAGCGCACCCTGAACCAGAACGAAGCCGAGCGGATCGGGAACTGACCTCCTGGGGAAGCCCGAAAGGCGAGCGCCAGGAGGTGTCAGGGGCGCGGTCGCGCCGCCTCCCCCGCCGGCGGAAACCGCAGCTGCACGCGGCAGCCCCGGCCGGGCGCCGAGTCGATCTCGAGCGCGCCGCCGATCTCCTGCATGAATCCGTAGACCTGCGCGAGACCGAGGCCGGTGCCCGACTCGCCTTTGGTCGTGAAGAAGGGCTCTTCGGCGTGGCGCCGCACTTCCTCGGGCATGCCAGGACCGTTGTCCTCGACGGCGAGGCAGGCGCCACCGCGTTTGTCGGCGGACGTGCGAATCACGATCCGCCCGCGGCCGCCAAGCGCGTCGCGGGCGTTCACGACGAGGTTGAGCAGCGCCATGTCGAATTGCGACTCGTCGGTCAGCACGGCCGGAAGGCGTGGCGCGAGCTCGATGGCGAGCTCGATCCGCGCGCCTGCGGCCTGCTCGAGGAGCGGCCGCGCCCGTGAGGCGAGCGCGTTGAGATCGGCCGCGCCGACCTCGAGCGGCTTGCGGCGGGCGAAGGCGAGAAGCCGGTCGCAAAGCTCCCGGCCGCGGGCGACCGAGCGCTGCGCCATGGCGAGCGCCTCGGCCACTGCGTCCCGGTCCTGGGGCTTCCCGTTCTGCGCCCGGGCGATGAGATGCAGGCTGTTGCCGATGACGCCGAGCACGTTGTTGAAGTCGTGCGCGATCCCGCCGGTAAGCTGGCCGAGCGCCTCCATCTTGTCGGCCTGCGCCTGCTGCGCGCGCTTCCGTTTCCGCGCCCGCCCGCGCCGGATCTCGCGCACGAGAAGCCACGTCAGGAGGAGCGTGAGCGCCCCCATCGCGATCGCCGCGCCCGTCGCGCTGCGCCGCCATTCGGAGAGCACGGCGCGCTCGAGCCGCGAGATGTACACGACAAGCGGCAGACGATCGACCGACCGGTAGCTGACGATGCGCTTGCCGGGGAGCAGGACCCCTTCGCCGCGGAAGCTGCCGGTCTCGGCCTGCGGGAGCTGCTCGGTGAAAAGCGGCAGGGCGGCGAAGCTGCGGCCGATCTCGTCGCCGGCGGGCGGATAGCGCGCGATGAGCGTGCCGTTGCGGTGGAAGAGGGCGATCACGTCGCCTTCCGTGGTGGCCATCCTCGCGTACAGCGTCTCGAAGCTCACCGGGTCTACGGCCGCGCCCACCAGTCCCTGGAACGCTTCGGTAAACCCGAGGCGCGCGGTGACCGCGACGAACCACCCGGCGCCCGGCGAGCGGCTCGCGAGCGGCCCGAAGACGCCCCGGTCGAGCTGGGGATTCTGCAGGTAGGCCCGGAAGTAGCGACGGTCGGCGAAGCTCGTGTCCGGCGTCTGAGGGTAGTTGGTGTCGTGAATCAGGCGGCCTCTCTCGTCGAGGATGAAGATTCCCTTCGCCTGCTCGAGGTCCGCAAGGCGCTGGCTCAGCGTCGCCTGAAACGCCGGATTGTGGGGGCTCGGCCGGAAGAGCCACCAGCTCTCCGCGATCCCGCGCACGACGAGGAGCGCCGCCTGGAACGTGCGCGCCGTGTGGCCTTCCGTGACCTGCGCGAGGGCGGCGGCCTCGCGCTCGCCGCGCTCGAGCGCGGTCTGTCGCGCGTCGAGGACAAGGACGAGCACCACGGCCATGGCGGCGAGCCAGCCGGCGACGAGCGCGAAAGCCGGTGCGAGCTCCTTGGGCGCCATGCCGGAAAGTTAGACGGGCTCGGGCACCGGTCAATGCGCCGCCCGGGCCACCGACCGGATCAGCTCGAGCGCTTGAGGAGCTGCAGGCGGATCTGCTCGATGGCGTGCGACGGGCTCAGGCCCTTGGGGCAGACCTCGGTGCAGTTCATGATGGTGCGGCAGCGGTAGAGCTTGTACACGTCGTCGAGGAACTCCAGGCGCTCGGCGGTGATGCGGTCGCGGCTGTCGGCGATGAAGCGCTCGGCCTGCAGCAGCCCCGCCGGGCCGATGAACTTGTCGGGGTTCCACCAGTAGGAAGGGCAGAAGCCGCTGCAGCACGCGCACAGGATGCACTCGTAGAGCCCGTTCAGGCGCTCGCGCTCCTCGGGCGACTGCAGCCGCTCGCGCTCCGGCGGCGGCTCGTCGTTGACGAGGTAGGGACGGATCTCGTGGTAGTGCTTGAAGAAGAGCGTCATGTCGACGATCAGGTCGCGCACGACGGGGAAGCCCGGCAGCGGCGCGAGCGTGACGGGCTCGCGCAGACCCTCGATCGGCGTGATGCACGCGAGCGCGTTCCGCCCGTTGATGTTCATGGCGTCGGAGCCGCACACGCCCTCGCGGCACGAGCGCCGGTAGGCGAGCGAGTCGTCGAGCGTCGTGCGGATGCGCTCGAGCGCGTCGAGCACCTTGTGGTCGGTCGCCTCCAGGCGCACGTCGTAGTCGCGGAACTCGGGCTTCGCGCCCTGGGTGCCCTTGTCGGGGTCGTAGCGGTAGATCCTAAAGCGCATGGGAGGCGAGGATGAAAACGGTCCAGGCAGCGAGGAGGACGAGCCCCGCGGCGGCGAAGCCGAGCACCGCGAGCCGCAGCCCGAGGGGGTGAATGTAGTCGAGCACCACGTCGCGGATTCCGACCCAGGCGTGCGCGAAGAGCGCGGCGGCGAGGAGGAGCACGGCCGCGGCGCCGAAGGGCTGCGCCACCCAGGCCTGCCAGCGCTCGAGCCCCGTCACGGGATCGGAAGCCGGCCCGAACGCGAGGCGCAGGGCGCCGGCGGCGAGGAAGGCGAGCAGCACGAGCGCGCTCAGCCGCTGCACGACGAAGGCGCGCTGCCCGGAGAAGAGCCTCATGGCCAGACGAGCACCGCGAGCCCGACGAGCGCTGCGGCGATGATGGCCGCGTAGGCGCTCCGGCGCCCCGCGGGGAGCGAAGCGCCGATGCCGACGTCCATCAGCAGGTGCCGCACGCCGGCGAAGAGGTGATGCGCGCAGGCCCACGCGAAGAGCGCCGCCGGCAGGCGGACCCAGCCCTCGATCGACGCGTACGTTCCCCCCGCCTGCAGCGAGCGCTCGAGCGCGAGCACCGCAAACGGAAGGGCGAGCACCAGCAGCACGCCCGAGATGCGGTGGCCGATGGAGGCGATGGCGCCCACCGGGAAGCGGATGCGGGCGAGATTCAGGTAGACCGGAGGATGCGCGCGCTGCGCTCGCGCCATGTCGCTTTTCATTGCGTAATTCTCTTCCTCGCAAGCCAGCGGCGGAAGCATGCGCACGAAACGAGAAAGCGCGCCCGGTACTCGTGCGAGCTCGCGAAGTGCGAGGGATCGAGCACCGCGCGGCGATAGATGGCGAGCGTGCGCTCGACCCACTCGCGGGTCGCCGCCTCGCCGTCGCGGGCGAGGAGGAGCGCGATCCGCCGCGCCTCGCGCTCGGCCTCGGCGGCCGCGTTCACCGCTGCTTCTCTCCCGTCGCGGCGCACCAGCCGGCGAGGCAATCGCGGCCGCAGAAATGCCGCACGTAGTCGGAGCCTTCGAAGGTCGCCGCGGCGCTTGCGGGAATGCGCCCGCCGCACTGGTCGCAGACGAGCGTCTTGCCCATGAGCTTGCGCGGCGGCAGGCCCTGGTGGAGATCGCATTTTACCGGCCGGTTCTTGCGTGGCATCGTCTCCTCATACGCCGAAGCTCTCGCCGCAACCGCAGCTCTGGCGCACGTTGGGGTTGTCGAAGCGCAGGCGCCGGGCGAGGCCTTCCTGCACGAGCTCGATGCGCGAGCCCTGCAGGTAGGGAAGGCTCAGCCGGTCCACGGCGAGGCGCACGCCGGCGGCCTCGAAGACCGTGTCGTCGTCGCGCAGCGCTTCGGTGGGATCGAGGCGGTAGCCGAAGCCCGAGCAGCCGGAAGGCTCGACGGCGAGCCGCACGGCGACGGCGCCCGGATGCTTCGCGAGCTGCGCGGCGAGGTGGCGCGCCGCGCGCTCGCTCACGGTGACGGGCGCCGGGGCGCCTGCCTGCGACCCGAGGGCCCGCGCGGGGATGGCGGGGTCGGGCACTTCGACGAGGATCTCGCCGCCCTTCGACACGGCCTGGCAGGCGAGGCGCGCGTTCGGGTCTTCCACCGCGGCGCGCTCGAGCATGTCGAGCTCGTCCTCGCTCGCCGCGCTCAGGCGCTCGGCCCCTTCGCGCACGATGATCTGGCAGGAGCTGCAGGCGAGCTTGCCGCCGCACTCGTGGGCTACGGCGACGCCTTCCTCGAGAAGCCGGTCGAGGAGCACTTCGCCCTCGGCCGGACGTGCAGTGACGATGCTCATGACCCTGAGACCCGATGCTACCGCCTTTGTTCTGCAAAGGTTCGTCGCAGGCGAAACAGGGCGTTCGCCGGGCTCATCCAATTCCCATGGCCGCCTGAAGGGCGAATGACCATGACAACCAGGGGGGAGCGGGCATGTTGATGACGGCAGCAGTCGTGCTTTTCGCAGGAGCGGCATCGGTCGGACTGACCATGGCGGTGCTTCACTTCATGGGCAAGAGCCCGCCCGCCATGGGGCTTGCGATGCTGCACGGGCTTTTCGTGCTGCCGGCCTTCGCGGTGCTGTGGGCCGCGCTCTGGCCCACCTTCAGCGGCGCGGCTGCGCTGGCGCTCGCCATTTTCGGCGTCGCGGCCATCGGCGGCGCCACGATGGTGCTCGGCTGGCGCGCCAAGCCGTTGCCTTCGGCGCTCGTGCTCATCCACGGCGGCGTCGCGCTGATCGGCCTCGCGGTACTTGCAAGCGCCGTGCTCGTGTGAGATGAGGATGGGCATGAAGCTCCAGATCCTCTCCGACCTGCATCTCAGCCGCGGCGGCCTCGAGGGCGTCGACACGGACGCCGACGTGGTCATCCTCGCCGGCGACATCGCCCGGCCGAAGGACGCGGTGGCGTGGGCACGCGCGCACTTCACGTGCCCGGCGCTCTACGTGCCGGGGAACCACGAATTCTATGGCGGGACGCTCGTCGACACCGTCGCGGAGCTGCGGCGCCTTTGCGTCGGCACGTCGATCCGGGTGCTCGATGCGGAGGCGACGGTGATCGACGGGGTACGGTTCCTCGGGGCCACGCTCTGGAGCGACTTCCGCATCGTCGGCGAGCAGCGCGAGGCGGCGATGGCCGAGGCGCGGCGCTTCATGTACGACTTCTCGCGCATCCGTTTGGGCGAGGCGACCTTCACGCCGGAGGACTCGGCGGACGTCTTCGCCCTGCACGCGGGCTGGCTCGAGCGCGCGCTCGCCGAGCCGCACGCCGGGCCTACGGTAGTGATAACGCACCACGCACCCTCCGCGAAGAGCATCCACCCGCGCTTCGCGGGGTCGCTCCTCAACGGCTGCTTCGTCTCCGACGCCGAGCGCCTCGCCGGCGGCGAGCGGGCCCGCCTGTGGATCCACGGGCACACGCACGACAGCTTCGACTACACGCTGAACGGAACGCGCGTGGTGTGCAACCCGCGCGGCTATGCGAAGGACGGCGTGAACGAGAACGCGCTCTTCGACCCGCGCTTCACGGTCGAGATCGAATGAGGGCGACCAATGCCGTCGTTCCCGCGAAGGCGGAATGACCGGAAACTAACGCCGTCGTCCCGCGAAGGCCGAATGACGGGCGACTAACGTCGTCGTTCCCGCGAAGGCGGGAACCCATGTTGCAAAAAAGAAAAATGGGTCCCCGCCTGCGCGGGGACGACAAACGGGAAATCGGGAATGGGTCCCCGCCTGCGCGGGGACGACAAATCGGGAGATCGGGGTCGGATCGGTGGGAAATCGGGGTCAGATCGGCATTGGCGATCTGACCCCGAGAGGTCCAGCTACGCCTTGAGGACGGGCGGCGTCTCGAAGCTGTGGTAGGGCGCCGGCGTGGGGAGGTGCGTCCATTCCAGGGAGTCCGCACCCTCCCACGGCAGCTGCTCGGCCTTCTCCCCGCTCCGGATGCAGGTGATCACGATGTAGACGAAGAGGATGAGCGACACGCCGAAGCCGTAGGCGCCGATGGTCGAGATCTGGTTCCAGGTCTCGAACATGAGCGGGTAGTCCGGGATGCGCCGCGGCATGCCGGCGAGGCCGAGGAAGTGCTGCACGAAGAAGATCATGTTGAAGAAGATGAGCGTCAGCCAGAAGTGGATCTTCCCGAGGCGCTCGTTGTAC
The DNA here is from genome assembly GCA_964461055.1 of uncultured Enterobacteriaceae bacterium. Lineage (GTDB taxonomy): Bacteria > Pseudomonadota > Gammaproteobacteria > Burkholderiales > SG8-39 > SCGC-AG-212-J23. The sequence continues at coordinate 745 of CAYWSG010000122.1, read as the reverse complement.
ATGCGGCCGGTCCACTTCGGCAGCCAGAAGTACACCGCCGCATAGGCTGCGAAGAGCGCGCCCGCCACCATGATGTAGTGGAAGTGCGCGACCACGTAGTAGGTGTCGTGCAGCTGGATGTCCACCGGCACGATCGCCACCACCAGGCCCGTGAAGCCGCCGATCGTGAACATGAAAAGGAAGCCCACGGCGAAGAGCATGGGCGTCTCGAAGGTGAGCGAGCCGCGCCACATGGTCGTCACCCAGTTGAAGATCTTCACGCCGGTCGGGACGGCAATGAGGGTGGTGGCGTACATGAAGAAGAGCTGCCCGGTCACCGGCATGCCGACGGTGAACATGTGGTGCGCCCACACGATGAAGGAGAGGATCGCGATGGCGACCACGGCGTACACCATGGAGGCGTAGCCGAAGAGGGGCTTCCTCGAGAACGCCGGGATCACCTGCGACACCACGCCGAAGGCGGGCATGGCGATGATGTAGACCTCGGGGTGGCCGAAGAACCAGAAGATGTGCTGGTAGAGGACCGGGTCGCCCCCGCCCGCGGCGCTGAAGAAGGTCGTGCCGAAGTGGCGGTCGGTGAGCGTCATCGTCACCGCCCCGGCGAGCACCGGCATGGTGGCGACGAGGAGATACGCGGTGATGAGCCAGCACCAGCAGAACATCGGCATGCGCATGAGCGTCATGCCGGGGGCGCGCATGTTGAGGATGGTCGTGATGATGTTGATCGACCCGAGGATCGAGCTCA
>CAYWSG010000121.1:0-8230 GCA_964461055.1 uncultured Enterobacteriaceae bacterium | reverse complement strand
GTGGCGATCATCACCGGCGGGAGCGACGGCCTGGGGCGCGCGGCGGCGGAGAAGCTGGCGGCCGAGGGCGCGCGGGTGGCGATCGCCGCCCGGCGCAAGGACCATCTGGAAAAGGCGGCCGCGGAAATTCGTCAGAGAACCGGAGGCGAGGTATTCGCCCAGCCCACCGACGTCACGCGGGCGGAGGATTGCGAGCGCCTGGCGAAGGCGGTCATCGAGCGCTGGGGCCGCGTGGACATTCTCTTCAACAATGCCGGAACCTCGGCGGCCCACTCGTTCGATGCGCTCGACGACGCGGCCTGGCAGGCCGACTGGGACCTCAAGGTGATGGGCGCGGTGCGCATGACGCGGCTCGTGCTGCCGCACATGAAGAAGCAGCGCGACGGGCGCATCGTCAACATCACGACCGTGGGCGGCAAGGCGCCCAGGGCGAAGGGCCTGCCGACGACCGCCACTCGCGCCGCGGGGCTCAACCTCACCAAGTCGCTCGCCAACGAGTACGCGCCGTTCAACATCCGGGTGAACACGATCTGCATCGGCCTCGTGCGCACCCCGCAGATCGACCGCAAGGCGGCCGGCGGCGACCTCGAGCAGCACTACGCGAGCCTCGCGAAGGGCGTGCCGCTCGGCCGGGTGGCGACGCCCGCCGAGTTCGCCGACCTGCTCGCCTTCCTCGTCTCCGACCGGGCGAGCTACATCACGGGCGCGGCGATCAACTTCGACGGCGGCGCCGGGATGACGGTCTAACGCCCGGAGGGGAAATCGCGGTATCTTGGCGGCCTTACGTCCGTTACACCCCCCGCGGAACCGTCCTTGCACAAGAAGACTGCGGCTTTTCTGGCATCGGTTGCGGCGGCGCTCATCGCGCTGCCGGCGCTCGCGCAGATTTCGCTTCCCTGCAACGTGCCGACGTCGCTTCGCGCCGATCGCGTGCGCCACGCCCAGGCGGTGAACCGCCTCGCCGCGCTCCTCGAGGAGTACGGCCGGCTCGAGGCGCAGTACACGGACCATGTGCGAAAGTGCACGATGACGGGCGAGTCGTTCGAGGTCTGCCGGCGGGCGCCGCTCGAGCTGCAGACGGCGCAGGTGGACTACGACCGCCGCCGCGCCGAGCACAAGGTGCAGCTCCTCTTCGCGCTCGACTCGGCGGCCGCGACGATCGACGCGCGCAACCAGGCCACGCGCAGCCTCATCGCCGGCATTCCCCAGGCAGCCCCGGAGTGGACGCTCGACATGGAGCGCTGGATGGCGATCAGCGGCGACGCCCGCGCGCGCCGGCGCGACGAGGCGTTCCTTGCCGTGGTGGAGTACACGCTCATGCGCGCGCGGGAGGCGGCGTTCCTCGCGCCCGAGCCGACGCCCAAGGAGCTCGGCGCGCTGCGCGACTGGGTGAAGCGCCATGGCGAGGGGACGCTTCTTCCCCCGGCGGCGCAGGCCGCGGGCCAGCGCGCGCGCGCGGCCCGGACGATCGAGGACATCATCCGCGTGCTCGACTACGTGCAGGAGCACCACGCGCGCTACTACAAGCAGGCGAAGCGCTTCGAGGACGACGAGGATTCGAAGGAGGAGCAGGCGAAGAAGCGCGAGGCCTGGGAAAGCGGGACGTTCGCGCTCCTCGACACCATCGCCCTGGTGAGCAGCGTCGACCCCACGGTGGCGGGAGCGAGCCGCATTGCGCGGCTGTGGCGCACGTCCGACCCGTTCTACGCCTGGGCGGCGCAGCTCGCCGTGGAGGGACGCCTTGCCGAGCTCGCCGAGCTGCCGGAGGAGGCCTACGGCGAGCTCGTGCGGCTCGGCAAGCAGTACATCGACGACTACCGCAGGCTGCAGGAGCTCAGGCGCTCGCGGCAGCTCCTCGCGCAGCTCGTGTGCTGAGGTACTCGAGCTCGGCGAGCGCCGCGACCACCGCCGCCTGCGCGATCACGAAGGCGTAGCCGAGCGCGGTCGGCGAGGCGGCGAAAAGAAGCGCGACGCTTCCGGCCACCCAGGCGGCATTGCCGAGGATCACGACCCAGGCGGCCGCAAGCGGCGGCGTCTCGCGCGTCCCGACCCAGGCCATGAAGGCGCCTACGGGCAGCAGCGCAAGTCCCGCATAGAAGAGCAGGGCGGAGGGAAGCCCGAGAAGCGGCGCGAGCGGCGGGGCGAGCAGGACGAGCAGCAGTCCCATTCCGATGCAGCTTGCGGCGTCGACGAGAAGGACGGGGCGAAGAGGCAGTGTGGGTAGCATGAGTGGTCTCCTTTGCGAAGGGTTGCGACGGGGGCATCGTGCCGAGGTAAGGCGCCGCGGTCGATTACCCCGGAGGTAATGGGCCGGGCGGCGATCGCTTGGTATCTTTTTGCGCCATGAACCCCGCCAGCCAGCCCGTGGGCGCGCTGCTTCGCGAGTGGCGCCAGCGCCGGCGCATGACGCAGATGGACCTCGCCCTCGAGGCCGACATCTCGCCGCGCCATCTGTCCTTCGTCGAGACCGGCCGGTCGCAGCCGAGCCGCGAGATGCTGCTCCACCTCTTCGAGGAGCTCGAGGTGCCGCTGCGCGAGCGAAACCGCCTGCTCGTCGCCGCCGGCTATGCGCCCATGTACCGCGAGCGCGCGCTCGACGACGCCGCCCTCGCGGCCGCGCGGGCGGCAGTGCAGGTGGTGCTCGAGGCGCAGAAGCCCTTTCCGGCCTTTGCGCTCGACCGCTGCTGGAACGTCGTGGCCTCCAACGGCGCGCTGCCGCAGCTCTTCGCCGGCGTGGCGGAGGAGCTGCTGCAGCCCCTCAACGCCATGCGCGTGAGCCTCCATCCGCGCGGGCTCGCGCCGGTCATCGAGAACTTCGCCGAGTGGCGCGCGCACCTTCTCTCGCGCCTGCGGCGGCAGGTCGAGCTCACCGCCGACCCGGCGCTCTCGGCGCTCCTCGCCGAAGTGGCCGGGTATCCGGCGCCGGACGACGCGGCGGCGAAGGCCGCCTTTCCGGACCTGTCGCGCGAAGTGCTCGTGCCGCTTCGCCTGCGCACGCCGGCCGGGACGCTTTCCTTTTTCAGCACCACCACCGTCTTCGGCACGCCGGTCGACGTCACGCTCTCCGAGCTCGCCATCGAGTCGTTCTTCCCCGCGGACGAGGACACGCGAAGGCGCGTGGAGGCCCTGTAGGCGTCAAGCCCTCGTCGTCGCCGCTTTGCGCGAGACGAAAAGCGAGAGCGCGACGGCAGACAGGAACACCGGCACGCTGACGAGCACGAGCGAGCGGTAGCCGGGCACGCCCGGCGCGGCGGCGAGCATGAGCCCGCCGATGCCGGTGCCGACGGCCTGGCCGAGGTAGAGCGCGGAGCTGTTCATCGCGATCGACACGGTGGCGAGCTGCGGCGCGAGCGCCGAGAGCCGCGCCTGCTGCGCGCTCTGCGCGGAGAAGCTGCCGATGCCCCAGAGAAAGAGCGCGAGCGCAAGAAGCGGCAGCGCGCCGACGGTCCAGGGCCATACGAGGTGGCTCGCCGTCATCGAGACGATGGCCATCAGCACCACGTTCTGCGGCCCGAGCCGGTCGATGAAGCGCGCGCAGAGGACGTTGCCGAGCACGCCGGTCAGCCCGAAGCCGGCCATGATGACGCCCACCATGGCCGGCGTCGCGGCGACGAAGGCGATCAGCGCCGGCACGATGTACGAGATCAGCACGAACTGCGGCATGCTCTGCAGGAACGTCACCCCGACGGTGAGGAGCAGCAGCCGGTAGCCGAGGATCTGCCGCCACATGGCCCCGTCGATCCGCTCCACGCGCAGGCCCGCCGGCACATGGCGCCAGACGAGCCAGGCGCCCAGCGCGGCGAGGGCCGCGACGAGGGCGAAGCCGGCGCGCCAGCCGACGGTCGCGCTCACGTAGGCGCCGAGCGCCACGCCCGTCACCGAAGCGATCGACCAGCCGAGGAAGACGAGCGCGATCGCGCCGCCGCGCCGCTCCGGCGGCACGAGCAGCGCCGCCGCGCCGGCCGCCTGCGCCGTGAAGAGCGCCGCGCCCACGGACGTGAGCACGCGCACGGCGAGCAGCGCTTCGAACGAGGAAAGGAGCGCCGCGGCGAGGTGCCCGAGGACATAGAGGAGCTGCATGGCGACGAGGAGCTTGCGCCGGTCGATGTGGCTCGTGACGCCGGCGAGGATGGGGGCGCTCACGCACACGGTGAAGGCGAAGGCGGTGATGAGCTGTCCCGCGACCGGCAGCGAGACTTCGAGCCCCTCGGCGAGCACCGGCAGCATGCCCGGCACGATGAGCGACCCCGTGCCGATGATGAAGTTGCCGAAGCAGAGGGCGAGGAGGCTCGCGGGCATGGCGAGTGAGTATGCCGTGGGCTGGCCCGAGGCACCCCGCCCGTTCGCGACTAGAATCCCGCCGTTCCGCATTACGGTTGGCATGGAGACCACGATCCCAGCCCCCGCGGCCGCCGACGAGCGTGCGCGCGAAGAAGGCCTGCGCTTTGCGCGCCGGATGTATCTGCCGCGCACGCTCGGGCTCGCGCTCGGCGCCCTGTGCGTCGGCGGCGCGCTCTGGCAGCAGGGCGCGCCGGCGAGCGCCTATGCGGTTCTCCTCGTGAACGCGCTCGCCTGGCCGCACCTCGCCTGGCCGCTCGCCCGCCGAAGCGAAAACCCGCGCCGCACGGAGCTGCGCAACCTGATGGTCGACTCGGCGAGCGGCGGCGCCTGGATCGCCTACATCGGCTTCAATCTCGTGCCGAGCGTCGTCCTCATCGCCATGCTCGCCATGGACAAGGCGGCGGTCGGGGGTCTGCGCTTCCTCGCGCGCTGCCTCGCCGCGCAGCTCGGCGCAGGCCTCGCCGTCGCGCTCCTCTTCGGCTTCGAGCTGCGGCTCGCTTCGAGCATGACGACGACTGCCGCTGCGCTTCCGCTCCTCCTCGCCTATCCGGTCACCGTCGGCATCACCGCGTACCAGCTCGCGCGGCGGGTGCGCAGGCAGAACCGCCTGCTCGCCGAGCTCTCGAGCATCGACGATCTCTCGGGGCTGCTCAACCGGCGGCGCTGGGAGGAGGCCGTGGCGAACGAGTTCCGGCGCTGCCGGCGGATCGGCCACGTCTCGACCATCATGCTGATCGACATCGACCACTTCAAGGCGATCAACGACACCTGGGGCCATCCGGCGGGCGACACGGTGATCCGCTCGATTGCGCGGCTCCTGCGCGAGACGCTGCGGCGCCACGACGTCGTGGCGCGCTGCGGCGGCGAGGAGTACGGGGCCGTCCTGCCCGGCACGGACGCCGCGGGCGGGCGCATCCTCGCCGAGCGCGTGCGCCGGCGCGTCGAGAAGGCGACGCTGGAGGCGAGGCACGGGGTGCGCGCGACCGTGAGCATCGGCGTTGCCGAGTTCGACCCGGCCGACGCCGATGCCGCCGCCTGGATCGGGCGCGCCGATCGCGCGCTCTATCGGGCCAAGGACCTCGGCCGCAACCGCACCGTGGACTACGGGCCGGAAATGGCGGAGGCCTGAAAATAAATCGGGCGGCGCGCCCCGGAACGTGCTACAGTGCGCGCGCAGGACTCAAGCAGTGAATGTCCGTCCCCTCTCCGCCGCGCAAGCGGTGCCTGTAGTGGCAGTCAATTCCCTACCTTGATCGTCGTGCCCGATGCGGGGCTCGGATTCGTCTCGTACAACACTAGGGAATGCAAGCAATGGCAACAGGTACCGTGAAGTGGTTCAACGACTCCAAGGGCTTCGGGTTCATCACGCCGGATGACGGCGGCAAGGACCTCTTCGCCCATCACAGCTCGATCGACATGCCGGGCTTCAAGACGCTGAAGGAAGCGCAGAAGGTGCAGTACGAAGTGGCCGACGGCCCGAAAGGCCCGGCGGCGCGCAACATCCGGCCGCTCTAAGCGGGCGGCTCCGAAGAAGGCCCGGGAAACCGGGCCTTTTTCATTCCTGGGGCTTCTTGCCCCAGACCGCCCAGTACGCCTCGCCCCGCTTCTCGACCTTGAAGCGGAACGACGCCTCGGGGTCGATGCCGTAGATGCTTTGCGCCTTCTCTTCGGGGAGATGGCCCTTCAGCGCCTCGCCCAGCACGAGCAGGCCGTGCGCACTGCCGCGCTCGAGCGCGAGCTCGCAATGCTGGCGACGCTCGCGGCCGGCCGGCATGTCGGACCACGGACGCGAGCCTTCGACGTTCGGCGCCCAGAGCAGGTACCGGCAGCCGCCCTCTTCGGGCTCGATCGCCGCCGACCAGAGCGCCATGACCACCTCGCCGTCGGTGTGGCGCCGCCCGCCCCAGCTCGTGCGCGCGTCCTGCAGGCGAACGCCGCGAGCCTCGAAGGCCTTGGCGCGGGACACGAGGTGCCTGGCTGCCGGGCGTTGCGCAGTCGCGCCGCGGCGGCCGTTGCCGGTCTTGCGTGCTTCCTTCAGCATCGTTGCACAGAGCTCGGCGAGCTCGGTCTCCTCGAGCCGCTCGGCGTTCTCCATGAGCCGGCGGATTTCGAGGGGCGCGAGGCGCTCGATGCGCTCGCGCGTCCATTCCTCGGCGCGGCCGCGCCGGAAGGGGGAGCGCTTGGTCGGTTGCATGACCCATTGGACCACAGGCCGGCAGGCCGTGCCGCCAGGAAGGAAAATAAAGGCGCCGGCGGCTCAGGCCGGCGAATCCGTGCGCCGGTGGCGCCGGACCGCCTCGATGAGGGCGGTGTGGTACGCCTCGCCGAGGCCGAGGGCGGCCGTTTCCTCCAGCAGGCGCCGCACGGTGCCTGCGCCCTGCAGCTCGAGACCGGCGTCGCGCGCGAGGTCCATCGCGTAGGCGACGTCCTTCAGCATGTATGTGACGGGAAAGGCGCGCTCGGGATGCGACTCGGGTAGCAGCGCCTTCATGCCGTGGTTCCGAAGCGCGAAGCTGTCCGCCGAGCCTTTCGCCAGCGTGTCGAAGAGGAGCCCGGGCTCCACGACGCCGCTCGCTTTCGCCACGGCGAGCGCTTCGGCGAGCGCCATGACGGTCATGGACAGCACCATGTTATTGAGGAGCTTCACCGCCTGGCCCGCGCCCGGGGCGCCGCAATGCGTGACGTCGCTCGCCATGCAGCGCAGCAGCGGCTCGATGCGGCGATAGAGCGCCGCGTCGGCGCCCACCATGATGCTGAGCGTGCCGTCGAGGGCCGCCTGCCGCGTGCGCGCCACCGGTGCGTCGGCAAATCCGGCGCCCCGGGCTGCGCACGCGCTGGCGAGCTCGCGCGCGAGCGAGACGGGCGCCGTGCTGCAATCGACCACTGCGGCGCCTTGCGGCAGGCGCGAAAGGATGCCTTCGCGCCCGAGGCACGCTTCGCGAATCTGCGTTTCGCCGGGGAGCGACAGGAAGACGATGCCCGTCTCGCGAGCGAGCGCTGCCGCAGAGGTTGCCGCGCGCACGCCGTCCGCCGCGAGCCGCTCGAGGGGCTCGGGCCGCACGTCGTAAGCGACGACCGTGCGTCCGGAGCGTCGCGCGAGGTTGCGGCACATCGGCTCGCCCATCACGCCGAGGCCGATGAATCCGACGGTGTCGTTCGCCATGCCGTTTCTCCTCCCTTTGAGGCAACAATATGCCATGCGGGCTTGTTTCCTGTTGCTTCTGCTCGTTCCGCTGACCGCGGGCGCGCAGCTCGTCATCGCGCATCGCGGGGCGAGCGGCGAGCTGCCCGAGCACACGCTCGCGGCGTACCGGCGCGCGATCGAGCAGGGCGCCGACTACATCGAGCCCGACCTCGTCGTCACGAAGGACGGCGTGCTCGTCGCGCGCCACGAGAACGAGCTTTCGACGACCACCGACGTCGCGGCGCGCGCATCGTTCGCCGGGCGCCGCACGACGAAGTGGATCGACGGAAGGGCGGTGAGCGGCTGGTTCGCCGAGGACTTCACGGCCGCGGAGCTCGCGACGCTCCGCGCCCGGGAGCGGCTGCCCGAGCTGCGGCCCGCGAGCGCGCGCCACGACGGGCGCTATGCCATCCCGACCTTCGAGGACATCCTGCGGCTCCTCGCGGAGGAGAACGCGAAGCGGAAACGCCAGGCGGGCGATCACGCGCCCGCGGGCAAGGAAGGGAGTGAAGTCGGCGTCTACCCGGAGCTCAAGCATCCGGCGTACTTCGAGGCCCTCGGCCTTGCGCTCGAGCCGCGTGTGGTCGCGCTCCTGGAGGCGCACGGCTACCGCAGCCGCGAAGCGAAGGCCATCCTCCAGTCGTTCGAGGCGCAGAGCCTGCGCAAGCTCGCCCGCCTGACGGAGCTTCGCCTCGTGCAGCTCCT
>CAYWSG010000120.1:0-8336 GCA_964461055.1 uncultured Enterobacteriaceae bacterium | reverse complement strand
GTCCCCGATTTTCAGGCGGGGCTGAGGACGTGGATGACGCGGGAGGCGATCAGGTCCTTGGTCCTGGCGCCGTAGGCGGCCATGTGGGGCGCGGCGGCGTGGGCCTTGAGGGCTTCGAGGCTCGCCCACTTCTCCACCACCACGAACGTGTCGTCGCCGTAGCGTGTCTGGATGGGAAGCGCCGGGTCGGCATCCACCGCGGCGCCGTATTCGATGCAGCCTTCCTCCGCCAGCACGTTCGGCACGTTGGCGCGGAAGTGCCCGAGGATTTCCTCGCGCTTGCCGGGCCTGGCGGTGATGACGGCGATGACGTGGACCATGGGGGTTCTCCGGGCGGTTTGTTCGATCAGGCGTACGTCGGCGGCGCGGCTCTCCCCGGGGCGCGTCTCGCGCAGCAGGCCGCGGAGGAGCCACGCGATGACGAGCAGCGCGACGAAGAGGCCGGCGAGGACGAGGAGGCTCTGCACGGCGCGATGGTAACCCCCCGCCCGGATCAGTGGTCCGGGCGGTTGGCCAGTGCGGCGCGCTCGTCGGTGTCGGGGTGGGTGGAGAGGAAGGTCGGGATGCCCCGGTTCTTGCGTGGGCCCTGGGCTTCGAGGCGCGCGAGCAGCGTGCCGAGGTAGCGGGGGTCCACGTCGTTCGCCCGCATGAGGGCGATGGCGAAGCGATCGGCTTGCGTCTCGTTCGCGCGCGAGTACTTGAGCTGCAGCAGCGTCGCCGGCGCGGCGGCGGCGAGCGAGCTCGCCGAGGCGATATCGCCGGTCACCGCCGCGAGGACGAGGCCGGTGAGCGATCCCTCGAGGAGCCGGCGCATCACGTGGCGGTGGCGCACGTGGCCGAGCTCGTGCGCCAGCACGGCGAGGATTTCCCGGTCGTCGCCGGCGAGGGCGACGAGATCGTCGGTCATGACGATGACGCCCGACGGAAGCGCGAAGGCATTGGCGCCGAAGGGGCCGCCGGTGCGGAACTCGAGGCGGTAGGGCGTCGTCTCCCCCGCGCGCGCCACCATGGCGGCGAAGCGCTCTTCCAGCGCCGCCTGGCGCCCCGGCGAAAGCCGCGAGCGCCCCATGCCGAAGCGCCCGATGCCCTCGAGCGCCTGCCGTCCCAGGGCGGCCTCGGCCTGCAGGGGAATGCGGTCGGCAATGACGCTCGCGACAGCCGGCACGCCGCGGTCCACCGCGAGGAACATGAGCCCCACGGTGAGCAGCACCGCGAGCGCCGCGTAGAGCGGGCGCGACTCCCATGCCTGCAGCACGCGCTCGTACCCGCTCTTGACGGTGATGCGATCGACCGCGTCGTTGTCGTCGGTCACGCAGGCGCCGCCGCCCGGCAGGTAGAGCCAGCGCGGCGTGTTCGCGATGCGCAGCGACCGGCGCACGCGCCGCGCGTCGTACTCGAGGTCGACGTCGCGGCCGACGATCTTCACTTTTCCGCCGGCAAGGAGGACCGTCACCGAATGGCGCCGCGAGGTCCTGCCGTCGAAGTACACCGCCTGCGTCGCGCTCACAGCCCGAGGTCCATGTTGAAGAAGTCGCCCAGCTCCTGCCCCGCCGCTCCCACGGGAGCGAGGGCCGGATTCGCCTCGTGCACCACCGCGTCGTCGACGATCATGGCGAAGTGCTCGAGCCGGTAGCGCAGCGTGCGCACGACCGCCCAGGGAATGAGCAGCCCCGCGGTGGCGGCCACGGCGAGGAAGTTCTGGATGTAGAGCGTCGAGAGGCGACGCGCGCGCAGCGTGCTCTCGAAGCGCACGCCTGGCCCGCGCGTGCCCGCCCATTGCAGGTTCGTGGTGCGGGCCTGGACGTAGGCATAGGCCACCGCGTAGCCGATGTAGCCGCCCGCGACGGGAAGCAGCAGGGCGAGGGGCGCCAGCGCCTGAAGGGATTCGGACCGGGCGATGGCGAGCGAAAGCGCGAAGGTGAGGACGAACGCGAGCGGCGCGCCGACCGCGAGCACCACGAGGCCGGCTTTCAGGTAGATGCCGTAGAACGCGCGGGCGGGAAGCTGGCACTCGAAGCGCGAGGCGCCGAAGGCGTGGCGCGAAAGCATGAACGCCTTGTAGCGCGCGACGAACCAGGGCCATGCGAGCCCGAGCGTCACGATCATGAGCGCCACCATGCCGGCGAACCTGCGCGCCGCCTCCCAGGTCGTGGCGGCGAAGTCGAAGCGCAGCCCCCGGTAGGCGGAATTCCGCGCGTTGAAGCCGAGCGCGCGCACGACGAGCCAGGGAAGCGCCGGGACCGCCACCGCCCAGAACGCGAGGCCGGCCACCGGGTAGAGCTCCGTGCCGAGCGCATACGCGACGAAGATGGCGGCGGCCACCAGGCGGCCTTTCAGGATCGCCTTGGGGCTCGCGAAATAGTCGAAGCTGTCGCCGTCGAAGCGCGTGCTGCCGTAGAAGTAGCGCTTCTTGCGCACCTTGGCCCACGCGGAATAGACGCCGAGCGTGACCAGCGTGAAGAACAGATTGACGATCCAGATGCGGAAGTACTCGCCCGCCGAGCCCGTGAACTCGGCGCGTACACACGCCCGGCGGACGCCACCCGCTCGTCGCTTATTGTTGTTTCGGGCGCGTTCATGCCCCCTCCCCGCACCGGAGCCTAGCCGGAAAGCGGCGGAAGAACAAAATGGACGACTCAGGAAAACTAATGAAAGGCCCCGCTCGGGGGCGGGGCCTTGGAGCCCGAGGCAGCCTCGGGCGGCGCCGAGTTGGGCGCCTGCTGCGTTCCGCGGGGATCCCGCGGCGAGGCGGCTGGAGACCAGTATCCCGACGTGTCGCCGGGAATCCCTCGACTGCTGCCGCTGTTGCGGCGACTCCAGACTACTCGAGTCGACTCTACTCCCCACCCCCGCGTGGTCGTCAAGTCGGGAAATGCCCTAACGGCCGCTTTTCGTTGATGCCGGTCAAGCGGCTTAGACTCCCGGGGACAAGAAAGCGGAGCAAGCGCCCATGAACCTGGAAAAGGTGGTCTTCGGCTTCTTCATCGTCCTCGCGGCGACGCTCAACTTCGGCTTCGTCTACGGCGACATCGGCGACCCGCATCATCACCACGTCTGGGAGTTCTTCGCCGCCTTCGTCGTGAACGTCGTGGCCACCGTGCTCAAGCTGGGCGACCGCACGCAGGTCGGCGCGATCCATCTCGCCACGAGCCTGGTCGCCGTGCTGCAGCTCGTCGCCGCGGCGCTGGTGTGGTTCTTTGCCGCACAGGCCGAGGCGGGCGTGAGCCCGGGCGCCATGGCGAGCATCGTCTCGCTCTCGGCCGGGGCGCTCCTCGCCAATGTCGTGTCCGTCGTGATCCTCATCTCCGAGACCGTCGTGCAGAGAAGGTAGTGGGCACGGCCTTCTTCCTCGCCATCCGGCGGCTGCGGCCGCCGATCCTCGTCCTCGTGGCGGTGTTCGCGACCGGCATCGCGGGCCTCGTTCTCATTCCCGGCACGGACCCCGCCGGCGGCGCCTGGCACCTGACGATCGCCGAGGCGCTCTACTTCATGGCCTACACCGCCACGACGATCGGCTTCGGCGAGATCCCCCGCGCGTTCAACGAGACCCAGCGGCTCTGGGTGACGGCGATGATCTTCGCCTCGGTACTGGGCTGGGCCTACCTCGTGGCGACGGTGCTCGCGCTCATGCAGGACCGCGGCTTCCGTGCCGCCGTGGTCGCGGGCCGCTTCCGCAGCGAGGTGCGCCGGCTCGCCGGACGCTTCTACCTCATCTGCGGCTTCGGCGAGACCGGGCTCCTCGTCGGCCGCGCCCTCGACCACCTCGGGCTTCGCTTCGTGCTCGTCGACATCGACGAGGCGCGCGTGCAGGAAGCCGAGCTCCTCGAGCTCGCGCGGCCCGCGCCCGCACTCGTGGGCGACGCGCGGCTGCCGGAGAACCTCGTCGCCGCGGGCCTGCGGCAGGCGAACTGCGCGGGCGTCCTTGCGCTCACGAACGACGACCAGGCGAACCTCGCGGTGGCGATGTCCGTGCGCCTTCTCCATCCGGACATTCCCGTGCTCGCGCGCGCGATGCGCCGCGACACGGCGGCCAACATGGCGTCCTTCGGCACGGACCACATCCTCAATCCCTTCGCCGCGTTCGGCGAGTACCTCGCCCTCGCCATCGCCTCGCCCGGCAGCTACCGCCTGTGGTCGTGGCTCACGGGCCTTCCCGGCACCACGCTCGAGCCCGAGACCGCGCCGCCGCGCGGGCACTGGATCGTCTGCGGCTACGGCCGCTTCGGGCGCGAGGTGGTCGGCGCCTTCCGCAGCCACGGGCTCGAGGTGACGGTCGTCGATCCCGACGAGAGCCCGCAGGACGGGCTTGCCGCCGTGCGAGGCCTCGGCACGCAGGCGCAGACGCTCGTCGAGGCGGGCGCGAAGGATGCGGCGGGCCTCGTCGCCGGCACCGACGACGACATCACCAACCTCTCCATCGCGGTCACCGCGCGCGAGCTCAACCCGAAGCTCTTCACCATCCTGCGCCAGAACCTGCAGGCGAACCGCGCGCTCTTCGACGCGTTCCAGGCCGACATCAAGATGGTCTCGAGCGAGATGATCGCCCACCGCTGCCTCGCGCTCATCCACTCGCCGCTCCTCGCGCCCTTCCTCGACGTGGTGCGCGGCGAGTCGGACGCCTGGGCCGACCAGGTCATCGCGCGCCTCGAGGCGTCCATCGGCGGGCGCACGCCGGCGATCTGGACCGTGGCCGCCACCGCGGGCAGCGCTCCGGCGGTGCACCGCGCGGTGCTCTTCGAGGGACGCACCGTCACCGTGGGCGACCTGCGCCGCGACCCGGGCAACCGCGAAGAGACGCTCGCCTGCGAGGCGCTCTACGCGATGCAGAAGGAGAAGCCCGTGGTGTTGCCGCCGGACGACATGGCGCTCTCGCCCGGCGACCGGGTGCTCTTCGCCGGCCGCAGCGCCGCCCGCGAGGCGCAGGCGCGCGCGCTCCGCAACCTGAACGACCTCGAGTACGTCCTCACCGGGCACGAAGCGCCGGGCTGGCTGTGGCGCAAGCTCGCACGCAGCGGGTAGAATTACCTCGTCGCAGGAGAGCGGGCGTCTGCCGCGGAACGAGCGGCGAGCCGCCCCACCGAAGGCGCAATCTCCCATGAACGCTCAGGTCCCCGTACTGCGACGAAGCAGTTTGCCGTCTGGAGAGTGACTCGCCGCAGCGGGCGGCGGTCCGCCGAAGGAGCAACGCGAAAGCCGTGAAGAGGGAACGGGTTCGCAGAATCTCTCAGGCCCGAACGACAGAGGGAGCGGCGCACCACGCGCGAGCCTGCGCGGAGGGCGCCGACCACATCCCGTCGAGGGTCAGTCCATGAAAGTCATCGTTCTGGGCGCCGGCGTCGTGGGGACGACCACGGCCTATTACCTCAACCGCCTCGGCTGCGAGGTCACCGTGCTCGAGCGCCAGGCGGCGCCGGCGGCGGAGACGAGCTTCGCCAACGGCGGGCAGATCTCCGTCAGCCACGCCGAGCCGTGGGCGAACCCCTCGGCGCCGCTCAAGGTGCTGAAGTGGCTCGCGAAGGAGGACGCGCCGCTGCTCTTTCGCCTGCGTGCCGATCCGCGGCAGTGGCTCTGGGGCCTTTCGTTCCTGCGCGAGTGCACGCCCGAGCGCACCCGCCACAACATCGAGCAGATCGTGCGCCTGGGCACCTTCAGCCGCGCGAAGCTCCAGGAGCTCAGGGCTGAGACGGGCATCGCCTACGACCATCTCGAGCGCGGGATCCTGCACTTCTACACCGACCCGCGCGAGTTCGAGGCCGCGCTCGCGCCGGCGCAGCACATGCGCGAGCTCGGCTGCGAGCGGCGCGTCATCGACGCCGACGAAGCGGTGCGCATCGAGCCCGCGCTCGCGCAGTTCAAGGACCGCATCGCAGGGGCCACCTACACGGCCGCCGACGAGTCGGGCGACGCGCGGCGCTTCACCACGGAGCTCGCCGCGCTGGCCGCCCGGAACGGCGTGCGCTTCCTCTACAACCACGAGGTCAAGGCGCTGCGCAGGCTCCACGGCCGCATCGAGCACCTGGAGGCCACCGACCCCGAAGGCCGCTTCGTGCGCGTGAAGGGCGACGCCTATGTGCTCGCCGCCGGCAGCTTCTCGCCGCTCCTCGCGCGCCAGGCAGGCCTGTGGCTCAACATCTATCCGGCCAAGGGCTACTCGGTCACGCTGCCCGTGGTCGATTCGCGCCTCGCCTACAAGGTCTCGCTGACGGACGACGAGTACAAGCTCGTGTTCTCGCGCCTGGGCGATCGGCTTCGCATCGCCGGCACGGCGGAGCTCTCGGGCTACGACCGCAGCCTCAGCCACGTGCGCTGCGAGGCCATCCTGCGGCGGGTGCAGGAGCTCTTCCCCGGCGCGGGCGACGTGACGCGCGCCGAGTTCTGGACGGGCCTTCGTCCCGCCACGCCGTCCAACGTGCCTTACATCGGCCGCAGCGCCGTGGAGAACCTCTTCCTCAACACCGGCCACGGCACGCTCGGCTGGACGCATGCGTGCGGCTCGGGGCACGCGCTCGCCGATATCGTCGTCGGGCGCAAGCCGGAGGTCGACTTCGCCTTCACCGGCCTCAAGCCGGGCTCGGAGCCCGACGGCGGGAAGCGGCAGAACCGGGCCCTGACCCCGATCTAATAGGGAAGGCCGACGTAGTTTTCGGCGAGCGCCGTCTGCGCGGCGGCGCTCGTCATCAGGTATTCCATCTCCGCCTGCTGCATCTTCTGGCCGAACGTTCCCTCGTCGGGAAACTGGTGCAGGAGCTTCGTCATCCACCAGGAGAAGCGCTCGGCCTTCCACACTCTCGCAAGGGCGCGGGAAGAGTAGGTATTCAACAATTCTTCTTTACCCGTCCTGAAATAGCTTTCCAAGGCCTCGGACAGGTAGTGGACATCGCTTGCCGCGAGGTTCAGGCCCTTGGCGCCGGTGGGCGGCACGATGTGGGCGGCATCGCCCGCGAGGAAGAGCCGCCCGAAGCGCATCGGCTCGGCGACGAAGCTGCGCAGCGGCGCGATGCTCTTCTCGATGGAGGGCCCGGTGACGAGGCGCGACGCGACCTCGGGGTCGAGGCGGCGCTTGAGCTCGTCCCAGAAGCGCTCGTCGGGCCAGTCCTCCACCTGCTCCGAAAGCGGGCACTGGAGGTAGTAGCGGCTGCGCACGCGGCTTCGCATGGTGCAGAGGGCGAAGCCGCGCTCGTGGTTGATGTAGATGAGCTCCTCCGACACGGGCGGCGTGTCGGAGAGGATGCCGAGCCAGCCGAAATGGTAGAGCCGCTCGTAGGTCGTGAGCGCCGAGGGCGGGACGCTCTGGCGCGAGACACCGTGGAAGCCGTCGCAGCCCGCGATGAAGTCGCACTGGATGCGCGTCTGCCGGCCGTCCTTGCGATACGAGACCGAGGGCGCCGCGGAATCGAAGTCGTGCAGCGCGACGCCTTCGGCCTCGTAGACGATCGGGGCGCCGGCAGCCGCCCGCGCGTCCATCAGGTCCTTGGTGATCTCGGTCTGGCCATAGACGATTACCCTGCGACCGGCGAGCTTATGCAGGTCGACGCGAAAGCGCGTGCCGAAGTAGGAAAGCTCGAGTCCCTCGTGCACGAGGCCCTCGGCATGAAGGCGCTCGGCGACGCCCGCGCGCTCGAGGAGCTCGACCGTGCCCTGCTCGAGGAGCCCCGCGCGGATGCGTGAAAGCACGTAGTCCTGCGAGCGCCGCTCGAGGATGACGGTCTCGATGCCGGCCCGGTGCAGCAGCTGCCCGAGGAGCAGGCCCGCCGGCCCGGCGCCGATGATGGCGACTTGGACGCGCATCGACCGATTGTAAGAAAAATCCCCCGACGATTGCCTCTAGCGGCGGGCGCAGCTTACCTGGCAGGCGCCCGGGGCGCCGTGGCACACGGTCCATTCGCGCCCGTAGGGCGGCTTCGGCGGCTCGCTCGTCCACAACTCGAGGGGCACGTGCACCCTGGCACGGTAATGGTCCCCGCCCAGCGGCTCGACGTTCGCATGGCTTACGCAGGTGCCGGCGCTTGCACCGCAGAACTGGTACGTGCCGGAGACGACCGACAGGAACGGCTTCGCGGTGGGAAAGTGTCCGCACAGCCGCACGTACGTGCGAGCTCGGGGCGGGCAGCGAACCTGCAAGCGCCAGTAAAGGTGCCAGATCGACATGCGGCCGAAGTCGTCGCCGTCGTCCGCGACGCGGACCTCGCATTGCCCGGGTGCGGCATCGTCGCTCCCGGGCCGATCGGGCCCGCCTGCCCGCGGATGACCAAGCCTGTCCGCGTACGTTTGATCGAGGTACCCGCGCGCCCAGCCGGCGCAGCGGCGGATGGAAGCCTGCGCGTTGGGATTATGGC
>CAYWSG010000119.1:0-8370 GCA_964461055.1 uncultured Enterobacteriaceae bacterium | reverse complement strand
GTGCCGAGGCAGTTTGCGCAACGAAGAACGCGACAGCACTACGGTGCATACCGCCTTGGCGATACCGCGAAACCCTATGCCGCCGCGCGGAGGGGACAAACCCTACCGGCATATACGGGGTTCGCCTCCTGCTCGCATGCGGGTCGCATGAATCACGATGCCCGCCATGGGATGGCTACGCCTGTGCTGAACGCGCTTTCGTTCGACGTCGAAGACTATTTCCAGGTGACCGGGTTCGAGCGCGTCGTGCGGCGCGAAGACTGGGATGGCATCGCGCCCCGGGTTCACATCGGGCTCGAGCGGATCCTCGACATCCTCGCGCGGTACCGAGTCACCGCAACCTTCTTCTTCCTCGGCTGGATCGCGGAGCGGCATCCCGACACCGTCCGCCAGGTCGCCGCGCTGGGCCATGAGATCGGCATCCACGGCTACGACCATCGCCTCATCTACGACCAGACGCCCGAGGCGTTCGAGGCGGACCTGCGGCGGGCCATCGAGGCGGTCCGGAAAAACTACGATGGCCCCCTGCTCGGGCACCGCGCGCCCTCGTTCTCGATCCGCGAGGATTCGCTCTGGGCGCTCGATGTGCTGGCCCGCCTGGGCTTTCGGTACGACTCCAGCATCTTTCCCTTCAAGCGCGAGCGTTACGGCATCGCCCATGCGCCAACCAGGCCATACAAGGTTCGCGAGGGAATGTGGGAATTCCCGATGAGCACGATCCGCATGCTCGGCAAGACGCTACCGGTGGGCGGCGGTGGGTATCTGCGCCTCTACCCATACGCGCTCACCCGCAAGGCGATCGAGGTCATCAACGCGGAAGGCCGGCCCGCCATGGTGTACCTGCATCCCTGGGAGCTCGACCCGGACCAACCTGTCGTCGAGGCGGACCTCGCCAACCGATTCCGGCATCGCGTGAATATCGGACGGACCGAGGAGCGCCTCGAGAAGCTCTGCCGCGACTTTCGATTCGCACCCGCACGGGAGGTTCTTGCACTATGAACAATGCCGCTGCGCAAGTCACCGCTGTAAGGGCTCAACCTCCACAGGGTCCGGCAGCCGCTGGGATCGAGTGCCACCGCAGCAGCTGCGCGCCCGGCTACCTGCGACGCTATGCCGATCTCTTCGCGATCTGCTTTCCCCATTCGCAGAAGTTGAGCATCAGCTATCTCGCCTGGCTTTACCGGGACAACCCTGCCGGTCCGGTGGTGGGCTACGACGCCTTCGTCGACGGCCGGCTCGTCGCGCACTATGCGGCCGTGCCCGTCTTGCTGAGCGACGGCACGAAGCTGCGCCGCGCGTGCTGGTCCCTCAATACGGCCACGCATCCCGATTTCCAGGGCCGCGGACTCTTTACGGTGCTCGCGAGCAGGACCTACGAAGCGGCGAGTCAGGAAGGCTACGTTGCCGTCCTGGGCGTCGCCAACCAGAACAGCACCCACGGCTTCATCAAGAAGCTGGGATTCCGCCTGTACGGCCCGCTGACCGTTCTCGCCGGATACCGCAT
Source organism: uncultured Enterobacteriaceae bacterium (assembly GCA_964461055.1). GTDB lineage: Bacteria > Pseudomonadota > Gammaproteobacteria > Burkholderiales > SG8-39 > SCGC-AG-212-J23. The sequence continues at coordinate 6,866 of CAYWSG010000119.1, read as the reverse complement.
GCGAGCGGAGCCGCGTCCCGGCGCGCTGCGGCGGGCGTGGTCGCCGGAGCTGCTGGCGTGGCGCTTGAGGAATCCCTCCCAGCAGTACTACACCGATCGCTCGAGGAGGGCGGTCTACGCCGTTGCGGGAAAGAGCCGCACGCCCGTGCTTCTTGCGCGGCTCGACGGGGCCAAGGCCGAGGCGGCGGGCCGGCTGGAAAGCCTGCCGTGGATGTCACGGGTGCAGCCCACCGTAACGGTCACCTACGGCGCACAATGCGCAGGGCTGTCGCTACCCGTTCCGCGCAGGCTCCTGCCCTCGCCGTGGAACCTCATCTACCGCAGCCTGGCCGCGGATCAGCCCGAGCAGCCGCCGCTTGCCGTCCTCGGCATCGACCTGGACTCGTTCTGAGCCGCGGGTGGGTCGGCCGCATAGACCCTGATGTAATCGACCGTCATGCTGTCCGGGAGTGCGGCGAGGCTAAGTCTTCGCCGCTCCCAAGGGCTCGAAAGCAGGCTCAGGACGACGTACTGGCAGACGTGGGAGAGGCCCTCACGCGTGGCGAATACCCGCTTGCCGTCCACCAGGAACTCGTACCCGTGGCGGGTCCAATGCACGGCGTAGACATGAAACTCGTCCTGAGGCCGTGACACGCCTACGCGCGCCGTGCGCGTGATGTGGCCGGGTGGCCGGTTCCAGTGAAGATTGACGGCGGCGCCGCCGTCCATGCGCCCGGAGCCGAAGTACTCGATGATGTCGATTTCCGCGCCGGAGCGTCCCGGGTCGTCCTTGTGCCGGCCGTAGTGCGGCGACTGCAGCCAGAAGGCCCCGTGATGGCCCTGGAGCGCCTGGAAGCGGATCCGCGCCTCGAAGTAGCCGTAGCGCGCCTGAAAGGTGCCCTGGGTGCCGATCATGCCGACGTGCAGCATGCCGCCGCGCAATGACGTGGTGAGCACCAGATGACCCTGTCCGTCCAGGCGCACGGCATCTTCCGAGACGAGGGTGCCCTCCCGCTCGCCGGGGTAGCGGTACTCCCACTTCGTGCGGTCGAGCGCTTCTCCGTCGAACTCGTCGCTCCAGACGAGCGCATACCCTGGCGGGACGGCCTGCGCGGGCAGCGCGAGGAGCGCCAGCGCGAGAGAACCCGTCCCGAATGCGGCCTTCAATGGCGCTGGTGCTTGATCGCGCCGAGGATCGCGTAGTGGGCGAAGCAATAGAAGCTCCGCCAGAGCGACAGGCGCTCGAGCTCGCGATAGATGCGCCATTGATAGCGTGCCGCAGAGAGCTTGTTGCTGGAAACGGACTGCGCTCGCACGCGATACAGCATGAGCGGCTCGTCGATGCCGACGGCCGCGGGATGGGATCGCCGCTCGGCGTCCTTCAGCAGCGCGAGCCACAGGCCGTAGTCCTGCCGCTTGCGGATGTCGGGCATGTACCGCTTGCCGACCCGGCGCGTGTCGTACATCGCGGACGAGCAGGGAATGACATTGCTGTTGAGGAGCTCCGCGTGCGTCACGCGCTCCGGCACGTGCATCGCGGCGTTGCGCACCCGCCCCTCCTCATCGATGGTGCCGTAGCCGGTGTAGCAGAGCGCCGCGCCGGTCTCCCGGAACGCTTGCAGCTGCCGGGCGGTCTTGTCGGGAAGCCACAGGTCGTCGCTGTCGAGGAAGGCAATGTAGCGGCCGAGGGCCGTCTCGATGCCGGCATTGCGTGCGCGCGCGGCGCCGACATTCGTCCGGAACCGGATTACCCTGACGCGCGCGTCGCGTGCGGCCAGGCGGGCGGCAATTGCTGCGGTCGCGTCACTGGAGGCGTCGTCCACGACGATGACTTCGAGCTGGGTGTGCGTTTGCGCGAGGACCGAGCTCACGCTCGCCTCGAGATAGGGCGCGACGTCGTGCGCCGGCATGACGACCGAGACGAGCTCGCTCATGGGGCACCCTTCCGAAGCTCGATGACGCATGCCCAGGCGTGCCGCCCGACCCAGGGCCAGGCGCCGAAAAGCCAGGCGTCGGCGCGGTGCAGCAAGCGCAGAAGCCCGTCGACCCCGGGCACCTTGACGAGCGGCGCGGCAAGAAGCGCGAGGAGCCCGACGTAGCGGATCTTGAGGTCGGCAAAGCGCGCTCCGAGGAGCTCCAGATCCTTCATCATGAGGGGATGCTCGTCCGGCGTGCGCAAGCTCGGCGTGAGCTTGCGGAAAAGGCTCACGCCCGGGTTGTGGCCGAGCGGCTCGACGAAGACGGCGCTTCCGCCGGGGCGCAGCACGCGATGAATCTCCGCTGCCGCGGCGCCGAGGTTCAGGTGATGGAGGATCCCCGTGCCGCAAACGAGGTCTGCGCTTGCCGCCTCGAGCAGCAGGTTCTCGGCGTCCATGCGCTCGAAGCGCGCCCGGTCGGGGCTGAGCCCGAGCTGCGCCGCCTGGGTGCGCGCCTCGTCGATCGCCACTTCCGAGATATCGATCGCGGTGACCCTGCACCCGCGTCGGGCGAGGCGGAAGATCGAGGCGTTCCTGCCGCAGCCGAACTCGACGACATGGGCGCCCGCGGGCGCCTGGTCGAGGCGCTCGTCGTAGAGCCTGCGGGCGGGCTCGACGACGCGATAGAAGCCGCGTACCGTGCGCCGCCGGTCGTCGGTGAAGGCGACATCGTGGAATGCCTGCTCGCGCGCCTTGCGTTGCACGGCGCGGAGCTCAGGCTCGGAGTTCAGCATGCAACCTCCCGGGGAGTCGAGCTCGGGCTTGAGCGAGAGACGAGGTCGAGGCCGAGCGCCAGCGTGACCCAGTAGGCCGGCAACGACACGAGCGTATTGCCGACGATGGCGACGACCGAGACGAGGACGATGCTCCCGGCGAGCGGATCGCGCAGGAGCGCTGCGAGAGGGCCGGCCGCCCTGAAGGCCGCGACCAGGAGCGCGACGTCCAGAGCTACGCCGAGGACGCCCAGGTCGAACGCGAGAATGGCCATGTGGGAGTACGGCTTGATGTCGACGAGCGCGCCCTTGGAATAGAAGAAGAAGAGCTCCCACGGGTTGATGCCGAGCTCGAAGAGCTGGTCGATGAAGCGGTAGCTCCAGGAGCCGAGCCCATCGCCCAGCCAGCCGCCGCTCACCACCGCGTGGATGGCGGTGAGCACGGAGATCGTCCGGATGCTGCCGAACCCCATGGTGAAGGCGACGACGTCCAGCTCGCCGCGCCAGAGCTCCTCGAGGAAGGCGGCGAGCACGGCAGCCGCGCGGAAGCCGTCCATGTGCTCGGGCGGGAGCGAGACGAGGAGCGCGACCGGCCCGAGCACCGCGGCGCCGAGCAGCGCGAAGCTGGCTGCGTCCCGCCGGGCGGCGACGCGCAATGCAAGGTAGGCGCAGCCGAACGCGAAAGCCACCATGGCCGCCGAGCCCGAGCGGTTGAGGAAGGCGAGCAGCGCGACGCCCAGGAACGCCAGCGTCGTTGCGCCGCGCCCCAGCGCGCCACGCCGCGCAAGGCAGGCGACGGCGACGAAGAAGAGGAAGATGATGTGCGCCGCGTAGGAAGGCTCGGGCGCGAGCAGGCTTGCGCCGCGGTTCAGCTCGAAGGCCGCTTCCTCGGCGTAGCGGCTGATGAGCGCCGAGAGAATGCGGTCGAGCCCGAGCGCCGCCTGAAGCTGCGGCAGGAACATCTGCGTGACGCCGACGAAGAGCCATGCGGCGAGGGAAACGAGGACGATTCCCGGCTTCAGGCGGTGGGTCTCGCCGAGAAGCGCGGCGAAGACGAGCACAGGGGCGGCGATGGCGAGGAACGTGGCGAACGCCGTCCCCATCGCCGGCTGGCCGAAAAGCGCATGCCGGCCCAGGGTGAGCGCCAGCCCGGCGCCGAGGACCGCAAGGTAGGCGAGCGTCGCGGTTCGCAGCCTGGTCCCATAAAGTGCAAGGAAGAGTCCGGCCAGCACGGCTCCGAACGGCTGGACCTCCGCGTCGAGCGGCAGGAGCTGGATGAAGCAGAAGATCGAGAGGAGCGCGATGGCGTTGAGCAGCCAGTCGCGTAGCCCGCTCGCGGGGGGCGCTAGCGGGCCCACGATGCCGAAGGTCGCCAGGAAAGCCATGCGCGGCGCATGTAGAGGAGCGCTCCAAAGCCGAGGGTCGACCAGGTGAGCAGGCTCGCCTGCGCGAGCCCCGGCGCTCCGCCCGCCTGCAGGGCGGAGGCGAGCGTGGCGTAGCCCGCAAGCCCGAGCAGGCCGAGCGCGCAGGCGGCGCGGTGCCGCCGCATGGCGCAGCAGGCCCGCACGAAGAGCATGAAGAGCACGAGTCCCGGGATGGCTCCGCTATGGAAGCGGAAGGTCGCCTCGACTACGCCGGCCGCGGCGGCGTCGAAGGCGCCGCGCGCCAGCACCCAGCCGATGACGAGCGGCCCGGCGAGCTGCAGCGCGAGGAACATCGCGCCTGCGAGCAGCAGCAGCTCGCGTGTGCTCTTGAGAATGCGCTCGCGCAAGAGCGCCGCTTCTTCCAGTGCGTCGCCCGCCATGGCGTGGAACACCGGCAGGGACCAGCCGCGGAAGACCACCGCCACGGCTGCCATGGTGAAGAACCAGGAATACGACAGGGCGGTGAGCGAGCCTTCGTCCATGGCGGCGGCGAAGTGGCGGTCGATCAGCGCGGCCGCGTGCACCGGCGCGACGGCGAGCAGGACGGGCAAGGCGAGCTTTGCCCCCCAAAGCAGATCGAGCGAGGGCGCCATTCCGATCCGCAAGCGCCATCCCCGACCGAGCACGAAGAGCACCACGCACTGGCAAGCGGCGCCCGCCACGGAGCCGAGCGCGAGGCTGAGCGGGCCGAGCGGGCCATGCAGGGCGCCGGCGGAGGCGATGACGAATAGGGGCGCGCCGATCATCGCGGCGTAGGGCAGGGCATAGCCGCCCTGCAGGAAGCGGAAGTGCATCAGCAGGGAGGCCGACGTGCTGAGCGGTACGGCGAGGAACTGCACGGCGAGGACCTGCGCGGCGTCCCGCGCGGCGGCGGCGCCGAAGCCGCCGAAGAGCATGCCGATGAGGCCCTCGCGTCCGGCGATGCAGGCGCCCGCGACGGCGGTCCAGAGCGCGGCGTTGACGAGGAGCAGCCGGCCCTGGAGGCCGGCCAGCGCCGCCTCGCCGTGCAGGCGTCGCGTCTCGTGGAGGCGCGGCACGATCAGAAGCGAGGCCACCTCGTTCGCGAGCAGCACGAGCGCCATGGGAAGCGCGACGCCCGCGAAGTAGGCATCCATGGCGCCGCTCGCGCCGAAGAGGTACGCTGCGACGAGCTGCGCGCAGAGAGAAAGGCCGAGCCCGAGCGCCGTGAGCGCGGTCATGGCCATGCGGATGCGCACCGCTAGGCCTTCAGGTAATCGCGCAGCAGCCGCAGCCGCCGCCCGGCGTCGTTGCCGCGCTCGGCGGAGGCGAGGCTCTCGTGGGCGAGCGCCCACCCGAGGCCGGCAAGCGCGCCGAGGAACGCGGCGACGGCAATGAGCAGGCCGCGCTTCGGGCGCGACTTGCGGTCCGGCGGCCTGGCGCTGTCCACGGCCTGGATGAGCGCCGCGTCCTTGCCTTCGTCGATCTTCGCGAGCTCGTACTGCTTCGCCAGCAGCTCGTAAAGCGTCTCCTGGTACTTCACTTCACGCACCCGGCGCAGGAACTCGAGGCCGACCTCCGGCGCCTGCGCCATGGGAACGAGGAGGCTCGCCGGCGCGCGCTTCTCCGGCTGCGCCCTTTCCAGCCGGGCGAGCTGGCGCTGGAGGCTGGCGAGCTCCTCGCGGGCGCGAAGCAGGTCGGGATTGGCCGCGGTGGCGAAGGTGCGCATCGCCGCGATCTCGACTTCCTTTGCGGCGATGCGGCTGCCGAGCTCCGTGAAGCTGTCGATCACGGCCTTCGCCTGGCCTTCGGGCTGGATGAGCCCCGATTTCTCCTGCATCGCCTGCATGGCGTCCTCGGCCGCCGCAAGCTTCTCCCGGGCGACAGCGAGCTCGCGCTCGAAGAAGAGGCGGCGCTGGGACGCCTCGGTCACGGCGAGCTGCTGCGACAGGCGGTCGAGCTCCTCGACGTAGGCGTTGGCCATCGCGGCGGCGACCGCGGGATCCTCGTCGTCGACCTGGATGACGATGAGGTTGTCGCGCCCGGCGCTGATGCTCGTCACCTTGGCGAGTGCCTCCCGGGTATCGACGAGGGTGTCCTCGTCATAGCGCTTCGCCAGGTCGAAGCGCTCGATGAGGCGGTCGGCAATCGTGTCTCCCTTGAGGACGCCGACGAAAAGATCGTTCGGGTTCTTCAGGCCGAGGGCCTGGCCGATCGCCGGTACCGCGCCTCCTGCAGCGCCTGCCAGAAGCCCGAGGGAGGCGACCGCGGCAGAAGCGCCCTGCTGCGGTGGCATGAGGCGCACGGTGGCGGTGTAGACGTTGGGGAGGAGCAGCACCACGACCGTGGCGAGGGCCGCCGCACCGAGCGTGCAGCGGGCGATCCTGCGCTTGTGCTTCGCGAGGAGAATCGCGAAATCGAGAAGCGTGTGGCTTTCCCGATCCGCGCCGGCTGCGGCGGCGATCCCTTGGCCGTCCATCCCTTGCCCCACTTCGCCCCTGTAAAGCACGGCGCCATGCTCGCGTGGCGAGCCTGCGTCAGGGATGGGGAAACGACGTTATAACCCCGTAGGGAAAGACCCTAAGCGCGGGCGAGGAAGTCGGCGTAGGCGAGCCGGAGGCCTTCGGCGAGCCCCACCCGGGGCGCCCAGCCGAGCGAGCGCAGGAGGCCGACGTCGAGGAGCTTGCGCGGGGTGCCGTCGGGCTTGGAGCGGTCGTAGACGATTTCGCTTTGCGCCCCCACCGCCGTGCGCACGAGCGCCGCGAGCTCGGCGATGGTCACGTCCTCGCCGCAGCCGACGTTCACGAGAGGGGGCT
>CAYWSG010000118.1:0-8444 GCA_964461055.1 uncultured Enterobacteriaceae bacterium | reverse complement strand
TGATATCCGCATCCTGCTTGCGCTTGTCGCCGCCGCAAAGCAGGACGATTACCGTCCGTCCCTCGCGCCCGAAATAGACCCGGTATCCGGGGCCCCAGTCGATCCGCAGCTCGCTCACGCCGTCGCGCAGGAACTTCGCATCTCCGAAATTGCCCGCCTCCAGCCGCTCGAGCCGTGCCAGGATTCGCGCACGGGCTTGCCTGTCCGGCAGCTCGGCGAGCCAGTCTGTAAACGGCTCGCCGCCCGCGGCGCTCCTGTACCGCCTGATTTCGAACGCCATCGGATTGTATCGTATACGTTACAGGAGGACAAGCCTGGGCGGCTGGGCCGCCCGGGCCTGGAGCGCCAGCGCTATGCGGCCTTGGCGGCCGAGATGGAAACCACGTTGCGCGTAGTGAGCGCGTCCATGTGATCCGCCCACTTCTGGAGCCACGTGCGCGCCTCGCCGTCGTACGTGTGCCGGTCGTAGATCGCGGCAACGGAGTTGTCGACGTGGTTGAGGATGCGGTCCTGGACGACGCGCGGGCAGCCCAGCTTTGCGAGCCCGGTGGCAACGGTGCGACGAAGATCGTGCACCGTCCACGGGACCTCAATTGGATCTTTCGCGCCGCTATCGCCGTCGATGTGACGCGCGGTGTATTGCGCAAGGCCGAGCGCCTTTTGTGCGACGTGCTGGCCCGGCTTCGTCGAAGGAAACACAAAAACCTTGTCGATGCCCTTGCGGTAGCCGAGGAGCTCGATAGCCTGCTGGCAGAGCATCACATCGTGCGGCTCGCCGTTCTTCGTTTCGCGAATCGTCCATACACCGCGCTCCAGATCAACGTCGCGCCAGCGGGCCGCGACGATCTCCCCAGAACGGCAGCCGGTCAGGAGGACCAGCATCATGGATTCACGCACAAGACGGCTGTACGGGCTGTGCGGCAGCCACTTGAGGAACTTGGCGAGCTCGGCATCCGTGAGCGCGCGTTTTCTGCGCACTTGCGACGCGCCCTTGATCCCCAGCGTCGGAGAATTGAAGTCGTCCGGCAGCCGTCCTTGCTCGATCGCATGCGCATAGGCGCAGCGAATACGGGATAGAAGCGTGGTCGCCGTGCGGGGATACTTGAGCATCTTCGGCCGGATCAGCTCGTCCTGCAGCTCTCGCCGCGTGAGCTGCCCTGCCGGCCGGCCCGCGAACACCGGCAGGAAATCCTTGCGGAGCAGGCGCTCGGCTTCGGCGCCGCGCTTCTGCTTGCTCAGAACTTCGCGGACATACTCATCGACAAGGTTCTCTACCGTGTAGGCACCTTGCCGCTCGGCGAGCCGCTCGCGTGTCGCCTGCGCCCGCTCCTTTCGCTTCTCGAGCTGCGGATCCTTGCCGTCGGCACGCTCCAGGCGCTTGCGCAAAGTCGCTTCCCGGGCCTTCGCCAGTGTGAGCGGCCCGACGTCGCCGAGACGAATCTCCCGAAGCGCGCCGTCCATCGCGCGATACCGGTAGAAGAAGACCTTCTTTCCGGTCGCGGAGCAGCGCACCCGCAGGCCGGGGCACTGCGCGTCGCCGCGCTCCTCTCCGGGCTCCATGTCAGCGATAATCCCGGCGGTCAGCGCCTCAGGCTTCCGCGGTATAGGTTTTTTGGACATCCTTCCTCCCTTGAGGGTCGACCTACACAAAACCTACACCGGATAAGCGGGCAAGGACTTGCAAAGACTTGCCCAGAGTTGACCAGAAAAACCGTCGGTGAAGGCTTAATTTTCCTTGGAACGACAAGACTTTATAGAGCAAAAGGGGAACGCCGACAAGGGCCTTCGCTCGACCGATTTTTCGACCCATACGCCGATGATGCAGCAGTACCTGGGCATCAAGGCGGAGCATCCCGACATCCTCCTCTTCTACCGGATGGGGGATTTCTACGAGCTCTTCTACGACGACGCGGAGAAGGCGGCGCGGCTGCTCGACATCACGCTGACGCAGCGGGGCCAGTCGGCGGGGGCGCCGGTGAAGATGGCGGGGGTGCCCGTGCACTCGGTGGAGCAGTACCTCGCCAAGCTCGTGAAGCTCGGCGAGGCGGTGGCGATCTGCGAGCAGATCGGCGACCCGGCGCTTTCCAAGGGGCCGGTGGAGCGCAAGGTGACGCGCATCGTCACGCCCGGGACGCTCACGGACTCCGCGCTTCTCGACGACAAGTCCGACAACATCCTGCTCGCGCTTTCGCGCGACCGCAGCACCGTGGGGCTCGCCTGGCTCACGGTGTCGAGCGGGACGCTGCGGGTGGCGGAGATCGCCCCGCAGGCGCTCGCGAGCGAGCTCAGGCGCATAGGACCCGCGGAAATCCTGGCCTCTGAAGATATCGAGGTCGAGAAGGGCTGGTTCGTGACACGGCTGCCGGCCTGGCACTTCGACGTCGAGGCGGGGAAGAAGCGGCTGTTGAAGCAGCTCGAGTCCACGTCGCTCGCCGGCTACGGCTGCGAGGACTTGACGCTCGCCATCGGCGCCTGCGGCGCCCTGCTCGAGTACGCGAGCCGCACGCAGGGGCAGGCGCTCGCCCACGTCACGGCGGTCACCGCCGAGCGCAGCGCCGAGTACGTCCGGCTCGACCCCGCCACGCGCCGCAACCTCGAGATCACCGAAACGCTGCGCGGCGAGCCCGCGCCGACGCTCTTCTCGCGCCTCGACGAGTGCGCGACCGGCATGGGAAGCCGCCTGCTCCGCCACTGGCTGCATCACCCGCTGCGCGACCGCGCGGTTCTGGAGGCGAGGCACGACGCGGTCGAGCGCCTCCTCTCGGCCCATCCGGAGATCCAGAAGGTCCTCAGGCAATTCTCGGATGTCGAGCGGATCACGGCGCGCATCGCGCTGCGCAGTGCCCGGCCGCGCGAGCTCGCCGGCCTGCGCGACTCGCTTGCTCTGCTTGCGGATCTTCGAAGCGCCATCCCCGAGGGGACGGTTCTCCTAAACTCCCTCCGGGAGGACCTGGAGACGCCGCAGGACTGCCTCGCACTCCTTGCGAAGGCGCTCCAGCCGGAGCCGGCGGCGCGGGTCGTGGACGGCGGCGTCATCGCCGAAGGCTACAGCGCCGAGCTCGACGAGCTGCGAGCCCTGCAGTCGAACGCGGGCGAGTTCCTGGTGGCGCTCGAGAAGAAGGAGCGCGAGCGAACCGGCATCGCCAATCTGCGCGTGGCGTACAACTCGGTGCACGGCTACTACATCGAGGTGACCAACGCGCAAGCCGGCAAGGTGCCGGTGGACTACCGCAGGCGCCAGACGCTGAAGAACGCCGAGCGCTACATCACGCCCGAGCTGAAGGCCTTCGAGGACAAGGCGCTCTCGGCGCGGGACCGTTCCCTCGCCCTGGAGAAGGCTCTCTATGACGATCTTCTCCAGAAGTTGAATGCTTACTTGAGAAAACTCCAATCGATCGCTCGAGCACTCGCCCAGCTCGACGTGCTGGCGGCCTTCGCGTGCACGGCCGCCATCCGCAACTACTGCCGGCCGCAGCTCACCGACAAGATCGGCATCGACATCGAGGCGGGGCGCCATCCCGTAGTGGAGGCGCAGGTCGAAAACTTCATCGCCAACGACTGCCGCCTGCATCCGGCGCGGCGGCTGCTCCTCATCACCGGGCCGAACATGGGCGGCAAGTCGACCTACATGCGCCAGGTCGCCTTGATTGCCCTCATGGCCCACGCGGGCGCCTTCGTGCCGGCGCGCGCCGCCCGCCTCGGACCCCTGGACCAGATCTTCACGCGCATCGGCGCGGCCGACGACCTCGCCGGCGGGCGCTCGACCTTCATGGTGGAGATGACCGAGAGCGCCGCGATCCTGCACAACGCCACGGACAAGAGCCTCGTCCTCATGGACGAGGTGGGCCGCGGCACTTCGACGTTCGACGGCCTCGCGCTCGCCTGGGCGATCGCCCGCCAGCTGATCGAGGGAAACCGCTCGCTCAGCCTCTTCGCGACGCACTACTTCGAGCTCACCCGCCTTGCGCTCGAGTACAAGGACGTGGCCAACGTGCACCTCGATGCCGTCGAGCACAAGGACAGCATCGTCTTCCTCCACGCCGTGGAGGAAGGTCCGGCGAGCCAGAGCTACGGCCTGCAGGTGGCCGCCCTCGCCGGCGTGCCGCGCAGCGTGGTGCGCCAGGCGAAGAAGTACCTGCAGCTCCTCGAGGACGCGAGCGTCTCGCGCGGCTCGCAGGAGGACCTCTTCCTCAGCACGCGGGAAGAGGCGCCCGAGCCGAAGGTGGATGCATTGCGCGAGGCCCTGCAGGGCGTGAATCCCGATGATCTATCGCCGCGCGAGGCGCTCGAGCTTTTGTATCGCCTGAAAAAGCTCTAGGGCCTTTCCCGGAAGACGGCGATCGTTGCGCCGCCCGCGACGGACTCGGCCTCCACCAGGACAAGGCCATCGCCGGCGACCCGGTACGAGCCGCCGGCGCCGACGAAGCTGTCCTGCCGCAGGCCGTCTTCGGTGATCCAGACGCGGCCGGCGACGACATCGATCGCCAGCCCGCGGGCGCGCCGCAGGCGGAGGAAGTCCTTCGGCTTCATGTCGAGCACCATGGCGGCCATCGTAGGAACGTGCCGCCGCGGCCGACAGCGGCAGTTGCCCCGAACTGTGCCCGTAACAGGTCCGCGCCACGGAAACTGTTATGGTCTCGCCCCTGGCCAACTGTGCCTGTCTCGCGCACAGGCGACCCGTAGGATGAAGCCCATGCTGGAAGCCGCCCCGCTCTACCACCAGCTCGCCGACCAGATCCACGCGCTCGTGCGCGCGGGCACCCTGCGCGCGGGCGACAAGGTGCCGTCGGTGCGCCGGCTCTCGGCGCAGCAGCGCGTGAGCATCTCCACTGTCCTGCAGGCCTACCAGCGGCTCGAGGCCATCGGCGTCATCGAGGCGCGGCCGCAATCGGGCTATTACGTGAAGCGCCTGCCGCCCTCGATGGCGGAGCCGGCCGCCTCGCGGCCGCCGCGCCGCGCGCTCACCGTGGACGTGAACGACCTCGCCGACGTGGTGCTCGCTTCCGCCGGCGACCCCGCGTTCTGCGCCTTCGGCGCGGGGTGCCCCTCGCCCGAGCTCTTCCCGCTCGAGCGCACGCGGCGCGTGCTCGCCTCCGTCGCGCTGCGCCAGCGCGAGGCGCTTGGCCGCTACGGCCTGCCGCCGGGCACCGAGCGGCTGCGCCGCGCGATCGCGCGCCGCGCGCTGGAATGGGGATGCCGGATCGACTACCGGGACCTGGTCACCACCACCGGCTGCATGGAAGCGATCAACCTTGCGCTGCGCGCGGTCACGCAGCCGGGCGACCTGGTCGCGCTCGAGTCTCCTACCTACTACGGCTTCCTGCAGATCCTGCAGACGCTGGGCCTGCGCGCGCTGGAGATCCCGACCCACCCGCGCACCGGGATCTCGCTCGAGGCGCTCGAGCTCGCGCTCGCCGAGCATCCGGTGAAGGCGATCCTCGTCATGCCGAACGTCTCCAACCCGATCGGCGCCTCCATGTCCGACGCGGCGAAGAAGCGCCTGGTCGAGCTCGCGGCCGCGAGAGGCGTGCCGGTGATCGAGGATCACATCTATGCCGACCTCGCCTTCGGGACGGAGCCGCCGCGCGCAGCCAAGGCGTTCGACCGCACGGGCAACGTCCTTCTCTGCAGCTCTTTCTCCAAGACGCTCTCGCCCGGCCTGAAGGCGGGCTGGATCGAGCCCGGCCGCTGGCGCGACCGCGTGCGGGGACTCAAGTTCGTGGCGAGCGGCGGCGGCAACGAGCTCGTCGAGCTCACGCTCGCCGAGCTTCTCGAGACCGGCGGCTACGAGCGCTCGCTGCGGCAGCTTCGCCGGCGCTTCGAGGCGCAGGTCGACGCCGCGCGCGCCGTGATCGCCGAGGCTTTTCCGCGCGGCACGAAGGCGACGCGCCCCTCGGGCGCGTACATCCTCTGGGTGGAGCTGCCGCGCGGCTGCGACGCCATCGCGCTCTTCGAGCGGCTGCTTCCCCTGGGGATCAGCATCGCGCCGGGGCCCATGTTCTCCGCCTCGGGTCGCTACCGCAATTTCGTTCGCCTCAGCCTAGGCCAGCTCTGGAGCGCGCGCCACGAGCGGGCACTCCGCGACATCGGCCGCCTGGCGGGCGAGCTCGCCGGCGTCCGCGCACGGGAAGCCTCCGTAGCGCCGTAGCTATACTTCCGCCGATGAAGCTTGTCGACATCGGCGTCAATCTGACGCACAGCGCGTTCCGCGAAGACCTCGACGAGGTGCTTGCCCGGGCGCGCGCAGCCGGCGTGACGCGCATGGTCGTCACCGGAACCACCGTCGCGGAGAGCCGCCACGCAGGCGAGATCGCCCAGGCGCACGACGGCCTCTATGCGACGGCCGGTGTGCACCCGCACCATGCCGGCCATTGCACGCCGGAAACGATTCCGGCCCTGAGAAGAATCGCGACCTCGAATCCGCGCATCGTGGCGATCGGCGAGTGCGGCCTCGACTTCAACCGCAACTACTCGCCCCACCCCGACCAGGAGAAATGGTTCGTCGCGCAGGTGGAGTTGGCCCTGGACCTCCGCTTTCCCCTGTTCCTTCATTCCCGGGATGCACACCCGCGCTTTGCAGAGATCCTGAAACTCCTCAGGCCCCCGAAAGCGGTCGCGCACTGCTTCACCGGCTCGAGGGAAGAGCTGCACGCCTATCTCGACCTCGGGCTCTATATCGGCATCACCGGCTGGATCTGCGACGAGCGGCGCGGCCGGCACCTGCTCGAGCTCGTGAAGGACATCCCGGCCGACCGGCTGCTCCTCGAAACCGACGCGCCCTACCTCACGCCGCGTGACCTGCACCCGCAGCCGAAGGCGCGCCGCAACGAGCCGGCGTTCCTGCCGCATATCGCCCGCACCGTGGCGCGCGCCGTGGGCCGCCCCGTCGAGGCGCTCGCCGCCGAGACTTCCCGCAACGCCGCCCGATTCTTCGGACTCGATGAACCTCGCCAACCTCCTGCTGAAAAGCGCCCGCTCGCAGCCTGAGCGGCCCGCCATCGCCGTCGGCGAGAGCGTCGTCTCGACCTACCGGGACCTCGCTTCCAGGGTGGTGCGGCTCTCTGCCTCTCTCCAAGGCATCCTAAGCCTGAAGCCCGGCGAGCGCGTGGGCCTGGCAATGAAGAACTGCCCGCAGTACCACGAGGTGCTCTTCGCCTGCTGGCACGCCGGGCTCGTCGCCGTGCCGATGAATGCGAAGCTTCACCCGCGCGAGTTCGCCTACATCCTGGAGAACTCGGGCGCGCGACTATGCTTCACGAGCCCGGACCTGACGTCGTCGGTCCCCCACCCGCTGGAGGTGGCTTCCCCGGATTACGCGAAGCTCTTCGAGCGTGAAGGGCAAGGCAAGGGGAAGAACGACGTGAAGGAAGAGCCCTGGCCCTCGAAGCCCGACGACCCGGCGTGGCTCTTCTACACGAGCGGAACGACCGGCGTTCCCAAAGGCGCGGTGCTCACGCACCGCAACCTGCTCTTCCAGTCGATGGCCTACTCTGCCGACATCGACAAGCTCGGGCCGGAGGATGCGATCCTGCACGCGGCGCCGCTCTCGCACGGCTCGGGCTGCTACGCGCTGCCCTTTTTCGCCGCGGGCGGGATCAACGTCATTCCGGAGAGCGGGCACTTCGAGGCGCAGGAGATCTTCCGGCTCCTGGAAGCGTGGCAGAACGTCTCCTTCTTCGCCGCGCCCACCATGGTGGTGCGGCTCCTCGCGAGCCCCGCGGCGCGAGCGCCCGGCGGCCTGAAGACGCTCGTCTACGGCGGCGCGCCGATGTATCTCGCCGACTGCCTGCGCGCGATCGAGCTTTTCGGCCCGCGCCTCTACAACCTGTACGGCCAGGGCGAGTCGCCGATGACGATCACGGGCCTCTCGCAGGCGCACCACGCCCGCCGGGAGAAGCTCGAGACCTGCGGCGTCGCCCGCACGGGCGTCGAGGTGCGCATCTTCGACGCGCAGGACCGCCCGCTGCCGCCCGGCGAGATCGGCGAGATCGTCACGCGATCCGACTGCGTGATGGCCGGCTACTGGGCGAACCCGGACGCCACGGCGAAGACGCTGCGCGGCGGCTGGCTTCACACCGGCGACGTCGGCAGCCTGGACGCGGAAGGCTTCCTGACGCTGCGCGACCGCTCCAAGGACATGATCATCTCGGGCGGCTCCAACATCTATCCGCGCGAGGTGGAGGAAGTGCTGCTCGGGCATCCGGCCGTCGCCGAATGCTCCGTGGTCGGGCGCCCTCACCCGGAATGGGGAGAGGAAGTTGTCGCTTTCGTAGTCACCCGCTCGCCCGTCACTGCTTCCGAACTGGATGAGGCGTGCAAGAACAATATCGCCCGCTTCAAGCGGCCGAGGCACTACCGCTTCGTCGAAGCGCTGCCCAAGAACAATTACGGCAAGGTGCTGAAGACCGAGCTACGGAAGCGGCTGGAGAAATAAATGGGGTCAG
>CAYWSG010000117.1:0-8746 GCA_964461055.1 uncultured Enterobacteriaceae bacterium | reverse complement strand
CGCCGAAGTCGTGCGGGAAGCCGTACGGGAAGACGCCTTCGCGCTGGATGAGGCCGGCGTTCCCGTAGGAAGTCTCTTCCGCGACGCCGCGGCGATCGAGCAGGACCACGGATCGACCGCGCTTGTGCAGATGGAGCGCCACGCAGGTTCCGACGGCTCCTGCCCCGAGCACGATGACATCGCAATGCATGATGGCGCTATTGTAGAGATGCGTTGTAGGGAGGCGGCGGCCTGCCGCTTCCGGAGGCGCTAGGGCCATGACGCAGGACGGGCGACTTCTGGCAGGAGCAAGCGGCTATTCCTTCAAGGAGTGGAAGGGCCACTTCTATCCCGATCGGCTGCCGGCGGCGGACATGCTCGCCTGGTACTCGGCGCGCCTGCCCACGGTGGAGATCAACAACACCTTCTATCGCCTGCCGCGGGCGGCGGTGGTCGAGAACTGGGCCGCCACGACTCCGGAGCCCTTCGTCTTCTCCATCAAGGCGCCCAGGCGCATCACGCAGTTTGCCCGGCTGGGCGAGGCAAGCGCGGAGCCGCTCGAGATCCTGTACCGCAACCTCGAGCCGCTCGGGCCGAAGCGTGGCCCGGTCCTTTTCCAGGTTCCACAGGGACTGAAGAAGGACGTCGGGCTCTTGAGGGCGTTTCTCGCCCGGCTGCCGGAGGATCACCGCGCCGCGTTCGAGTTCCGCTCCGCTTCCTGGCTCTGCGACGAGGTCTACGAGGCGCTCGCAAGCGCAGGTGCGGCGCTGAGCGTCTCGGAGCGCGAGGAGGAAGTCCTGCCGCCTCTCGTTTCGACGACGACCTGGGGCTACGTGCGGCTGCGCCTGGAGGCGTACGCCGAAGCCGACCTGCAGCGCTGGGCGGAGCGGCTCCACGCCACTTCGTGGCAGCGGATCTACGCCTACTTCATGCACGAGCCGACGGCGCCCGCCTATGCCGCAAGGCTGATCGGGCTCTGGCCGCGAGACGCCGGTCAGGCAGCGGAAGTCTGATACCCCGCCAGGGCGACTATCATCGCCGTGATGCCGCGGCGGCCGACGACCCTTTTCGAAGACGCGATCGACGTGCCGGCGTGGCTCGAGGCCGACCGGCTCACGCCGTATGCCGAGCGTGTGCAGCGCGATCGCGGGATCGCCCGCCACCTCGCGTCGGGCGGCCGGCTGAAGCGCGTGCGCGACTGGTGGGAGAAAGCGGCTGCGGGCAAGGGCCCTGGCGATGGGGCGCGCCTTGCGCGCCTGCGGGCGCTCGTCACCGTCGTGATGGTCGTAGCGGGATTCATCGCGGGAATTGCGATCGCTCTCGCGGCTTTCCGGTACGACGGCTCGCAGCCCGTGAACGTCGTGCGCGTGCTGGCGCTGCTGGTCGGCGCGCAGCTCGTGCTTCTGGCGGCGACGCTCGTCCTGCTGATGGGGCGCGCGATCGGCCTCGAAAGCTTCCAGGACGCTCTCGCGACCCTCACCCCCGGGGGCTGGGCCGCATCGGTATTTCGCCGCCTCTCCCGTGCGGCGCCGGAGGCGGCTCGCCTGCTGGATGCCCGCAGCGTGCGGGCCGCCGCCGGACGCTTTGCCAAATGGCAGATCGTGTTCTGGTCCCAGGCGGCAGCCGTCGCTTTCAATGTCGCGGCGCTCCTCACCGCGATCGTGCTCGTGACTTTCACGGACCTCGCGTTCGGCTGGAGCACGACGCTCGAAGCCGATCCGGCCGCGGTGAGCGGTGCCGTCCGCGCGATCGCCTGGCCCTGGCACGCGCTCGTGCCGGAAGCCGTGCCGGGCGCTGCGCTCGTCGAGCAATCGCAGTTCTTCCGGCTGAAGGGCGGCTCCATTGCGGGCGGCGCCTCGCGGACGCTCGGCGGCTGGTGGCCGTTCATCGTGCTCTGCGTGGCCACGTACGGGCTGCTGCCGCGGCTCGTGCTCCTCGCTTTCGCCGCGGCGCGGCTGCGTGCCGCCACCGGAGCGCTGCTGCTCGAAGATCCACGGGTGAGCGCATTGCTGGACCGGATGGCCGCGCCGGAGATCCGGACGGCCGCAGGCGCGCACGAGCCCGTGCCCGCGGACGGCGCCACGCCGCCAGCGGGCAGTCCGCGCCCGGTGACCGGCCTCGCGAACGCGCTCATCTGGGACGAGAGCCTCGCCCCCGACGCGGCGCGCCGCTATTCGCGCGAGCGCCTGGGGCTGGAGCTCGCCGAGATCGCCGAGGCGGGCGGCGGCCGCGCGATGGCTGAAGATCGCTCCGCCATGGAGCGGGCCGCGGACGGCGCGCGGTCGGTCGTCGTGTTCGCGCGCGGCTGGGAGCCGCCGCTCCTCGAGCTGCTCGACTTTCTCGCCGCGCTGCGCCGGCGCATGGGCGCTTCCGCTTCGATCATCGTGATGCCGGTGCCGGAGCCCGGGCGCGAGGTGAGCGCGCTCGACCGCGAGATCTGGGCGCGCGCCATGGGCCGCCTGGCCGATCCGCGCCTGTACGTCGAGACGGGCGGCGCATGAGACCGCCGCGCTTCGCCATCGTCGGCCATCCGAACAAGGGCAAGAGCAGCATTGTCGCCACGCTCGCCGAGGACGACGCGGTCGTGATCTCGCCGCATCCCGGCACCACCACCCAGGCGCGGGTCTACCCCATGCGCCTGGACGGCGAGACCCTCTACGAGCTGATCGACACGCCCGGCTTCCAGCGCGCGAGAGAGACGCTGAGCTGGCTCGAAGCGCACGACCGGGGAGCGGGCGCCCGGCCCGCGGTCGTGCGCGAGTTCCTCGCCGCGCACGCGGCCGACCCCCGCTTTCACGACGAGCGCGAGCTGCTGGCGCCGATCATGGACGGCGCCGGCGTGCTGTATGTCGTCGACGGCAGCCGGCCGTACGGGCGCCACTACGAGGCGGAGATGGAGGTGCTGCGCTGGACGGGCCAGCCGCGGATGGCGCTCATCAACCTGATCTCGTCGGGAGACCACGTCGAGGAGTGGCGCGCGGCGCTCGCGCAATTCTTCTCGATCGTCCGCGTGTTCGATGCGGTGCGCGCCGATTTCGGCAAGCGCATCGAGCTCCTGCGCGCGTTCGGCGCGCTCGACGAAAGCTGGGCGCCGGCCCTCAACCGGGCGGCCGACGCCCTCACGGCCGAACGCAGCCGGCGCAAGCAGGCGGCGGCCGTCGAGATCGCCGACCTGCTGATCGCGGCGCTCTCGGCGCGCGTCACCGTGCCGCTCGCCCGAGAGGATGCCGACGAGGCGGCGCGCGACCGGGGCCGCGCGGAGCTCCGCGAGGAGATCCGCAAGCTCGAGCGTGCAGCTCGACGCGCCGTTCAGGAGATCTATCACCACGACGGGCTCGAGACGCGCGAAGCCGCCGGCAGCTATCTCGTCGAGGACGTCTTCTCCGAGCGGAGCTTCAATATCTTCGGGTTGTCGGGGACGCAGCTCGCGCTGACGGGCGCCGCCTCGGGCGCGGCCGCGGGGATCGCCGTCGACGCCGTCCTGCACGGCGCCTCGCTGCTGCTCGGCGCCGCCGTCGGCGCCGCCGTGGGCGCCGCGGGGACGCTCGCCGGCGCCGGCCGCCTCGCGAAGATGCGGATCCTCGGACAACCGCTCGGCGGCTACGAGCTTCAGGTCGGCCCGGTCACGGCGCCGAACCTGCCCTGGGTGCTGCTCGGCCGGGCGCTGCTGCACGTGAAGCTCGTTGCCGAGCGAAATCACGCGCGCCGCGGCGAGCTTGTCCTGGAAGCGCAGGCCGGTGCGCATCTCGCCGACGCGATCGACCCTGCGCGCAGGCGAAAGCTGGAGGCGCTGTTCCGCCGGCTGCGGGACGGCAAGGCCCTCGATACGCGGAGCCGGGAGGCGCTCGCCGAGGAGATCGCGGCGATGATCGATACGCCCTAAGGCTGAATATGCTGGTCGGGACTAATGAAATGAAATGATATTCCTTCGAGTTGTCGTGTCGGCGACCTACGATCACCGCCGCCATGACTCGTCTTTCCATCCATAACGTCGAAACGGCTCCCGCGGAGGCGCGCGAGCGCGTCCTTGCCGCGCAGCGGGCAAACGGCTATCTCCCCAACCTCATCGGCGTGCTCGCGGGTGCGCCGACGGCGCTCGAGACCTACCAGGTCGTCGGTGCGATCAACGCCCGAAGCGGACTGACCGCCGCCGAGCGCGAGGTCATCCAGATCACCGCCGCGGCGCGCAACGGCTGCGGCTTCTGCGTGGCCGGCCACACCGCCATCGCGCGCAAGAAGCTCGCGCTGCCCGAGCACCTCGTCCAGGCGTTGCGCGAGACCAGGGCGCTCGCCGATCCGAAGCTGAATGCGCTCGCGCTCTTCACCCTCGCGGTGCTGGAGAAGAAGGGGCAGGTCGACGACGAGGAGCTGCAGGCGTTCTTCGCCGCCGGGTACACGCAGGCGAATGCGCTCGAAGTCGTGCTCGGCGTGAGCCTGGCGACGCTCTGCAACTACGCCAACAACCTCGCGCGCACGCCGATCAATCCCGAGCTGCAGCCGTTCGCCTGAGCCATGAGCGCGAGCGTCCTTTCCGACTACGTCCGTTCGGCGCTGATGCCGCTCGTCGCGGCCATCGACGAGGAAGGGCACTACCCGGAAGCGTTCCTGCGCGGGCTCGGGGCCCTTGGCGGATTCGTCGCTCCCCGCGACCTCGCGCGCCAGCTCGAAGTCACGACGCTCGTCGGGCGTTATTGCGGCTCCACCGCCTTCCTGGTGTGGTGCCAGTCGACCTGCGCCTGGTACCTCGAGCACGCACCGAACGAAGCGGTTCGCGCCCGCTATCTCGAGCCGGTCGTGCGGGCGGAGCTTCTCGCGGGCACCGGCATGTCGAACCCGGTGAAGCACCTCGCCGGCATCGAAAAGATCCAGCTCGCGGCGCGCCGGGAGGGCGAGGGCTATCGGCTGGAGGGCACCCTGCCCTGGGTTTCGAACGTGGGTCCCGGGCATCTCGCCATGGTGGCCGCGGCCGTCGGGAACGAGGGCTACGCGATGTTCGTCGTGCGCTGCGGCGCCGACGGCATGGAGATTCTGGACTGCCCGGCGTTCTCCGGAATGGAAGGCACGCAAACGAAGAGCCTGCGCATGCGCGAGTACCGCGTGGATGCGCCGGAAGTGATCGCGCATCCGCAGCAGTTCGCGGCATTCATCCAGCGCATCAAGCCGGGCTTCGTGCTCGGGCAGGCCGCTATCGGCTTCGGCATCGTGCAAGGGAGCCTGCGCGATATCCGCGCGTCGAACGCCGCTCGCGCACAGATCAATTCGTTCCTCGACGATCAAGGCCCGGCGCTCGCGGAGGAGCTCGCGGCGCTCGAGGCGCAGGCGCGCGAGCTGGCGCCGGCGGCGCAATCCGGCACGGCCGCCGTTCTGCCCGTGCTGAGGCTGCGCGCTCGCGTATCCGAGCTCGCGCTGCGCGCGACGCAGTCCGCGGCGCTGCACGCCGGCGCGCAGGGCTACCTGATGAGCCACCCGGCCCAGCGCAGGCTGCGCGAGGCGCTCTTCGTGGCCATCGTCACTCCGGCGCTGAAGCAACTGCGCAAGGAAATCCGCGACCTCGAGCGCATCGAGGCCGAGGCGGCGTGAGCGAAATGACGGTCCTCGAGGCGCGCGACATTCGCCTCAGCTATCGCCCGGCCGGAAAACCGCCGGCGCCGGTGCTGCGGAATTTCTCGCTCCAGGTCGCGGCAGGTGAAGTGGTGGCGGTGCTCGGGCCGAGCGGCGTGGGCAAGTCTTCGCTCCTTCGCGTGCTCGCCGGCCTTCAGGCGCCGGATGCGGGAACGGTGCAGGTCTTCGGCGAGCCGCTGCGCGGGCCTCATCCGCGCCTGGGCTTCGTCTTTCAGGACCCGTGCCTCCTTCCGTGGCTCACGCTCGAGGAGAACGTCGGCTTCGGGCTCGACTTCCGGCACCAGCCGCAGCTCTCCGCCGCGGAGCGGGCACAGCGCATCCGCAACGCGATCTCCGAAGTCGGGCTGTTGCGCGCGCTCGAGCTCCGGCCGTCGGAGCTCTCGGGCGGGATGGCGCAGCGGGCCGCGCTCGCCCGCACGCTCGCGCGCAACCCGGGCATCCTGCTCCTCGACGAGCCGTTCAGCGCGCTCGACGAGGTGACGCGCGCCGAGATGCAGGCACTGCTCGCCGGCATCATCGGCCGCCATGAAAGTGCCGCGGTGCTCGTCACCCACGACATCGACGAGGCGCTGCACCTCGCGGACCGCATCCTCCTCGTCGGCGGCGTGCCCGGCAGCGTGATCGGACAGTGGAGCGTTCGCCTTCCGCGCCCGCGCGACGAAGCGCTGCCGGGGCTCACTCTCGTGCGCGTCGAGATCCTCGAGGCGCTGCGCCGGGCACGGCGCCTCACCCCCCAACCCATGTCACTCGCCGCTTGAAGCCCATGAAAAGCACGAACCGCCGCCAGTTCCTCAAGCTTTCCGCCCTGTTCACCGCCTCGGGCGCGCTGCCCCTCCTGCAGGCGCAGCGCCGCGCCGTGGCGGCGGAGCCGGACGCGCCGCTGCGCATCGGCTACCTGCCGATCACCGACGCCACCGCGCTCCTCGTCGCGCATCACAACCAGCTCTTCCAGAAGCAGGGAATCGAGGTGGAGAAGCCGCGCCTCTTCCGCAGCTGGGCGCAGATCGTCGAGGCGTTCCTGAGCGGGCAGGTGAATGCGGTGCACCTCCTCTCGCCGATGACCGTGTGGGCGCGCTATGGCAGCGGCTCGCGCGCGAAGGTGGTGGCTTGGAATCACATGGCGGGCTCCGGCCTCACGGTGCAGCCGCACATAGGCCATGTGCGCGAGCTCGGCGGGACGACGGTCGCCATTCCCTTCTGGTACTCGATCCACAACGTGGTGCTGCAGCACCTCCTGCGCGCCGAAGGGCTCGAGTCGATCAGCGAAGGATCGCCGGGGCCGAAGCAGGTGAAGCTCGTCGTGATGGCGCCTTCCGACATGCTGCCCGGGCTCGCCTCGAAGCAGATCGCCGGCTACATCGTCGCCGAGCCGTTCAACGCCGCGGCCGAGGTGCTGAAGGTGGGGCGGATCCTGCGCTTCACCGCCGACGTCTGGAAGGACCACGCCTGCTGCGTGGTGCTGATGAACGAGGACGATCTCGAGCGCCGTCCCGAGTGGACGCAGAAGGTGGTGAACGGCATCGTCCAGGCGCAGGCGTGGATCCGCGACCATCGCGAGGAGACGGCCCGCATCCTCGCCAAGGACAGCGCGCAGCGCTACACGCCGCACAGCTACGAGGCGCTCGCGCGCGTCCTCGCGCCCGAGGCGAAGCAGAACGCCGCCTATGTCGAGTCGGGCGCCATCCGCCATCCCGAGTGGCAGGAAAGGCGCATCGACTTCCAGCCGTATCCGTTCCCGAGCTACACCGAATCGCTCGTCGGCATGCTGAAGCAGACGCTCGTCTCCGGGCGCAACGAATTCCTGCAGACGCTCGACCCGGCGTTCGCGGCGCGCGATCTCGTCGACGACCGCTTCGTGAAGAAGGCGATCGCCGGCATCGGCGGCATGAAGGCATTCGGCCTGCCGGAGAGCTTCGAGCGCAAGGAGGTGATCGCGGCGTGACGCACCGCGCGCTGCCGGTCGGGCTCCTGGGCCTTGGCGCGCTCGTGCTCCTTTGGGCGCTCGGCACTCACCTCCTCAAGGAGAGCGTGGCGGTCGCGGCACTCCTCAGCCCGCGCGAAACCTTCCCGACCCTCTACCAGCTCCTCGCCGGCAACGAGCTGACGCTGCATACGCTCACGAGCCTGAGGCGGGTGCTGGTCGGCCTCGCGCTTGCGCTCGCGGCCGGGATCCCGATCGGCCTCGCCGTCGGCGTGTCGCGTCCCGTGGAAAGCGCCACGGGCGGCGCCTTCCAGTTCCTGCGCATGATCTCGCCGCTCTCGTGGATGCCGATCGCGGTGATGGTGCTCGGCATCGGCGATGCGCCGATCTACTTCCTGCTCGCCTTCGCCGCCGTGTGGCCGATCCTTCTCAACACCGCCGCCGGGGTACGCAGCCTCGACCCGCGCTGGCTGATGCTCGCGAAGAGCCTCAGCGCCACTCGCCGGGAGGTGCTCTTCCGCATCGTCATCCCCGGCATCCTTTCGCACATCCTCACGGGCGTGCGACTTGCGATCGGCATCATCTGGATCATCCTGGTGCCGGCGGAGATGCTCGGCGTGAGCTCCGGCCTCGGCTACTTCATCCTCGACACGCGCGACCGGCTCGCCTATTCGGAGCTGATGGCGGTGATCGTGCTCATCGGGATCCTCGGCTTCCTCCTCGACGCGCTGGCGCAGAAGCTGCACCAGCGCTGGGCGCGGTAGGGCGGGAAGCGGTTTCGGGGATCAACGTCGCATACAAAAAAAGCCCGGCCTTTCGAGGCCGGGCTTTCGGGAGATGGTCTGGCGGTAACCTACTTTCGCGTACGCAATTGCACACTATCATCGGCGCAAACCCGTTTCACGGTCCTGTTCGGGATGGGAAGGCGTGGGTCCAGGCTGCTATGGCCGCCAGGTAGAAGGTTGAAGAAGTGAAGTCTTGCTCCCCCGGCGGATCGCTCGGGGGGTGACGACTGTATCGTCGGTCTGGGATAGCGATTGCGCCAAGCGCATCGCGCGACAACCGTGAGAGCTCACGGTTATAGGGTCAAGCCGCACGGGCAATTAGTACGGGTTAGCTCAAGGCCTCGCAGCCCTTGCACACCCCGCCTATCAACGTCCTGGTCTCGAACGACCCTTCAGGGGGGTCAAGCCCCCGGGAAGTCTCATCTTGAGGCAAGTTTCC
>CAYWSG010000116.1:0-9014 GCA_964461055.1 uncultured Enterobacteriaceae bacterium | reverse complement strand
GAGGCGCGCAACTTCGACATCCGCAAGCAGCTGCTCGAGTACGACGACGTCGCGAACGACCAGCGCAAGACGATCTACGCGCTGCGCAACGAGCTGCTCGAGTCGCCCGACGTCTCCGCGCGCATCGCCGAGCTGCGCGTGGGGGTCATCACCGATCTCTTCCATGTGCATGTGCCCCCCGAGAGCGTCGAGGAGCAGTGGGACATTCCGGGTCTCGAGAACGCGCTGAAGGCCGAGTTCAACCTCGAGCTCCCGGTGCGCTCGTGGCTCCAGCAGGAGCCCGACCTCGGCGAGGAGGCGCTGCTCGAGCGCATCATCCACAGCGCGGCGCAGGCCTATGCCGCCAAGGTGCCGGAGGGCGCGGCGGAATCGTTCCGCCAGTACGAGCGCTACGTGATGCTGCAGATCCTCGACGCGCACTGGCGCGAGCATCTCGCCGCGCTCGATCACCTGCGCCAGGGCATCCATCTGCGCGGCTACGCGCACAAGAACCCGAAGCAGGAGTACAAGCGCGAGGCGTTCGAGCTCTTCGGCGCCATGCTCGAGGCGGTCAAGCTGGAGGTCGTCAAGACGCTCACCGCGGTGGAGATCCGCGCCCGGGAGGACGTGCCCGAGGCCGATGATCGGCTCCACGTCGAGAACGTGCGCCTGCAGCATGGCGAAGCGCCGCCGGGGCCGGACGCCGAAGCGCCGGCCGCGCTGCGCAAGCCGCAGCCGAGCGTTCGCGTCACCGAGAAGATCGGCCGCAACGAGCCGTGCCCCTGCGGCTCCGGGAAGAAATACAAGCACTGCCACGGCAGGCTGACGTAGCCGGATGGCGGTCAATCTCTCCCGCCCGGACCCCGCTCGCCTGCGCCCCGTGAAAGGCGTGCGGCTCGGCGTCGCCATGGCGGGCGTGAGAAAGAAGGACCGCAACGACCTGCTCGTGATGCGCCTCGCGCCCAGGGCCACGGTGGCGGCGGTCTTCACGCGAAATCGCTTTTGCGCCGCGCCGGTGAGCGTCGCGCGCGCGCATCTCGCGCGGGGAGACGGCATAGCGGCCCTCGTCGTCAACACCGGCAACGCGAACGCGGGCACGGGCGCCGATGGCATGAGGCGGGCGAAGGCGGTCTGCGCGGCGCTCGCCCGGCTCCTCGGCTGCAAGGCGTCGCAGGTCCTGCCTTTCTCGACCGGCGTGATCATGGAGCCGCTTCCCTCGGAGCGCATCGTCGCAGCGCTCCCCGCGGCGCTCGACGCCGAGTCGGACTGGCTCTCGGCTGCCGAGTCCATCATGACGACCGATACCGTGCCCAAGGCAGCCTCGACCCGGGTGCGGCTCTCGACCGGCGAGGCGACCGTGACCGGAATCGCGAAAGGCGCGGGGATGATCCGGCCCGACATGGCGACCATGCTCGCCTACGTAGCGACCGACGCGCGCGTGGCGAAGCCGGCGCTGCGGAGAATCCTCGCCACGGCGGCCGATCGGTCCTTCAACTGCGTGACCGTGGACGGCGACATGTCCACGAATGACGCCTTCGTGCTGATCGCCTCCGGCGAAGGCCCGAGCGCCGCGCGGGCGGCCGACGTGGCGGCGCTCGGCCGCGCCATCGAGTCGGTCTCCCGGGAGCTCGCCCAGGCGATCGTGCGCGATGGCGAAGGCGCCACGAAGTTCGTGACGGTGACCGTGGAGGGCGGCCGCTCGGTGGCCGAGTGCCGGCAGGTGGCCTATGCCATCGCCCATTCGCCGCTCGTCAAGACGGCGTTCTTCGCCTCGGATCCGAACCTCGGCCGGATCCTCGCGGCGATCGGCAACGCCGGCGTGAAGAGCCTGGACGTCTCCCGCGTCGATCTCTACATCGACCGGCACTGCGTGGTGCGCCGCGGCAGCCGCTCGCCGGCCTATCGGGAGGCGCAGGGAGCCGCCGCGATGGCGAAGCCCGAGTTCGAGGTGCGGGCGGTGCTCAACCGCGGGAAGGCACGCGCCGCGGTGTGGACCTGCGATCTTTCCTACGACTACGTCAAGATCAACGCGGAGTACCGCTCGTGAGCACGGACCTCGAGAAGATCCTGCAGCGGCTCGATCAGCTCCTGCCGCCGCCGCCGCCGCAGACCGACTGGGCCGCGAGCGTCGCCTTCCGCTGGCGCTCGAGCGGCCGCCGCAGCGCCGGGCACGCCGCCGGCTGGCTCCAGCCCGTGCGGCACGTGCACCGCATCCGGCTCGCGGACCTGCGCGGCATCGAGGCGCAGATCCGGCGCGTGGAGCAGAACACCCGCCAGTTCCTCGAGGGCCGGCCGGCCAACAACGTGCTCCTCACCGGCGCCCGCGGCACGGGCAAGTCCTCCATCGTGAAGGGATTGCTCAACAAGTACGCGCGCCAGGGCCTTCGCCTGATCGAGATCGAGAAGAACGATCTCGTCGACCTGCCCGCCGTGGTGGACCTCGTGGCGCCGAGGCCGGAGCGCTTCATCCTCTTCTGCGACGACCTCACTTTCCACGGCGCCGAAGAAGGCTACATCGCGCTCAAGGTCGCGCTGGACGGCTCGGTTTCGACCACTTCGGAGAACCTGCTCATCTACGCGACCTCGAATCGTCGGCACCTCATGCCGGAGTTCATGGCCGAGAACCTCGAGGCGCGCACGGTCGGCGACGAGATCCATCCCGGCGAGACGGTCGAGGAGAAGATCTCGCTCTCCGAGCGCTTCGGGCTCTGGGTGAGCTTCTATCCCTTCGACCAGGACGAGTACCTGGACATCGTCACGCAGTGGCTGAAGCACTTCGGGGCCGAGGCCGGCGACGCGGCCCGCGCGGAGGCGCTCCAGTGGGCCCTGCAGCGCGGCTCGCGCAGCGGCCGCGTGGCCTACCAGTTCGCCCGCGACTGGGCCGGACGCCACGCCAGGAAAAAGTAGCGGTGGCGATCGAGGTCGCGGCGGCGGTGGTGCAGCGCGCCGACGGGTCGTTCCTGCTTGCCTGCCGGCCCGCCGGCAAGGTGTATGCGGGGTACTGGGAATTCCCGGGCGGCAAAGTGGAGCCGGGCGAGGAGCTCGCCGATGCGCTTGCCCGCGAGCTGCACGAGGAGCTCGGCATCGAGGTCACGGAGTCCTATCCCTGGCTGACGCGGACCTTCACGTATCCCCATGGGACGGTGCGCCTGCACTTTCGCCGCGTGACGGCGTGGGGCGGCACGCCCCGACCGCGCGAGCGGCAGGAGATCGCCTGGCAGCAGCTCGGGGCGCCGCTCGTCCAGCCGATGCTCCCGGCCAACGCTCCCGTTCTGGCCGCGCTTGCCCTGCCGGTCGAGTATGCGGTGACCGACGCGG
Organism: uncultured Enterobacteriaceae bacterium; assembly: GCA_964461055.1. Taxonomy (GTDB): domain Bacteria; phylum Pseudomonadota; class Gammaproteobacteria; order Burkholderiales; family SG8-39; genus SCGC-AG-212-J23. The sequence goes on along the minus strand of CAYWSG010000116.1, from coordinate 5,717 downwards.
CTCGCCTGGGAGTGCCGGAGATGCTGAGACGGCTCGAGCGCCGGCTCGCAGGCGGCCTGCGGCTCGTCCAGGTGCGCGAGCCGGAGCTCCCGGCGCACGATCGGGACGCCTTCACGGCCCGCGCGCTCGAGCTTGCGAGCGCCTACGGCGCCCGCGTCATGACCAAGGCGCCGTATGCAGGCGCCCATGGTACGCACTACACCGCCCGGGAGCTGATGGCGCTCGATGAGCGGCCCGCGTCCACCGGGCTCGTCGCCGCTTCCTGCCATACCCGTGAGGAGCTCGAGCGCGCCATGGCGCTCGGCCTGGATTTCGCGGTGGTCGGGCCGGTGCTGGAGACGCCTTCGCATCCGCAGGCCACGGGCCTCGGCTGGGCGAAACTGAAAGAATTGGTTCGCGCGAGCAGCATCCCGGTGTATGCCATCGGCGGCCTGGAGCCGGGGCACCTGGTGAGCGCATGGACCGCCGGGGCGCACGGCATCGCGATGAAATCCGCCGCCTGGAGGGCCTGAAGCGCCTGAAGCGCTCGATGGCCGGGCGCGCGATTGCAAACAATCCTCCGCGCGCATGCAGGGCTAGCGCGCTGTCCTAGAATGCGCCTCAAGTGCCAGGCGGGGCGAAAGGGGGATGGCATGTTCAGCAGGCTCAGGATCGGGTCCCGGCTCATCATCGGCAGCGGGCTTCTGTGCTTTCTGGCGGCGGCGCTCGCCTCGATCGGCTACCGTGAAATCCACTCCCTGCGCCACGAGCTCACCCAGGTGCCGGAGATGGTGGACACGCGCATCATGCTCAGCAACTGGCAGGCGAACACCATGCTGAATGCCGCGCGCCACATGGCCGTCCTGCGCAGCAGCGATCCCAAGCTCGCCGGCATCCTCGCCCCGGAGATCGCCGCCACGGACGAGGTCAACGCTTCCATGCTGCGCGAGATCGAGTCGCTGCGGCTCAGCGAGGAATCGCGGGCGGCGTTTCTTCAGGCGGCGGCTGCCCGCAACGGCTTCCTTGCCGCGCGCGACGAGGCGATTGCCCTGAAGCGTGACCGCAGCCCCGAGGCCGGCCGCTACTTCGACACGAAGTTCTATCCGGCGCTCGCCGCCTACGATCTCGCCGTGCAGTCGTTCGTCGACGGCGTGGCGACGGACTACATCCGCAAGCACAGCGTCGCGATGCAGCGGTCGGACCGCGCGCTGCTCTGGCTTGCGGGCTGCGTTGCAGCCTTTTTCGTGAGCGCCTTCGTGCTCGTCTGGCTGATGGTGAGGTCCATCACGCGGCCGGTGCACGAGGCCGTGCGCGTCGCCGAGGCGCTCGCGAAGGGGGATTTGACCCGACAGGTCGAAGCCGCCGGCGGCGACGAAATCGCCGCGCTCATGCACTCGCTCGCTTCCGCGAGCCGCCAGCTCGCCCACCTCGTGCGCGGCATCCAGGATGCGGCGGCGGCCATTACGGGCGGCGCACAGGAGATCTCCCACGGCAATACGCAGCTCTCCCAGCGCACCGAGTCGCAGGCCTCGAGCCTGGAGGAGACGGCGAGCTCCCTCGAGGAGCTCACCGCCACGGTGACCCATAACGCCGACAACGCCAACCAGGCGAACCGGCTCGTCCAGCAGGCCTCCGCCGTGGCGCGCAAGGGCGGCGAGGTGGTCGGCGAGGTGGTGCGCACGATGCAGGACATCTCGACCTCGTCGCAGAAGATCGCCGAGATCACCGGCATCATCGACGGCATCGCCTTCCAGACGAACATCCTGGCGCTCAATGCGGCCGTCGAGGCCGCACGGGCGGGCGACCAGGGACGCGGCTTTGCGGTCGTCGCGGCCGAGGTGCGCAGCCTTGCCCAGCGAAGCGCCGAGGCGGCGAAGGAGATCAAGGCGCTCATCGACGAGTCGGTGGGCAAGGTGGAATCGGGCTCCAGGCTCGCCGCCCAGGCGGGCAGCACCATGGAGGCCGTGGTCGAGTCGGTGCGCAAGGTCGCCGACATCACCGGCGAGATCACCCAGGCGAGCCGGGAGCAGGCCTCCGGCATCCAGCAGGTGAACCAGGCGATGACGCAGATGGATCAGGTTACCCAGCAGAATGCCGCCCTGGTCGAGCAGGTTTCGGCCGCGTCGGTCGCCCTGCAGGAGCAGGCGCTCGCGCTCATGCAGGCGGTCGCCGTGTTCCGGACCCAGGCCGAGGCGGCTCTGGCCGACCCCGTGGCGTCGGCGGGGGAGGAGGCTCAGCCCGCCTCCGATGCGCTCCCCGCGCAGTCCGCGCCGGCGCTTCCTGAGGGGCCCCTCGCGCTCGCGGCGCGCTAATCCTCGTCCTTCTCCGGGTCTTCCGGCCCGGGCTCGTCCGGCCCGGCGGCATCCTCGTCCGGGGGGAGCGGCAACCGATAGCGCTCCGCGGCCCAGTCGCCGAAGTCGATCAGCTTGCAGCGCTCGCTGCAGAAGGGCCGCCAGGGGTTCTCGGGCCCATAGGGCGTCAGCGTCCCGCAGCGCGGGCACGGAACCTGTCTCACAGATTGCAGAACGTCAGCTCGAAGTCGACATCCCAGTCGGCGGTGCGCGGGCGGACTTCCTCGCCGCTCTGGTTGAGGAAGCGGATGTTGAGCACGTACTTGTTGGCGCTGATCTCGGGCACGCACGCCGCCTCGCGCGCAAGCCGCACTCTCAGCATCTGCGCGCTCTTGCCGCCCATCTGCTGGAAGGTGCCCTGCGGCGCCTTGAGCCACTGCGGCTTGCCCGAATCGCGCAGGATCCGCAGGATGATCGCCGCGCCGTCGCGCAGCGGATAGAGAGGCGTCGTCCAGCCCACGAGGTGGCCGATGCGCTCCTCGGCCGGCCGGTGAAGCCAGTAGTGGTACGAAGGCAGGTCGAACTCGCAGGCGCCGCCGGGAATGCCGGTGCGCTGCTTGATCGACATGAGCCAGTCGTTCTCCCTCAGATGCTGGCCGATCTTGCCCGTCATCGCGAGCAGCCCCGCCGCAGCCTGCTCCATGTCCCGCAGCACCCCCGCGAGCGCGTCCTCGGAGATCTCCGGGTTGTTGCGAAACGACATCAGCACCTGCTTCTGGCGCTCGAGCTCCTGGAGCAGGTCGGACTTGAGGTCGGCGCGGCTCGCCACCTCCATGATCTCGAACAGGGTGAGGAGCGCGACGTGGTGGTCGAGTGGATCCGAGAGCGCCATGAAGTGCCTGGAGCGCTCGAACAGGTCCTCGAGACGAAGCAGCGTGCGGATCCGCTCGTTGAGGGGATATTCGTACGTGATCACGTCCGTGCCAATTGTAGGTACTTTTGGTGGAGCAGAGCCACTTCCCGCCGCAGCGCTTCGAGGCTGCCGCTGTTGTCGAGGACGTCGTCGGCCGCGGCGAGCCGCGCTTCGCGCGGCGCCTGCGCACCCATGATGGCGCGCACCGTATCCTCCGGCAGGCCGCTGCGGGCGCGCACGCGCTCCATCTGAACCTCCTCGGGCAGGTCCACGACAAGGATCCGGTCCGCGCGGCGGCGGTAGTCGCCGCTCTCGATGAGGAGCGGCACGACATAGATGACATAGGGCCCCGGCGCCTCCTCGATGAGGCGCTCCGAGCGCTCGCGAATGAGGGGGTGGAGGATGGCCTCGAGCGCCTTCCGGGATGCGGGGTCGTGGAAGACGAGGCTTCGCATGCGGGCCCGGTCCATGGCGCCGTCGGCACCGATTGCCGCTTCGCCGAAGCGCGCGCGGATCGCGTCGATCGCGGCGCCCCCGGGAGCCGTCAGCTCGTGCGCGATGACGTCGGTGTCGACGACCGTGGCACCCAGCTTCTCGAACTCGGCTGCTGCGGCGCTCTTGCCGCTGCCGATGCCTCCGGTCAGCCCGACGACGAGCTTGCGGCTCACCCGAGGTACCAGCGCAGGATCGGCTCGCCCCAGAAGAGCGTCACGATTCCCGCGATCGCGATGTAGGGGCCGAAGTGAAAGCGGAACGCCGCGTCCCAGCGGCCGCGCGCGGCGAACATCTGCAGCGCGCCGAACAGGAGGCCCACCACGGCCGAGAACAGGACGACGAGCGGCAGCAGCTTCCAGCCGACGAAAGCGCCCACCGCCGCGTTCATCTTGAAGTCGCCGTACCCCATGCCCTCCTTGCCGGTGGCGAGCTTGTACCCCCAGTAGACGAGCCAGAGCGAGAGATAGCCGGCGACCGCGCCGATGACCGCGTCGGCGAGCGGGACGAAGGTGGCCCCGACGTTGAGGACGAGCCCCGACCAGAGCAGGAGCAGGGTGAGATCGTCGGGCAGCAGGCCCGTTTCCTGATCGATGAAGGCGAGCGCGATCGTGCACCAGACGAAGAGCGCCGCGCCGACGGCGGCGGCGCCGGCGCCGAAATGCCAGGCGCTGTAGGCGGCGCCCAGGCCCGACAGCAGCTCCACGAGCGGATACTTGAGGCCGATCGGCGCGCCGCACCCCGCGCAGCGGCCCCGCAGCACGAGGTAGCTCAGGATGGGGATGTTCTGCAGCGCGCCGATGCCGCGCCCGCACGAAGGGCAGCGCGAGCGCGGAACGAGCAGGTTATAGGGCTCCGCGGGGGGGAGCGGCTCGCCGGCGAGCTCGGCGCACTCGGCGCGCCATTCGCGCTCCAGCATCTTCGGCAGGCGATGGATGACGACGTTGAGGAACGAGCCCGCGCACAGGCCGAAAACGAGCGCCACCCATGGAAAGACCGCCGGCTCGAGCAGCCAGCCCGCGCCGAGCGCCGTCAGACCGCCCCGCCCAGCTTGAAGATCGGCAGGTACATCGCGACCACCATGCCGCCGATCAGCGTGCCGAGCACCACCATGATGAGCGGCTCCATGAGCGAGGAGAGCGCCTCGACGGCGTCATCGACTTCCGCCTCGTAGAAGTCGGCCACCTTGCCGAGCATGGCGTCGAGCGCGCCCGTCTCCTCGCCGATCGAGCACATCTGGATCACCATCGAGGGAAACACGTTGGCGTTCTGCATCGACACCGTCAGCGAGGTGCCGCCCGAGACCTCGGTCTGGATCTGCTTGGTGGCGACGAGGTAGACGTAGTTGCCGGACGCGCCGCCCACGGAGTCGAGCGCCTCGACCAGCGGCACGCCGGCGGCGAACATCGTCGAGAGCGTGCGGGTCCAGCGCGCGATCGTCGACTTGCGGATGACGTCGCCGAAGATCGGCAGCCGCAGCGACATGCGGTCCATGAAGATCTGCACCGAGAGCGAGCGCTTCCAGGCCTCGAGGAAGCCCCAGACGCCGCCGATCGTCACGCCGAAAATGAGGTACCAGTACTCGACGAAGTAGTCCGAGATCGCCATGACGAGCAGCGTCGGCGCCGGGAGGTCGGCGCCGAAGCTCGTGAAGACCGACTTGAAGGCCGGAATCACGAAGATCATGATGATCGCCGTGATGATGAAGGCGACCGCGATGATGGCGACCGGGTAGAAGAGCGCCGACTTGATCTTCGACTTGATGGCGAGGATCTTCTCCTTGTAGGTCGCCAGGCGGTCGAGCAGGGTCTCGAGAATGCCCGCCTGCTCGCCGGCCTGCACCAGGTTGCAGAAGAGGTTGTCGAAGTAGAGCGGGTACTTGCGGAACGCGGCGGCGAGGGAGGAGCCCGTCTCCACCTCGGTCTTGATCTCGAAGAGAAGCCGCGCCACCGCGGGGTTGGAGGCCCCCTTGCCGACGATGTCGAACGCCTGCAGCAGCGGCACGCCGGCCTTCATCATGGTGGCGAGCTGGCGCGTGAAGA
>CAYWSG010000115.1:0-9138 GCA_964461055.1 uncultured Enterobacteriaceae bacterium | reverse complement strand
CGCAGCACGCCGTGGCAGCCGGCGCAGCGCTCGAAGTAGATCTGCTTCGCGCGCTCGAACTCGGCCGCCGTCATGGGCGGCGCCTTCGGGCTGATCACCTCGGGCGCCTCGCCCGGCTTGATCGGCACCGGCGCGCCCTTGTAGAGCAGGTCCTCGGTCTGCGTGCCCGGGTGCACGGGCTTGTCGCCCTGCGGCTGCGGCTTCTGCTGCGCGTGTGCCGCCCCGAACGCGACCGCGGCTCCTACGGCGAGGACGATGCTGCGCAGCCTGACGGCTCCTGGACTTCTCATGTGTGCTTCTCCATGGATGAATGCAAATTCCTCGTTGCGGCCAATCTACTTGCCGGGATCTGGCGCCTGTTTGATGTGAATCAACTTAGACCCCGGCGACGAACCGGTTGAACCGGCCACCCGCATGCGCCGCTCGCGCTTCAGGCGCCGCTCCACGAGCGGCATGCAGCGCCGGTCGCTGTAGTAGGTCACCTGGCAGTCGAGGCAGTAGTGGCACTCGTTGGCGTTGATCTCGCCGGTGGGGCGGATGGCACGCACCTCGCAGTCGCGCGCGCAGGTCTGGCACGGCCTGCCGCACTCCTTGCGCCGGCGCAGCCACCAGTCGAACACGCGGAAGCGCCCCGGGATGGAAAGCGCCGCGCCGAGCGGGCAGAGGTACTTGCAGAAGAACTTGCGGTTCACCGCCGAGACCGCGATGAGCGCGGCTGCATAGAGGACGAAGGGCCATTCGCGGTCGAAGCGGAGCGTCACCGCGGTCTTGAAGGGCTCCACCTCCGCGAGCCGCGCCGCTTCGCCCATCGACTGGAGCGACACGCCGAAGAGGCCGAGGAGGACGAGGTACTTCAGGCCCCACAGCCGCTCGTGCACCACGTCGGGAAACTCGAGCTGCGGCAGCTTCAGCTTGCGCGCGCCCTGCTGCACGAGCTCCTGCAGCGCGCCGAACGGGCAGAGCCATCCGCAGTACACGCCGCGCCCCCACAGGAGCAGCGTCATCGCCACGAAGCTCCACAGGATGAAGAGGATCGGGTCGATGAGGAAGGTCTCCCACTTGAAATCCCTGACCGCCGCGTGCACGAACGTGAGCACGTGCACGATGGAGAGCTGCGCGAGCGCGTACCAGCCGATGAAGAACACCGTGTAGAGCAGGAACGCCCGGCGCACGAGGCCGAGCACCCGCGGCTTGCGCGCGAGCCAGTCCTGGAAGAGGAGGATGAAGTTGAGCGTGAGCAGTCCGCCGGCCAATACCGCGATGGCAAACTTGCGCTCGCGCCAGACGTCCTTCCAAAGCGGTTTGGGGACAGACCCCTTTTCAGCCGAAATGGGGTCTGTCCCCAAATTTCGCGATTCGGCAACGAGGCGGGCGGCGCGCATGACGGTCTCGTTCTGCACCATGACGGTGATGGTGGCGCCCGAGATGGTGTCGATCGACACGTGGCCGGGACGCTCGGCGCCGACGGCCACCTTGTCCGTCGCGCGCTTGCCCGTGTACTGGTCGCTGAAGGCGCGCAGGCGCTCCTCGCTGATGCCCACGGCGAGGATCGGCTCCTCGTGGCCGACGATGGCGACGCCGCGGATCTCGCCCGTGCGGTCGAGCCCGACGAGGCTGTTGATGGGCGAGCCGGAGTACGCCGGGATGCGCACCACGTCGCTCGTCAGGAAGACGTAGCCGACGATCGCGCCCTTCGCGTCGTACACCGCCGCCGCGCGCGGCTCGCCTTCGAGCTCGCCGAAGCGCTCGCCCTGCGGAAACCAGCCGCGCACCTGCGGATAGTCCGCGGCCACGTCGGCCAGCGCGGGCGCGCCTCCCGCGGACAGGAGGGCGACAAGAAGAAAGGAGCTCCGGAGAAGGCTGGAGATCCGAAGGAGAATCGATCCCGGCATGCGGCGCCCAGCATGTTCCCTTCGCCTGCAGGCGCTTTGATGTCGGTCAATCCGCCGCCATCGCGAACCCTATACTCGCCGGATGGACCTCGCCCTCCAGGTCGCGCTCAGTTTCCTTGCTGTCGTCTTCACGCTGCTCTCCTTCGGGCAGGCGCAGGCAGCGCGCATCCAGGAAGTCCGGCCGCTCATGGGGACAGCGGTGTCGATCACCGCGGAGGGGCCGGACCGGGCGGCGCTGCAGGCGGCGGTCGAAGCGGCCTACCGCGAGATGCAGCGCCTCTCGGACATGATGAATCACTACGACCGGGCGAGCGTGGTGAGTGCCGTCAACGCTGCAGCCGGGAAACACGCCGTGCCCATCCCACCCGAGCTCGCCGACGTCCTGGCACAGGCGCGCCGCGTCTCGGAGCGGACGAAGGGCGCCTTCGACATCACCGTCGGTGCGCTTTCGGTCTGGCGCTTCCGGCCGGGAAACGAATACGTCCCGACGAAAGCCGAGATCGCGGCCCGCCTGCCGAAAGTGGACTTCAGGAAGATCAAAATAGTTGAAGAAGAAAAGGCCAGCGCGTTCCTCGCCGAGCCAGGGATGCGGATCGACCTCGGGGGAATCGCCAAGCTGCCGATCCTGGAGGCAGGCCGGCGCACGCTCGAGGCGCACGGCGTGCGCCGCGCGCTCCTGAACGGCGGCGGGGACGTGGTGGCGCATTCCGACGGCCCGCCATGGCGAGTCGGCGTACGCGATCCACGGGCGCCGGAGCGGCTCCTCGGCGCCGTGGCGCTCGTGCGCGGCGCGGTCGCCTCCTCCGGCGACTACGAGCGCTTCTTCGAGCGCGACGGAAGGCGCTACCACCACGTGCTCGATCCGCGCACCGGCTACCCGGCCGAAGACGCACGCGGCGTCACGCTCGTCGCCACGGAGGCGCAGGCGGTAAACGGGCTGGGGCCCGCCATCATGGTGCTCGGGCTCGAGGCCGGAAAGAAGCTCGTGGCCGGGACGCCCGGCGTGGAGGCCGTGATCGTCGGCCGCGACGGCACGCTCTGGCGCTCGCCCGGGCTGCAGCTTGATTGATCCAGGTTAAGCGCGCGCGCCGCGGCCCGTCGTAGAAGGAAGCGGCGATGAACGTTTTCGAGGCCCTGCTGCGCGCCCTGAAGGCGCACGGCGCCCGCGAGATCTTCGGCATCCCGGGCGATTTCGCACTTCCCTTCTTCAACGCCGCGGAAGAGAGCGCGCTCCTGCCGCTCTACACGCTCAGCCACGAGCCGGGCGTCGGCTTCGCTGCCGATGCGGCCGCCCGCCTGCGCGGCGGCCTGGGCGTGGCCGCCGTGACCTACGGCGCCGGGGCGCTCAACATGGTGAATGCCGTGGCGACCGCCTATGCGGAGAAATCCCCGGTGGTCGTGGTTTCCGGCGCACCGGGACGCGGCGAGCGCGAGCGCGGGCTCCTCGTGCACCACCAGGCGAGAACGCTCGACTCGCAATACCGCATGTACGAAGAGGTGACGTGCGCGCAGGCCCGGCTCGACGACGCCCGTACCGCGCCGCACGAGATCGCGCGCGTGCTGCGAGAGTGCCTCACCTACTCGCGCCCCGTGTACTTCGAGGTGCCGCGCGACGCCGGCGCGATCGAATGCCCGGAAGTGGCGCCCGCGCCCGAAGTCGGCTTCGACGCGGAGGCGCTCGCCGCCTGCGCGGACGAGATCCTCGAGCGCGTGCGCGCCGCCAGGGCGCCGGTGCTCATGGTGGACGTCGAAGTGCGCCGCTTCGGCATCGAGGCGGAAGTGGCCGAGGCCGCGCGCCGGATGGGCATCCCCGTGGTCACGAGCCTGCTCGGCCGCGGGCTGCTCGCCGGGACGGGCCATGCGGCCGGCGCCGGGCTCGTAGGGACGTACCTCGGCGCCGCCGGCGCGCCGCACATCGCGCAGCTGGTGGAGGACTCCGACGCCCTCGTCTGTCTCGGCGTGGTGCTCTCGGACACGAACCTCGGCGTATCGGCGCGGCGAATCGATTTGCGCCGGGCAATCCTCGCGGCCGACCGGCAGGTGCGCATCGGCCATCATGTCTATCCCGACATCCCGCTCGGACCGCTCGTGGATGCGCTTCTCGAGCGCCTGCCCGCCGTGCGACCTGCGGCCGCGACACGCTGCGCGCCGGTTCGCCCGCCGCGCGGGCTGGTGGCCGACGCATCGCTCCTTGCGCCGGCCGACATCGCCACCGCGATCAACGATCTCATGGATGCGCACGGGCCGATGCCCGTCGCCGCCGACGTCGGCGACACCCTCTTCCTCGCCCTCGACATCGGGCCCGCCCCGCATTGCGCGCCGGCCTACTACGCGACCATGGGCTTCGGCGTGCCCGCGGGCCTCGGCATGCAGGCCGCGGGCGGCGAGCGGCCGATCGTGCTGGTGGGCGACGGCGCTTTCCAGATGACCGGCTGGGAGCTCGGCCACTGCCGGCGCTACGGCTGGGATCCGATCGTCGTGGTGCTGAACAACGGCGGCTGGCAGATGCTGCGCGCCTTCCAGCCCGAGTCGCGCTTCAACGGCCTGGGCGACTGGGACTTCGCCGCGCTGGCGCGCGCGCTCGGCGGCGACGGCGTCCGCGTGCGCACGCGAGGCGAGCTCGTGGCGGCCCTGCGCGCCGCCCATGCGCGCCGTGGCCGCTTCCAGCTGATCGACGCCGTGGTGCCCGCGGGGGCCATGTCGCCGACCCTCGAGCGCTACGTCGCCTCCGCCCGCGCCGCCGCGCTTCCTGATCAGGGATGCTCGGAAGATGTCGCCCCCGCGACGGCGGGGGCCCAGTTTCCTTAGGCCTTGCGGATGAGGAGCTCGAAGCCGCCGTCGGTGCGCTGCGTGCCGGCCCAGCCGAAGCCGCGCTCGCGCAGCAGGCCGTAGAGCGGCACCGGCTCGTGCGGCAGGATGGCGCGCACGGGCGTGTCCGGCGAGCGCTCGAGCGCCTGGAAGATGCGCACGATGGGCTCGGGCGGCTGCAGGCCGCGCAGGTCCATGGCGGGCAGCTCGTCCACCGCTTGCGCGGGCGGCTTGGCGGGCGGGGGCGGCGCGGCGCCCTCGCGATCGGCGTGGCCGTAGCAGGCCGCCTGCTCGCGCGCGTGGTGCCCGGCCTGGAAGGCGGCGAGGTGCTCGAGCTCGGCGATGCAGCCCTCCGGATCGTGCCGCGGCGAGGCGGCGCTCAGCGCCTCCAGCAGCTCGCGGAAGTGCGCATGGTCCTCGCGCAGCTCGGCGATGATGGCGCCGCCGAGGCCCTGCTGCTCGAGGAAGGGAAAGAGCTCTTCGTCCTCGTAGCCGATGTGCGAGAGCAATTCCTCGCGCAGCGTGAGGAAATGGGTCAGGTAGCCGGGCCAGTCGCCGCGGCGCGCCGCGTCGATGGTCGCGGCGAGCTGTCGATCGAGCGCGAGATGCAGGTCGTTGAGGGCTGCGGCGTGGGAGTGCATGGTTCCGCACCATGGCAGCCCGGGGCGCAAGCGCCCTTGATGTGGGTCAAGCGCGCTTCTCGCGGGCGAGCGCCGCTGCCACGACGAGGAGCGCCACCAGCGCCGCGTGCGCGAGCGCCGGCGCGACGGGAGACGAAAGCCCACGAGACGAAGACGAGAATCCGAAGAGCGCCGCGACGAGCCCTGCGGCCGGCGCCGCGACCGCGAGCAGCACGAGCGAAAGCCGCACGGCCGGCGCGTCGACGCGGAGCGCCCGCCACGCGAGATAGGCGCAGAGCACCATCCCGACCAGCGCGTGGATGAGGAACGTGAGCGACAGGAAATCCTTGACCACGATGGCGACGAGCGCCCCCAGCACGCACTGCGCCGCCACCACGCCCGCGACCAGCAGCGTAAGAACGGGGCTCTCGTCTTCGCGTTGCGTCGTTTCCCGGACGAGCGCAGCGAAGCAGCCCGCCAGGGCGAGCCCGCCGAGGAGGTTGGCAAGCGCCGCCGCGGCGGGCGGGTTGCGGCCGGCGAGCACGCCGACCACCGAGAGGAGCAGCGTGATCCCCGCGATGGCGAGGACGAGCCGCGAGCGCCAGGCGAGCCAGAGGAGCGCGAGCACGACGAGCGCCTCCAGAGAGGCCGCGGCGCGATGCACCGCACGCAACGCGGACAGGACCGCGGGGGAGAAAGCCTCCGCGCCCTGACGGAGCGCGGCGCTCGCGAGCACGACGACGAGGACGAGCACGACGCCCGCAGCCGCGAGCGCGCGCACGCGGCGCCCGGCGCCGCGGCGGGCCGGATGGGACTCTACCGCCTCATGCGGGAGCGTGGACATGCGCGAACGCCGGCCGCGGACGCGCCGAGTGCGCGAACCAGATGGCGGCCGCGAGCAGCACCACCGCGCCGCCCTGGTGCGCGGCGCCCAGCCCCACCGGCACGTGGAGGAGCAGCGTCGAAATGCCGAGGCTCGCCTGCGCGACGAAAGCGAGCAGCAGGAAGTTGGCCGACGGGAACGTCCGGTAGCGCCACCACGTGACCGGGATCAGCACCGCGAGGAACCAGAAGAAGCTCCGGTGCACGAGCTGCACGGTGGCCATGTTGTAGAGGAAGTTCTTCCACCACGGCTCGAGCATCAGGACCTCGGGCGGCACCCAATGGCCGTTCATGAGCGGGAAGGTGTTGTAGGCGTAGCCCGCGCGCAGCCCCGCCACCATGCCGCCGGTGAGCGCCATGGCGAAAATGATGAAAGGCAGAACCAGCGGCAGCTTTTCGGTCGCCTTTTCCCTCGGAAAGAGAAGCTGCAGGGCGAGCCAGAACTGCAGGCTGAAGAGGGCGAGCGCGAGCCCGAGGTGCGCCGTGAGCCGGAAGTGGCTGACGTGGGGATTGTCGACGAGGCCCGACTTGACCATGTACCAGCCGAGCGCCCCCTGCAGGCCGCCGAGGATGAAGATGCCGCCGAGCTTCCAGGCGAGGCCCGCCTCGAGCTTCCTCCGGAAGAGAAACCAGAGAAACGGAACGAGGAAGACGAGCCCGACGAGCCGCCCCAGCAGGCGGTGGATGTACTCCCACCAGAAGATGCCCTTGAAGCCCTCCAGCGTCATGCCCTTGTTGACCTGCTGGTACTCGGGCGTCTCGCGGTATTTCGCGAAGAGCTCCTGCCAGTCGGCCTCGCTGAGGGGCGGGAGGGTGCCGACGAGCGGCTGCCATTCGACGATGGACAGGCCCGAGCGGGTCAGGCGCGTGACGCCGCCCACCACCACGATGAGAAAGACGAGCGCGGCGCACACGAGGAGCCACGCCGCCACGCGGCGCCGATCGGCCGTGGTCATGGCGCCATCCTCGCGCTGGCAGCCCGGAAAAGGTTAATCCACATCAAGTCCGCCTCGTATCGCCTCACGCTACCGTTCCTCCGACATTCAAGGAGGCCCCATGTCCGCTGCTACCGATACCGCCCAGAACAAGGACCGGCGGGAAATGGAAGGGGACGAAGTTCCCGAGGAGCCCGTCCCCGCCATGCAGCTCCTGCTCGACAACCCGTTCCTGCTGCTTTTCATCGGCATCGCCATGCCGACCGTGCTCTACATCGTGTGGGGCGTGATGGAAATCGTGTCCCTGCCCATCGCCAAATAGAAGAAACGCCATGACCATTACGTCGACCGCGGAAAAAGTGTGGTGGAAGGAGCCCCTCGAGCGCACCGAGCTCGTCTGGATCGTGATCGCCCTCGTCTGGTGCCTCATCATGTTCTTCATGATGCCGTACTGGCACCTCTACGGTCAGCAGAACCTCGCCAACGAGGCCTACCGCGCGAAGCCCGAGGACTTCGCCGCCAAGACCGAGGACATGATCGCCAAGTATAAGGTACGCGAGGAGGGCGGCGACCTGAAGGTGCCGGTCGTGCGCCCGCCGGCCGGCGCCGACGTCTACATGATCGCGCGCCTGTGGAGCTGGTACCCGCAGCTCGAGCTCGAGGCCGGCAAGTCCTACCGCATCCACCTCATGTCGATGGACTGGCTGCACGGCTTCTCGCTGCAGCCGGAGAACATCAACATCCAGGTGCACCCCGGCTACGAGCACATCCTCACCGTGACGCCGACCAATCCGGGCACCTACGCGATCATCTGCAACGAGTACTGCGGCATCAACCACCACACGATGGCGAGCCGCCTCTACGTGGTGAAGGGAGGGCAGTAGCCATGGCCGTCAACCGGATGTTCAGGACCTGCCCGTCGAGCGGGCTCACCTTCCACGAGCCGGCGGAGAAGCTGATGCGCTGGAACGCGGTGGCCGCGGTGGTGTCGCTGCTCGTCGGCGGCATCCTCGCCATTGGCGTGATGCTCACCCGCTGGCAGGCGGTGCACCTGCTGCCGCCCGACCTCTTCTACCAGGTGCTCACCGCGCACGGGCTCAACATGCTCGTGTTCTGGATCATCTTCTTCGAGATCGCGGTGCTCTACTTCGCCGGCTCCACGCTCCTCAAGTCGCGCATCGCGACCCCCGGCATCGCCTGGGCGGCGTTCTGGCTCATGGTGATCGGGGCGCTCGTCAACAACTACGCCGTGTTCCGCGGCGACTCGAGCGTGATGTTCACCTCCTACGCGCCGATGGGCGCGCACCCGACGTTCTACCTGGGGCTCATCCTCTTCGCCGTCGGCGCGCTCATCGCCTGCTTCGTCTTCTTCGGCACGCTGGTCGTCGCGCGCGCCGAGCGCACCTACCGCAACTCGGTGCCGCTCGTCACCTTCGGCGCGATCACCGCGGCGATCATCGCGGTATTCACCATCGCCGCCGGCGCGATCATCCTGATCCCGACCTTCCTCTGGTCCGTGGGCCTCGTCGAGCACATCGACTCGCTCATGTACAAGACCATCTGGTGGGCCTTCGGCCACTCCTCGCAGCAGATCAACGTGAGCGCGCACGTGGCCGTCTGGTACGCGATCGCGGCGATCGTGTTCGGCGCGAAGCCGATGTCCGAGAAGGTAAGCCGCACGGCGTTCCTCCTCTACATCTTCTTCCTGCAGCTCGCGAGCGCCCACCACCTGCTCACCGACCCGGGGCTCACCTCGAACTGGAAGATCTTCAACACGAGCTACGCCATGTACCTCGCGGTGCTCGCCTCCATGGTGCACGGCCTCACGGTGCCGGGCGCGATCGAGGTGGCGCAGCGCAAGAAGGGCTACGTGAACGGCCTCTTCGAGTGGCTGCGCAAGGCCCCCTGGGGCAACCCGTCGTTCTCGGCGATGTTCATCTCGCTCGTCGGCTTCGGCTTCCTCGGCGGCATCTCGGGCGTGATGATGGGCACCGAGCAGCT
>CAYWSG010000114.1:2572-9196 GCA_964461055.1 uncultured Enterobacteriaceae bacterium | reverse complement strand
GCGCCAGGTGCCCGCCGTGCGCGCCGAAATCGCTGCGGCGAACGAGCACCAGGCGCAGATCGCCATCGGCGCGGCGATACACGGGGATCAAAACGGCCGCTTCAACCCTGGGCACTACGCGAGGACGAGAATCGAAACTTCCGCACCGGCCGGGGCGCCGCCCTCGAGGCGCCCGTGCGGGGCGACGACGAGGAGGTCGCAGCGCAGCGCCCGCGCGCGCTCGAGGAGCGCGGGCCATGGCTCGCGCGCTTGCAGCGTCTCGCCGGTGCACTCGACGCCGGCCTCCTCGGCGGCGGCCTGGATCCGCGCGAGGGCTTTTTCCGCCTGCGCCTTCGCCATCTGATCGAAGTGCTCGACGAGAAGCGGCGCATCGTGGAGCGCGCCGAGGCCGATGTCCGCCGAGGCGGGCGGCAGCGGCGGCAGGTACACGGCGCGAAGCCGTGCGCCGAGGTCGCGGGCGAGGGCGATCGCTTTCTTCACGCCGGCGCCAGCCTCGCGCGAGCCGTCGGTGGGAACGAGGATGTGGCGGAAGGCCGCGCGGAGCAGTACCTGCCGTTGCTGCGTTTTCGGTTTCGCCGGCTGTGCTTTTTTCGGGATCGCTTTTCTCATCACTCGAACTCTACTACTTCCCGGCGCATTGCCGATTTCCTATAGCGGAAAGAACCGCGGCAAGAGGAGCGCGTACGCGGCGGCCATGATGGCGAGAAGCGGCAGGCCGCCCCGAACGAAGTCGCCGAAGCGGTAGCCGCCCGCGCTCATGACGAGGAGGTTCGTCTGGTACGCCATGGGCGTCACGTAGCTGAAGTTGGCGCCGAAGAGGATGGCGAGCACGAAAGGCTCGGGGGCGACGCCGAGCCCGCCGGCAATCGCCGCCGCGATCGGCGTGCCGACCGCCGCCGCGGCGGCATTGGAGACGAAGTTGGTGAACGCCGCGACGAGCAGCATGAGCGCTGCCAGCGCCCAGGCCGGATCGAGCTCGCGCGTCGCGTCGACGAAGCGCTCCGCGAGCCACGCGGTGGCGCCCGTCAGCTCGAGCGCCGAGCCGAGCGCGAGGCTCGCGGCCACCATGAGCACGACCTTCATGGAAAGCGCTGCCGTTGCTTCCTTCCAGTCGAGGCAGCGCGTGAGGATCATGGCCACGACGCCCGCCAGCGCCGCGATGGCGATGGGCGCGATCTTGAGCGCCGCGGTGGCGATCACGGCGGCAAGGATCGCGAGCGCGAGCGGGGCGCGCCCGCCCGGCTGCACGAGATAGCGCTCGTCGAGGACGAGGAGTCGCGCGCGCGACTTGAGCCCGGCGATCGCCTCGTCCTTGCCCTGCACGAGCAGCACGTCGCCCACCCGCAGCGGCACGCGATCGAACTCGCCCCGTCCGAGGAGATCGCGGCCGCCGCGCCGGTGCACGCCGACGATGGCCACGTTGTGCCACTCGCCGAAGCGCGTCTCGCGCAAGGTAGCGCCGTTCAGCACGGAGTCCTGCGTGACCACCACTTCGGCCAGCCGCTCCGCGTCCTCCGGATCCTCCGGCGGCTCCGGCGCCTGCTCCTCGGGGTTCGGCAGCGTCGCGCCGAGCTCGCCGGCCGCCGCGGGAAGCTGCTTCGCCGGCGCTCGCACGAAGATCCGGTCGCCGGCGCGCAGCGTGAGCGAAGGCAGCCGCGCAAGCTCGAGCCCGTCGCCGCGCACCACGCGGCGGATGTCCACCTGGTCGCCCACCTTGTCGCGCACCTCGGCGAGCGTCTTGCCGTCGGCGAAGCCGCCTTCGCCCACGTGCAGCGCGGCCGTGAAAAGCTGGGGCGTGGCGTCGGTGAGCGGCGCGGTCCGCTCCGGGATGAGCCGCGGCAGCACGAGCCACAGGTAGAGGATTCCCGGGATGGCGGCGAGGGCGGTGACATGGACGAAGTCGAACATGCCGATGCGTGCGAGCCCCATGTCGGCGGCGATCGACACCACGATGAGGTTGGTGGAGGTCCCGATCGTCGTGCCCATGCCGCCGATCAGCACCGCGTAGTTCATGGGCAGGAGCGTGCGCGTAGGGGAGGTCTTCGTCCGCAGCGCCGCACCGACGAGGATAGGCAGCATCAGCACCACGATCGGCGTGTCGTTCAGAATCCCGCTCATCGACGCGCAGAGCACGAGCACCACGAGCATCGCCGAGCGCGGCCTCGCCTCGAGGAGCCGCGCAAGGGCGCGCGCCGCCGGCTCCAGCGCTCCCGTCGCCACGAGGCCCCGGCCGAGGATCATGAGCGACACGATCGCCACCAGCGCCTCGTGCCCGAAGCCGGAGAAAAAGCGCGTCGGCTCCACCGCCTCGCCGTGGCGCTCGTACGGAAAGACCTGGAACCCGACCGCGAGCAGCGCCAGCACGAGCAGGCACGTCGTCTCGATCGCGAGCTTCTCGCTCGCGAACAGCACGAACGCGAGCACTGTCAGCCCCAGCACCGCTACCGCATGGGCTTCGAGCCCCATGGGCATTCTCCTCTTTGATCGGGCGATCTTGACACGACTGGCGTCCACATATTGACAGCATGCTGTCGGGAGGGCACCATGCTGCCATGGAAACCGGGACCGGACGCACGCCGGCGGCCGAGCGCTTCGCGCTGATGGTCGCCGATGTGTACGAGCTGGCCGGCGAGCTCGGCCGGTGCGGGGAGCGCCTGGCGGCCCGCGCCGGCCAGACGGGCGCGCGCTGGAAAGTGCTGTCGGCGGCGGCCGCGGGCGGCCACACGGTCGCGCAGCTCTCGCGCCGGCTGGGGCTCGCCCGCCAGAGCGTGCAGCGCGTGGCGGATGCCCTGGAGGACGAGGGCCTGCTGCGCTACGAGGAGAACCCGGATCACCGGCGCGCGCCCCTCGTGGCGCTCACGTCGCGGGGCGAGGCCACGCTGCGGCAGCTCTCCGCGGCCGCGGCGCAATGGGAGAACCCGCTCGCCGCGCGCCTCAAGCGAGGCGAGCTCGAGCAGGCGAGAGATTTCATCCGGGCGCTGGTGCAGCTCATCCGGCGGCATCCGCCTGCAGCCAACGGAGGCCACTAAGGAGGAGGCCAGGATGGGCACGAGCGGAGTCGATTTCTACACCAAGGTGCACAAGGGCCTTCGGGCGAGCCTCTTCCGCCTCTCGCAGCAGGCCGGGAGCATCGACTACGCGCAGCCAGAGGCTGCCGTGTCCCTTTCGCAGTCGCTCGAGGCGGTTCTTGGCCAGCTCACTGCGCACGCCGGTCATGAGGAGAAGTTCATTCACCCGCTTCTCTCGCGCAAGCTGGATGCGAATCCGTTCGATGCCGAGCACGCGAGGCTCGAGGCGGAGCAGCGCCGGCTGGCGGTCCTGATGCGCGAGGTGCTGGCCGCGCCCGGGGAGCGCCGCCGCCCGTCGGGTCTCGCGCTCTACCGCGCGCTCAACGTTTTCATCGCCCGCTATCTCGAGCACCTGGAGGGCGAGGAGCGCATGATGACCGTCCTGTGGGAGCGCTGCACCGATGAGGAGCTCGCCGCCGTGCTCGCGGCCTTCGGCGCGAGCCGCCCGGTCGAGGAGGCGCTGGCCGACATCGGCTGGATCCTGCCCGCCCTGAGCGCCTCGGAGCAGGCCGAAATGATCGCCGGGATGAGCGCGGCACTGTCCCGTCAGGGGAATGCACCATGATCCTGGAATCGGCGGTTCTGGACGTGAAGCCCGGACAGGAGGAGCAGTTCGAGGCGGCCTTCCTCGAGGCGCAGCAGATCCTGAGCGCAGCGCCCGGCCATCTCTCGCACGAGCTGCGCCGCTGCGTCGAGAAGCCGAGCCGGTACCTGCTGCTGGTGCGCTGGCGCCGTCTCGAGGACCACACGGAGGGGTTCCGGAAATCGGAGGGGTACCAGCGCTGGAAGGCGCTGCTGCATCACTTCTACGATCCCTTCCCGGTGGTGGAGCACTACCGCGTGGTCCCCGGGGCCCGCTGAAGATGCCGTAGTCCGTCAGGAGGCGGCGGGCGAACCGAAGGTGGCTCCGCCAGGCGGGAAAGGGTAATTTTTACTTGTCTCGCGCCGGGAAGCGGATTCCCATGTCGCCACCGACCCACCACCGCTCGAGGAGGAAGGCACCATGTCTGACGATGTAGGCAAGCTCGTTCTGCGTCTTGCGCTCGGCATCCTGATTCTGCTCCACGGCCTCGCCAAGATCGCCGGCGGCGTCAGCGGCATCGAGAAAATGCTGGAAGGCGTGGGCCTGCCAGCCACGATCGCCTGGGGCGTGTACCTCGGCGAGGTGCTGGCGCCCCTCCTGGTGATCCTCGGCTTCTACGCCCGCATCGGTGCGATCGTGATCATGATCAACATGCTGTTCGCCATCGGCCTCGCGCACACCGCCGACGTCTTCGCGCTCTCGAAGACGGGCGGCTGGGCGATCGAGCTCCAGGCGATGTTCCTCTTCACGGCGCTCGCCATCGCGCTGATCGGCCCCGGGCGGTACGCGATCAACCGGAACTAGCTAGCGGTACCCAGGGTCGTTCACGCCGACGAACTGCTCCTGCGCGCGGTCGTAGGCCTGGCGCAGGCTCCGCCACAGCTCGTCCGCGCTGCGTGAGAGCTCGGCCCAGGCGGCGGGCGAGGCGCGCTGCGCCTCCTCCAGCCGTCGCGCCGCCTCGGCGCGCTGGCGCGCGAGCATGTCGAGATGGCGCTCGTAGTGCTCTCGCAGCCCGGCCTGCGCCTCGCGGGTCTTCTTCTCCCACTCGCCGAACTGCGCGTTCCAGCGGTCGAGCTCCGCCTTCATGCGCTGCACGAACTCGTCGCGAGTCATGACGTTTCTGCCTCCTGTGTCCGTTCTCGCTGTCCGCCCGCAATCATCGCACGAACATTGCAGAACCTGGCCGTGCTCCTGCTCCATGCGCTTCTGGCGGCGCTTCTTCTCGTGGTCGCTGCCTACGCCCAGTGGCGAATCGGCTCGCAGACCGCCGGGCGGGGCAGGATCTGGCTCACGCGCAGCGTCTTCGCCGCGGTCGGCGTCGCCATGGGCTTCGTTGCCTCGCGCTACGTCGAGAGCGGCCCGATGGCGCTGCTCGCGTTTCTGCAGGCATTCGGGATCGTCCATGTGCCCCCGGCCATCATCCTTTTCTTCAAGCGCGTGCGGCGGGAGCGGCCGTCGTAGCTCCCGGGCACGCGCGTTGCGGCGCAGTGTGCAGATCGGGTTTCAAGGAGACGATTCATGGGACAGAGCGTCAAGGACCTGCAGGGCGACGACATCCTCGCCGACGACGGCCGCATCGGCCTCGTGGACGACGTGTACTTCGACGACGAGCGCTGGGGCGTGCGCTATTTCGTCGTGGATACGGGCGGCTGGCTGCCGGGCAAGCGCGTGCTCCTTTCGCCGGCTTCGGTGGATCCGGAAGGCTCCGGCGGCAATGCGCTGCGCGTAAAGCTCACGCGCGAGCAGGTGGAGCGCGCGCCGGACGCGGAATCGGACCGTCCGGTCTCGCGCCAGTACGAGATCCGGCACGCCGCCCACTTCGGCTATCCGTACTACTGGGGCGGGCCGCTTCTCTGGGGCATGAGCGCCACTCCGGCCGGACCGCACGGCGCGCGGCCCTCGGCCGACCCCTCGGTCAGCCCGGGGCGCGAGGACGCCGAGGCGGCGGCGCAGCGGGCGGTCGAGGAGGGCGACGCGCATCTGCGAAGCAGCGCCGAGGTGATCGGCTACGACATCGAGGCGCGCGACGGCTCGCTCGGCGAGGTAGAGGACTTCATCGTCGACGAGAAGACCTGGGGCATCCGCGACGTCGTGATCGATACCACGAAGTGGTGGCCGGGCGGGCATGTCCGCATCAGCCCCGACGACGTCGAGCGCATCGACTGGGAGAGCCGCACGATGCACGTGCGTCTCACGCGGGACGAGCTGAAGCGGGCCGCCCGGGCGTGACCCCGGGAAAGAGCGCGCGGGCGACGAGCGCGAGGCCGGCGGCGAGGTACGTGGCGCTGCCGGCGACCATCATGAGTCCCCAGCCGAGCTGCTCGTCCTCGTGCGGCGCAAGGCCCCAGGCGAGGGCGGAGCTGCCGTAGACGCCATAGATGGCCCCGGGCTGCAGCAGGAGCAGGATGGCCACGATGCCGCTCGTCTTCAGCGTGACGAGCACCGCGGCGATGGATCCCCAGTAGTGCCGCGCGCGCGGCCGCAGCACGGCGGTCCAGAAAAGGAGCGCCGCGGCGATGAGCGACGCGTGCATCGCGATGTGGACCGCTTCGCTCTCGAGCGCGAGCGCGACCCCGCGCGGCGTATGCCAGGTCCAGAGCGTGACCTGCTGCAGCAGCGTGGCCGCCACGAGCCCGCTCGCCGCGACCCACGCGCCGCGCCAGGCGCGCGTGCTGGCGAGCGCCGCGAGCGAGCGGCGCGCGCCGGGCGGCAGCGCCCGGATCATGACCTGGAGGGGCGCGCCGAGCACGAGGAGCGGCGCAGCGAGATTCATGAGCACGAGGTGCTGTGCCATGTGCGCCGAGAAGAGCGCCTCCCCGAGCGCATCGAGCGGCCATACCAGGGCGAGGAAAAGCGCCGCGAGTCCGCCGGCGAACGAGGCCGCTTCCCAGGTCCTGACGCCGCGCCCGCGGCCCGCCCGCCGCCAGGAAAGGCGCGTCCCGCGGAAGTAGAGAAAGGCGAGCGCCGCGAGCG
>CAYWSG010000114.1:0-2472 GCA_964461055.1 uncultured Enterobacteriaceae bacterium | reverse complement strand
GGCGGGCGCCGCGGCGCGCGCTTCGCTGTGGACCGCTTGGACGCGGGCTGCGTGGACGCGGCCTTCCTGGACGCAGGCCGCTTGGCCGGCCGCGACCCGGCGGCCTTGCGAGCGGTGGTGCCCAAGCGCTACTTCGACGAGCCGGTGCCGGACGAGGACCCGCCGGCAGCCGAGCCGCCGGAGCCCGACGCCGAGCCCGAGCCGGTCGCGCTCTTCTGGTCAGGCTCGATCACTTCGGCGGCCTTCTCCCGCAGCTTGCGGAAGTCCTGGGCGGCCATCTTCTTCAGGTACTCGCCGCGGCTCAGCTTCCCGTCGCCGTCGGCGTCCATCTCCGCGAAGTTCTCCTTCACGGTGGGGTTGGCGTTGCCCTCGGCCTTGCTCAGGAACCCGTCGTTGTTCTTGTCCATCTCGTTGAAGCCGGGCGGGTCGGACTCCGCGGACTGCTTGTCGGCCTTGTCGGCCGCGTGAGCGCTGCCGAAGGCGAGCGCCGCTGTGGCGGCGGCAAGCCAGGCATAGGGTGCACGTTTCATGGACTGCCTCCGTTTCATGGATGTGTTCCTTCCGGTTCGCGAAAGTCGATCGTCCATGCCAGTGCAACGCGCGTGCCCGACAGGTCGCTTGGGAGGGCGGCTTTTGCGCAGGCTTTAAGCGGTGCTTAAGGAAAGCGAAGCACCCGGATACTGGCCGCCCGCAAAGGAGGAGGATCTATGTGTAACTCGTTGATTTGCATCAGTGTAGCTGTGCGGGGCTATCCGTCGATGGGGAGCACTGGCTGTCACCTAGGGACGCATAGCTTCTTGGCGTTATCGATGAGGTTGCGGGCGGCGGGGTCGTCGAGAGTAAGCGGGAGTTCGGCCATCGGGTTGGCAACGAGAAGGAAGTCGGCGAGAACGAAAAGCTAAGTGCGAACCAGCCTTCCAGTGCAACACCCCCGTGAGTTGCACTTTGTATGTGGATTCAGGGTGCTCCATGTTTTTCAAGAGAAAGATTGGGCACCGCCTCCGCGGAGGCGGCGTTTTGCACTTCCCTGGATCGTTTACTTACTTCAAGGTTGCCAAATAGGCAGCCATGTCGCGGGCGTCGCGGTGGGTGAGGCCCATCGACGGCATGGCGGTTACGTGCGCGTAGGCGGAAGGTGCCATCAGCCAGCGCGCCATGTTCTCAGGGGTGTTGGGCAGCACGCCGCCTAGCATGAGGCGCGAGCCCATGCCCTCGAGCGGCGGGCCGAGTCGCGCTTCGGGGCCGACCAGGCCCGGGATCTCGTGGCAGGAGATGCAGGCGTATTGCTCGAGCGCTTCCTTGCCACGCTTCGGATCGGGAGCGTGATCGGCCCGGTCCTCGCTGCGGTCGAGCTCGAGGCCCTCGAGCGCGGCATACTCGGCCGGGGTGAGGCGCGGCAGCTCCAGGACGAACGCGACGAGCGCCCAGAGGTCGGTGTCATCCAGGCGGAATTTCCAGGCCGGCATGCCGGTCATCTTGAGGCCGTTGCGGATGATCCAATAGAGATACGCGGGCGAGCGGTCGAGGCCGGAGCGCTGCAGCGGCGTGGCGAGCGGGGTGAGCCCCATCGCGAAGGGCTCGGGCGCCACTCCGGGGCCGCCGTGGCACTGCACGCAGTGCTCGCGAAAGAGCGCCACGCCGCGGCGCACCTGCGCCGGCGCGCCGAGCGCCGGCACCTCGATGTCGCGCGCGCGGCGCTCGACGGACTTCTCCATGGTCTTCTGCAGCATGTAGTACGTGGGAGCGAGGTGCTGGTCCGTGGCCGAGACGTCATAGAGGCCGGACCAGACGAAGCCGGCCGCGCCCGCGGCGCCCAGGAGGGCCAGCACGCCGAGCATCCCGAGGATCTTCTTCATTTCAGCGTATACAGGTACGCGACCATGTCGCGCGCGTGCTCTTCCGTGACGCCCATGTCGGGCATCGCGGTGCGAGGGGCAAAGCGGCTCGGTGCGCGGATGAAGGCCGCCATGTTCTCCGGCGTGACGGGAAGCACGCCCGCCAGGTAGACGCGCTGCGAGATTCCTTCGAGCGGCGGCCCCACCCGGGCGCTCGCGCCGGCGACGCCGGGGATCTCGTGGCAGGCGCCGCAGCCGAACTGGCGAAGGAGCAGCTTTCCGCGCTCCGGGTTCCCGCCGAGGGCGGGCGGCGGCTCCGCGCCGTCGCACGCGGCGAGGCCGAGCGCGAGCACGGAGATCAGTAGAGGGCGCATGGCGGGAGGAGGTAGACGGAAAGCGTTTCCCAGACGATGGCGAGAAGCGCGAAAGCCGCAACACCCGCCGTCATCCATCCATGGAAGCCCTGGCGGCGGCGCCAGCCGAAGACGATGAGCGCGAGCGCCGCGGCGGCGGCGACGAGGGAAGCGAGGCCGGCGACCCAGGGGAGCGCCTCGGCGAAGCCGCGCGCGCACGCGAGCGCCGTGAAGCCGTAGAGGAACGCAAAGTGCACCGCCCACAGGACGATGCCGGCGGGAAT
>CAYWSG010000113.1:3086-9270 GCA_964461055.1 uncultured Enterobacteriaceae bacterium | reverse complement strand
CCTTTTCCGACTACGCGGTCGTCGTCCCGGATTAGGGGCGCTCAGCCGCGGGCGATTGCTGCGGCGAGCGCCAGCCAGCCGAGGATCAGCGCCGTGCCGCCCAGTGGCGCGATGGCGCCCAGCCATTTCGGCGCGCCCAGGGCGAGCGCATAGAGGCTGCCCGAGAAGATCGTGATGCCCGCGAGGAAAAGCCAGCCCGACGCCCGCAGCCACGCGCTGTCGCCGAAGGCGCTCGCGCACAATCCGGTGAGAACGAGCGCGAGCGCATGCCAGAGGTGGTACTGGACGCCCGTGCTCCAGAGCGCGAGCGCGTCCGCCGCGAGGCGCGCCTTGAGCCCATGAGCACCGAAGGCGCCGAGCGCCACGCCGGCGGCGCCGAGCAGCGCCCCCGCGGCGACGAACAGCTTGGCGCTCAGGACGGCTTCTTCGCCTTCTTCACGCGCTGCGGCCGCGTCTTGCCGTAGCTCCCTTTGTAGATCTTGCCGCGCCGCGTACGCTTGTCGCCCTTGCCCATGTCGTGCCTCCGTGAGGAATGCGCGGGATTATAGCGACGCCGCGCTCACTGCCTGCAGCGGATCGTAGGCGAGATAGGGCGCGAGCCAGCGCTCGGCCTCCTCGACGCTCATGCCCTTGCGCCTCGCGTAGTCCTCGAGCTGGTCGCGGCCGATCTTGCCGACCGCAAAGTAACTCGCCTTCGGGTGCGAGAGATAGAAGCCGGATACGGCCGCCGCCGGCAACATGGCGAAGCTCTCGGTGAGCTCGATGCCCGCGTTGCGCGTCGCGTCCAGCAGCGCGAACAACCCCGCCTTCTCAGTATGGTCGGGGCAGGCCGGATAGCCCGGCGCGGGGCGAATGCCGCGGTAGCGCTCGGCGATGAGCGCCGCGTTATCCAGGGACTCCTCGGGTGCGTAGCCCCAGTATTCGCGCCGCACGCGCTCGTGCAGGTGCTCGGCGAAGGCCTCCGCCAGCCGGTCGGCGAGCGACTTGAGCATGATCGCCGAGTAATCGTCGTGCGTGCGCTCGAACTCGCCCAGCTTCTTCTCGATGCCCAGGCCCGCCGTGACCGCGAAGGCGCCGATCCAGTCCGGGACGCCGCTCTCCTTCGGTGCGACGAAGTCGGCAAGGCACTGGTTCGGATTGCCCGCGGGCTTGGGATTCTGCTGGCGCAGGTTGTGCCAGGTCATCGCCAGCTCCCGCCGGGCTGCGTCCCGGTAGATCTCGACGTCATCCGCGTTCACGCGCGCGGCCGGGAAAAGGCCCAGTACGCCGCTTGCGCGCACCCAGCGGCCCTCGATCATCCTCTTCAGGAAGGCCTGCGCGTCGGCGAGGAGCTTTCTCGCCTCGACGCCCACGACCGGGTCGTCGAGGATTTTCGGGTAGGAGCCCGAGAGCTCCCAGGTCTGGAAGAACGGCCCCCAGTCGATGTAGGGTACGAGCTTTTCCAGGGGATAGTTGGCGAGCGCCGTGATGCCGGGCTTGGCGGGCGCCGGCGGCGCGTACTCGGCCCAGTCGGTCGACAGCCCCAGCTCGCGCGCGCGCGCGATGGGCAGCAGCGGCCCGGGCCCCTTCTTCGCCGCGTGCTGGCGGCGGATCTTCTCGTAGTCGGCGCGCACCTCGGCGACGAACGCCTCGCGCGCGTCCGGCGAGAGCAGGCTCTGCGTGACCGGCACCGAGCGCGAGGCATCGGGCACGTAAACCACGGGCCCCGAATAGTTGGGCGCGATCTTCACCGCCGTGTGCGCGCGCGAGGTAGTGGCCCCGCCGATGAGCAGCGGGAGCCGGAAGCCCTCGCGCTCCATCTCGCGCGCGACGTGCGCCATTTCCTCGAGCGAGGGCGTGATCAGGCCCGACAGTCCGATGGCGTCGGCCTTCTCCTCGCGCGCGGTCTGCAGGATCTTCTGCGCGGGCACCATGACGCCGAGGTTGACGACCTCGTAGTTGTTGCACTGGAGCACCACGGCGACGATGTTCTTGCCGATGTCGTGTACGTCGCCCTTCACCGTGGCGATCACGATCTTGCCCTTGGGCCGGCCCGCCTCGCCGCTCTTCGCCTTCTCGGCCTCGATGAAGGGCACGAGATGCGCCACCGCCTGCTTCATGACGCGCGCCGACTTCACCACCTGCGGCAGGAACATCTTGCCCGCGCCGAAGAGGTCGCCCACGATGTTCATGCCGTCCATCAGCGGGCCTTCGATGACCTCGATCGGGTGCGCGGCGGCGAGGCGCGCTTCCTCGGCATCGTCGACGATGTGCGTGGTGATGCCGTTCACCAGCGCATGTGCGAGTCGCTCGTTCACCGGCAACTGCCGCCACGCGTCGTCGGCCTTGGCGGCCTTGCCGCCGCTCGCCTTGACGCTCTCGGCGAACTCGACCAGGCGCTCGGTGGCGTCGGCACGACGGTCGAGAATCACGTCCTCCACGCGCTCGCGCAGCTCGGGATCGATCTTCTCGTAGACGCCCAGCTGCCCCGCATTGACGATGCCCATCGTCATGCCGGCGCGGATGGCGTGGTAGAGGAACGCCGTGTGCATCGCCTCGCGCACGGCGTCGTTGCCGCGAAACGAGAACGACAGGTTCGACAGGCCGCCCGAGACCTGAGCGTGCGGGAGGTTCAGGCGTATCCAGCGCGCCGCCTCGATGTAGTCGAGCGCGTAGCGCGCGTGCTCCTCGAGCCCGGTGGCCACGGCGAAGATGTTCGGGTCGAAGATGATGTCCTCGGGCAGGATGTCGGCTTTCTGCGTAAGCAGCTCGTAGGCGCGCCGGCAGATCGCGGTGCGCCGCTCGAGGGTGTCGGCCTGGCCTTGCTCGTCGAAGGCCATCACCACCACCGCCGCCCCGTAGCGGCGCGCGAGGCGCGCCTGGCGCAGGAACTCCTCCTCGCCCTCCTTCAGGCTGATCGAATTGACGATGCACTTGCCCTGCATGCACTTGAGGCCCGCCTCGATCACGCTCCACTTGGAGCTGTCGATCATCACCGGTACGCGCGCGATGTCGGGCTCGGCCGCCGCCAGCGTGAGAAAGCGACGCATGGCGGCCTCGGAATCGAGCATCGCCTCGTCCATGTTCACGTCGATGACCTGCGCGCCGTTCTCCACCTGCTGGCGCGCCACCGAAAGCGCCTCGGCATAGTCGCCGGCGAGAATGAGGCGCGCGAAGGCCTTGGACCCGGTGACGTTGGTGCGCTCGCCGATGTTGACGAAGAGCGAGTCGGCGCCGACGTTGAGCGGCTCGAGGCCGGACAGGCGCAGCGCCCGGGGGCGCTCAGGGATCCTGCGCGGCGGGACGCCCTTCATCGCTTGCACAATCGCGCGGATATGCGCGGCCGTGGTGCCGCAGCAGCCGCCGGCGATGTTGAGCCAGCCGTTCCTCGCCCACTCCCCCATCAGCGCGGCCATGTTCTCCGGCGTGTCGTCGTACTCGCCGAACGCGTTCGGCAGGCCCGCATTCGGGTGGCAGGAGACGTAGGTCTCGGCCACCGTCGCCAGCTCCTCGACGTAGGGACGAAGCTCCTTCGCGCCGAGCGCGCAGTTCAGTCCCACGGCCAGGGGCCGCGCATGGCGCATCGAGTTGTAGAAGGACTCGGTGGTTTGCCCCGAGAGGGTGCGTCCCGAGGCGTCGGTGATGGTCCCGGAAACGATCACCGGCAGCCTCGCGCCGCGCCGCTCGAAGAGCGTCTCGAGCGCGAACAGAGCCGCCTTTGCGTTCAGCGTGTCGAACACCGTCTCCACGAGGAAGAGGTCCACGCCACCCTCGGCAAGCGCGGTTGCGGCCTGCGTGTAGGCGTCGACCAGCTGATCGAAGGTGATGGCACGGAATCCCGGGTCGTTCACGTCGGGGGAAAGCGATGCAGTCTTGGTGGTCGGCCCGAGCACGCCGGCCGCGAAGCGCGGCCGCGCGGGGTCCTTGGCCTGCCATTCGCGCGCCGCCTCCACCGCCAATCGCGCCGCGGCGCGATTCAGCTCCGGGACCAGCGCCTCCATGCCGTAGTCGGCCATCGACACCGAGGTGGAGTTGAAGGTGTTGGTCTCGATGATGTCCGCGCCCGCCTCGAGATACTCGCCGTGGATGCGCCGGATGAGATCAGGGCGCGTCAGCACGAGGAGGTCGTTGTTGCCGCGCAGGTCGCGCGGCCAGTCGGCGAAGCGCTCGCCGCGGAACTGCGCCTCGGTCAGGCGCTCGCGCTGGATCATGGTGCCCATGGCGCCGTCGAGGACGAGAATGCGCTCCTCGAGAAGCGCGGTGAGCTGGCGGCTGCGATCGTCTTGCGTCATCGGACTCCTGAAAAGCAAAAACGCCCGTTCGGCTTGGCGGAAACGGGCGTCTTCGGCTCGTCTCTTTAGCAGGATTTGTAACGCGCCCGCAAGCTGAACATCAAATCGGCGCGGACTCGAAGTGTGCCCACATTAGCGTGCTCTGTCAAACCCTTACCGCTGCGGGCGCTATAATGCGCCTCCCATGGAACACCTCGATCCCAAGCAGGCTTTCGAGTTCCTGCACAAGCATTCCGACGCGCTGTTCGTCGACTGCCGCAGCGAAATGGAGTACCTGTTCGTCGGCCACCCGGTCGGCGCGTTGCACGTCGCCTGGAACGACGGCCCGGACTGGGCCGTGAACCCGCACTTCGTCGGCCAGGTGAAGAAGCTGGCCGGCACCAATCACACGACGCGGCCCGTCGTGCTCATCTGCCGAAGCGGCAACCGCTCGCAGGAGGCGGGCGGGGAGCTCGAGCGCGCGGGCTTCACGCGCGTGTACAACGTGCGCCACGGCTTCGAGGGCGAGCTGAACGACCGGCACCAGCGAAATTCGATCGCCGGCTGGCGCTTCGAGGGACTGCCCTGGGAGCAGTGTTGAGCGAGGGCGGCTTCCCCTCGGTCGCGGGGGAGTTCGCCTGCGAGGTGCACTGGGGCGACTGCGATCCCGCCGGCATCATCTTCTATCCGACCTACTTCCGCTGGATGGACTCCGCGTGCTGGGCGCTCTTCGCCTCGGTGGGCTACGACGCACGGCGCATGCGCGCCGAGAGTCTCGCCATGCCGCTCGTCTCGGCCGACTGCCAGTTCCTGTATCCCGCGAGCCAGGGCGATCGCTGTCGCGTGCGCTCGCGCATCCTGCGCTTTGGCGGCAAGTCCTTCGTCGTCGCGCACGAGGTGCAACGCGAGGACGGCATGATGCTCGCGAAGGGATCTGAGACGCGCGTCTGGGGCAAGTTCGAGAGCGGCCCCGGCTCGCGCCTGCGCGGCGCGCCGATTCCCGACGAGCTTAAGGCCCGCTTTCGCGCCGCCGCCTAGGCTAGAAGTCGAAGAAGACCGTCTCGTCCCTGCCCTGCAGGACGATGTTCCATTCCAGTACGCCCTTCGCCTTGCGCCGCGCGACGAGCGTCGCGCGGCGCGCGGCGGGCACGAGCTTCAGCAGGGGATCCTGGATGTTCGCCGGCTCGCCGGGAAAGTAGATGCGCGTGGACAGTTGCTTGAGCAGCCCGCGCATGAATACCGTGACGTTGAGGTGCGGCGCCTGGAGCCTGCCGCCGGGTCCGGGCACGCGTCCGGGCACGATGGTGCTGAAGCGGAAGCGTCCCTCGCCGTCGGTGGGAATGCGGCCGAAGCCGCGAAATCCCTTTTCGAGGCGCTTCTTCTGGCGGTCCTCCGGATGCGCGTACCTGCCCGCGGCGTTTGCCTGCCAGATCTCGATCAGGCCGTCGCTCACGCCCGCGCCGTCGCCGTCCAGGAGGCGCCCCAGGAGGGTGACGCGCTCGCCTTTCACGCCCGGGCCCGCGATGCGAGCGGCGTTCAGCCACGTCATGCCGATGTGCAGATAGGGGCCGACCGTCTGCGAGCCGCTCGCGAACAGGCTCACGTCATTCTCCCGGCGAGCGGTCGCGCGGCGTTTGCTCGGGGCCGCGCAGCACGATGTCGAAGCGGTAGGCGAGCGCCTGCTCGGGGACGGTGTGCTCCCAGTCGAACTGCGACACCAGCCGCACGCGCGCCTTCGGATCCGGGACGCTCATGTACATCGGGTCGTACTCGAGCAGCGGATCCCCCGGAAAGTACATCTGTGTCACCAGTCTCGTCAGGAACGCCTGGCCGAAGAGCGAGAAGTGGATGTGCGCCGGACGCCAGGCGTTGTAGTGATTGCGCCAGGGATACTCGCCGGGGCGGATGGTGATGAAGCGGTAGCGCCCTTCGGC
>CAYWSG010000113.1:0-2986 GCA_964461055.1 uncultured Enterobacteriaceae bacterium | reverse complement strand
TATTCGGCATCGGGTTGCTTGTCCGGCTGCGCACGCGCGAATGCATCAAGTTGCAGGCAGGCGTCGAAGACCCGCATCACCGCAGGATAGGGCGTGAGGTCGCACTGGTAGCGCTTCGCATTGAAGATCTGCGGCACGAGGCAGCAGTCCGCCATGCCCGGCACCTCCCCGTGGCAGAAGCGCCCGGTAGCCGGCGCGCGCAGTTCCGCCTCCAGCTTGGCGAGCCCGTCGGCGATCCAGTGGCGATACCACGCGTTCACCTGCTCGTCGCTCTGGCCGAGCGCCTGCTTCAGGTGGCGCAGCGCGCGCAGGTTGTTGAGCGGGTGGATCTCGCAGGCGATGAGCAGCGAAAGGCTGCGCACGCGCGCGCGCCCGAAGGCGTCGCGCGGCAGGAGCGGCGGCTGCGGGTGCGTCTCCTCCAGGTACTCCAGGATGGCGAGCGACTGCGTGAGCAGGCGCCCGTCGACCTCCAGCGCGGGCACCAGGCCCTGCGGATTGACCGCCGCGTACTCGGGCTTGCGGTGCTCGCCCTTGGCGAGATGGACGAACGCGGGCTCGTAGGCGAGCCCCTTCAGGTTGAGCGCGATGCGGACGCGAAAGGCCGCCGAGCTGCGAAAGTAGGTGTAGAGCTTCTGCGTCAAAGCGCCGGCACGATCTTGACGCGCAGCTCGCCCACGCCGTCGATGTGGGCGTGGAGCTCGTCGCCCGGCTTTACCGGGCCTACGCCCGCGGGCGTGCCGGCGTAGATGATGTCGCCCGGCTCGAGCGTGTAGTACTCGGAAAGGTACGCGATCTGCTCGGGCACCGACCAGATCATGTCGGAGAGATCGGCCTTCTGCCGCTCCTTGCCGTTCACCTGCAGCCAGATCGCGCCCCGGGACGGGTGGCCGATGCGCGACGCGGGCACGAGCGCGCTGCACGGCGCGGCCTCGTCGAAGTCCTTGCCGAAATCCCAGGGGCGGCCGTGGTCCTTGCCCACCTGCTGCAGGTCGCGGCGTGTCATGTCGAAGCCGACGCCGTAGCCGTAGACGTGCTCGCTCGCTCGCGCGGCCGGGATGCGCCGCCCGCCCTTGCCCATGGCGACGACGAGCTCGGTCTCGTAATGATAGTTGGCGGTCTTCGGAGGATAGTGCACGTCGCCGCCGCCCGGCACGAGCGCGTGCGCGCTCTTGATGAAGAAGAAAGGCTGCTCGCGGCCGCTGCCGCCCATCTCCTTCTGGTGCTCGGCATAGTTGCGCCCGACGCAGAAGATGCGCCGCACGGGATAGGTGTCGCCCGAGCCGTCGATGGCGAGCGAGGGCGGGGACCAGAGCGGGATGACGTGTGCCATGACGACCTCGGAAAAAACGCGGATTCTATGCCTTGCGCGCCTGGTGCTGCACGAGCAGTTCGCGCAGCTTGAAGCGCTGCACCTTGCCGGTGGCGGTGCGCGGCAGCGCCTCGACCGGCAGGATCCACTTGGGGCGTTTGTGCTTCGGCAGCCTTTGCGCGCAGGCGAGCTCGGCGGCCTCGACCGCGGCCTGCGGGTCGTCGCCGCGCGCGGCGACGAACAGCGCCAGGCGCTCGAAGCCCTCCCCGTCCGGCGCCGCCACGCAGGCGGCCTCGGCGACCGTCTCGAGCGCGAGCACGGCCTCCTCGAGCTCGCCCGGCTGCACCCACTGGCCGGCGACCTTGAGCAGCTCATCGCTGCGGCCCTGGTGCGTGAAGTGGCCCTCGGCGTCGCGCACGAAGAGGTCTCGCGTGCAGAACCAGCCGTCGCGGAACTGCTCGAGGTTCGCGTCCGGGCGATTGGCGTAGCCGGGGCTTTGCGCGGGATGCTTGATCCAGAGCACGCCCGTCTCGCCCGCTTCCGCCTCGCGGCCTTCCGTGGTGACGAGGCGGGTCTCGACGCCGGCAAGCGGCCGTCCGCGGACAATGGCCGCGCAGTACGTTTCGGACATCCCGTAGAGACCCTGGATCTCGCGACCGACGGCCGCACGCCAGGCCTCGGACAGCGCGGGCGGAAGCCGCTCGCCGGCCGACACGTAGTGACGCACCGCGCCGAAAGGCGCCAGCTGGTCCGCGGGCAGCCCGAGCACGTGCCGGTAGAACGTCGGCACGCTGAACATGGCCGCGGGCCGATGGCGCTCGACGATCGCGCGCACGGCCGGGACGTCGGCCCAGTCGGGGTGCAGGATCGCGGTCGCGCCGAGCGCGAGCGGGCCCAGCAGCCCGTTCTCGAGCGCATAGGAAAAGAAGAGCTTCGACGTCGCGAAGATGCGGTCGCCGGGGCCGAGGCCGAAGACCTCGCGCTGGGCCTGACCGGAGGGGCGTACGTTGCGATGCGTGTGCACGATGGCTTTCGGCCGGCCGGTGGTCCCGGAAGAAAAAAGCCAGAACGCCGGATCCTCGTCGCACGCGGGGTGCGGCTGCGCCCGCGCCTCGGACTCCTGCATGCGCCCGGCCCAGGCCCGCGTGGAAATCATGCGGCCCGCCTCGGCAAGCTCTCCACGGAGCGCGCCCATCGCCGGCGCGAGGCCGTCCTCGGCGACGACGAGCCGCACCGCGCTGTCCTCGACCATTGGCCGGTAGTCGGCCTCCGTCAGCTTGCTGTTCAGGCCGATGGCCACGGCGCCGGCGTGCAGTGCGCCGAGCCAGGTTGCCGCGAACTCCGGCGAATCCCGGAGCAGCACCATCACGCGATCGCCGGGCGCCACGCCGAGCGAGCGCAGCGCGTTGGCGGCGCGGGCCACGTCGGCCGCGAGATCGGCGTAACTGAGCACGCGCTCGCCGCAGACGATCGCCGGCCGATCGGCATGGCGCGCGAGCGCGGCTTCTCCCAGCAGGAACTCGGCGGCGTTCATCGGGACGCTCCGCGGCAGTATATGGCCAGTCCGGGCCTCCGCAGGCGCATCCGGCGTGCACGAAACTGCATGCCCGTCCAAAAAAAACGGGGCGCTCGCGCGCCCCGGAACCTAGGGGTTGAGACCTAGAAGGAGACTCTTTG
>CAYWSG010000112.1:0-9385 GCA_964461055.1 uncultured Enterobacteriaceae bacterium | reverse complement strand
GCGCGCGGTCTTTGGGACAATGGGGGCAGGATGATGGGTGATTCGCCACTGCCGCGCGGCTTGCGCGCGCTCGTTCTGGAAGACGAGCCGGCCGACGCGGAGCTCGCGCTCCACGCGCTCGAGGAAGGCGGCTTCCAATGCCTGCCGACGCTCGCGGCCGGGCGCGCGGCGTTCGAGGCGGCGTTCGCGCCCGGACGCTTCGACATCGTGCTCGCGGACTATGCGCTTCCCGACTACACCGGGCTCGATGCGCTTGCCTACGTGAGGCGCCACGATGCGCTCGTGCCGGTCGTTCTCATGTCGGGCGCCATGGGCGAGGAGCGCGCGGTGGAGGCGCTGCGCGCCGGCGCGACGGACTACGTCCTTAAACACGGGCTTGCCCGGCTCGCGCCGGCCGTGCGGCGCGCCCTCAGCGAGCGCGAGGAGCGCGAGCGCCATCTCGCGACGAGCCGCGCGCTGGAGCTCTCGCAGGAGCGCCTGCGCGCGCTTTCGCACCGGCTGCTCCAGGTGCAGGAGGAAGAGCGCTCGCGCCTCGCGCGCGACCTTCACGACGACATCGGCCAGGCGCTCACCGCGCTCAAGATCCAGCTCGAGGCGCTCGCGCGCACCGCGCGCCAGCCGCAGCTCGACGAATGCGTCAGCACGACGCAGCATGCCCTCGAGCGGGTGCGACAGCTCTCGCTGAGCCTGCGGCCTTCGCAGCTCGACGACCTCGGGCTTGTCGCGGCCGTGCGCTCGCATCTCGACCGGCAGGCGCGCATCGGCGGCATCACGCCGCATTTCGATGCGCTCGAGGCGCCCGCGGCCGTCGCTCCGGAGATCGAGACGGCGTGCTTTCGCGTGGCCCAGGAAGCGATCAACAACGTGCTGCGGCACGCCGGCGCCGCGAATCTCTGGGTGCGCCTCTATGCCGAGGACGGGCGGCTCGCGCTTTCGGTGCGCGACGACGGCGCGGGCTTCGACCTCGAGGCGGCGCGCCGCCACGCCTCCGGGGGCGCGAGTCTCGGCATGATCAGCATGGAAGAGCGCGTCGCCATTGCGGGAGGCTCGTTTGCGGTGCGCACTGCGCCGGGACAAGGCACCCTATTGCTGGCAACATTCCCGCTTGAGCGCTGAGTCGCCGCGATGACGCTGACCCGCCCCGCCGATCCCATCCGTGTGCTGCTCGCCGATGACCACGCACTCGTGCGCGCCGGCATGCGCTCGCTTCTCGGCGCGATGCCGCAGGTGGAGGTGGTGGCCGAGGCGGCGAGCGGCGAGGAGGCGCTGCAGCTCGCCGAGCGGGAGAATCCCGACGTCGTGCTCATGGACATCGCGATGAAAGGCATGACCGGCCTCGAGGCGGCCGCACGCATGCGCGAGCGCACGCCCGGCGTGCGCGTCGTGATCCTTTCCATGCACGCGGGCGAGGAGTACGTCCTGCAGGCGCTGCGCGCGGGCGCGGTCGGCTACCTCCTCAAGGACGCGGCGACAGGCGAGCTCGAGCTTGCCCTGCGAAGCGTGATGCGCGGCGAGAGCTGGTTCAGCCCCGCCGTGTCGCGCCAGGTGGTGGAGGGCTACGTGCAGCGCGTGGGCGGCGAGCCGGCCGCGGAGGTGCTCACGGCGCGCCAGCGCGAGGTGCTTCGCCTCGTGGCCGGCGGCAAGAGCACGAAGGAAATCGCCTACCAGCTGAGCTTGTCCGTGAAGACCGTCGAGACGCACCGCGCGCAGATCATGGAGCGCCTGGGGATCCGCGACGTGGCCGGCCTCGTCCGCTACGCGCTTCGCACGGGCCTCGTGCCGCCCGACAGCTAGGCGGACCCTTTCTTCTCCAGGCGCCGGGCGAAAACGGTCATTTCCTTTTCCGCCTGCCGATCGCCCTTGGCGCGCGCCGCCTCGATACCCTGCCGGTAGGCCTGCAGCGCCGCGGCCGGATCGATGTCCTGCAGCACCTTGCCGAGCGCCTTCCACGCCGCCGAGAACTTCGGATCGCGCGCGACCGCTTCGCGCAGGTACTCGACGGCGCGATCGGCATTGCCCGCCTTCGCATGCTCCAGCCCGAGCGAGTAGCGCAGCAGCGCGCCGTCGCGTGGCGTGCCGATCAGCTTCTCCAGGTTGTCGATCATCCCTGCCATGGCGTCCGGACCGTGAGCTAAGATACTCCGCATGAAAAAGGCGTACCACACCAAAGACGCGCCGACGGCCATCGGACCTTATTCCCACGCCGTGCGCGCGGGCGACACCGTGTATCTGTCGGGGCAGATCGGCCTCGACCCGGCCAGCATGCAGCTCGCCGAGGGCATCGAGGGCCAGACGCACCGCGTGTTTCGCAACCTCGCGGCGGTTGCCGACGCGGCGGGGCTCGACCTCGGTCATGCGGTGCGCATGACGGTGTACCTGACCGATCTGGCCCACTTCGCCCGCGTGAACGAGATCATGGCGCAGTATCTCAAGGAGCCTTATCCGGCCCGGGTCGCGGTCGGCGTTGCCAGCCTGCCGCGCGGCGCGCTGGTGGAGGTCGACGCCATCCTGCACGCGGGGTGAGCGCCGGCGGGCTCGCGCGCAAGCTCGCAAAGCTGGGCCTGCGCTCGCGCCTGGACTTCGTCCTGCACCTGCCGCTGCGCTACGAGGACGAGACGACCCTTACGCCCGTGGGCGAAGCGCCGGCCGGCAGGCCCGTCTGCGTCGAAGCGGTGGTGCAGCGCGCCGAGGTCGCCTACCGGCCGCGCCGCCAGCTCATCGTGCACGCCGAGGGGCTGGTGCTGCGCTTTTTCCACTTCTACCCGAGCCAGCTCAAGCAGTTCGAGCGCGCGGCCGAGAACGGCCAGCGCGTGCGCGCGTTCGGAGAGGTGAAGCCCGGCTGGTTCGGCGCGGAGATGGCGCATCCGCGCTATCGGCTGGTGCGCGAAGGGGAGCCGCTGCCCCAGGCGCTGACACCGGTCTATCCGACGACCGCAGGCCTCTCCCAGGCCGAGCTGCGCTCGCGGATCCTCGCCGCCCTCGACGACGGTCCGCTCGAGGACACGCTGCCTGCCCCGGTCCTTGCGCGCCACGGCCTCGCGCCTTTCGCCGAGAGCGTGCAGCGCCTGCATCGCCCGCCGCCCGGGGAGCAGGCCGGAGGCCTCGAGGACCGCGCGCACCCCGCGTGGCGGCGCGTGAAGTTCGACGAGCTCCTCGCCCAGCAGCTCTCCATGCGCTTCGCCTATCGCAGCCGCCGCGCCCGCGCGGCGCCGGCGCTGCCGTCCGATGGGCCGCTCCTCACGCGATTCCTCGGCAGCCTGCCGTTCGCGCTCACGGCGGCGCAGCGCAGAGTGATGGACGAGATCCTGGCGGACCTGGCGAGCCCGCATCCCATGCAGCGTCTTCTGCAGGGCGACGTCGGCAGCGGCAAGACCATCCTCGCCGCGATTGCCTGCCTCGCGGCGGCGGACGGCGGCTTCCAGTCGGCGGTCATGGCGCCCACGGAGCTTCTCTCCGAGCAGCACTATCGCAAGTTCCGCGAATGGCTCTCGCCGCTGGACGTCGAGGTGCTGTGGCTGCGCGGCGGCCAGAGCCGGGCGGAGCGCAAGGCGCTCCTGCAGGCGCTGCAGGCGCCGGGACCGAAGGTCGCCATCGGCACCCATGCGCTCGTGCAGGAGGGCGTCGACTTCGCGCGCCTTGCCCTCGCGGTGGTCGACGAGCAGCACCGCTTCGGCGTGCACCAGCGGCTGAGCCTGCGCAACAAGGGCCGCGGCGCAGAAGCCCTGCCGCACCAGCTCATGATGAGCGCCACGCCCATTCCGCGCACGCTTTCAATGACGTACTACGCAGACCTCGACGTCTCCACCATCGACGAGCTGCCCCCCGGGCGCCGGCCGGTCGCCACGCGCCTCGTTGCGGCGGCCCGGCGGCCCGAGGTCCTCGCGCGCATCCGGGCGGCCTGCGCCGAAGGGCAGCAGGCGTACTGGGTGTGCCCGGTGATCGAGGAGTCGCCCGAGGGCGAGATGCAGGCCGCCACCGCGACCCATGCGACGCTCGCGGCCGAGCTTCGCGGCCTCGCCGTCGGCCTGCTGCATGGCCGGCTCCCCGCCCAGGAAAAGGCCGCGACGATGCAGCGCTTCGCCGCCGGAGAGATCCAGCTCCTCGTGTCCACCACCGTCGTGGAAGTGGGCGTCGACGTGCCGAATGCCTCGCTCATGGTGATCGAGAGCGCGGAGCGCTTCGGCCTCTCGCAGCTCCACCAGCTGCGCGGCCGCGTCGGCCGCGGGGCCCGCGAGAGCGTCTGCATCCTGCTTTTCTCGGACAACCTCTCCGCCACGGCGCGCGAGCGGCTGAAGATCATCTACGAGAACGCCGACGGCTTCGAGGTGGCGCGCCGCGACCTCGAGCTGCGCGGCCCGGGCGAGTTCCTGGGCGAGCGCCAGAGCGGCGTGCCGATGCTGCGCTTTGCCGAGCTCGAGCGCGACCGCGACCTCGTCGAGGCGGCGCGAAGCGCGGCGGCCGAGCTGATGGACCGCTACCCGGAAGCGGCGCGGGCCCATGTCGCGCGCTGGCTCGGCTCGCGCGAGGACCTCTCGCACGCATGAGCCGGGCAGCGTGCGCCGGCCCGGGCGGCGGGGCGACCGGCGCGATATCCCGCGCCGCGCGGCGGGCGGTATCCTAGCCCGATGGACCGGGCCCTCATCCTGCAGCGCATCGACGCCTACGAGCGGCTCGTTCGGCTCGACAAGCCGATCGGTGCGCTCCTTCTCCTCTGGCCAACCCTCTGGGCCGTCTGGCTTGCGGCGGAAGGGCGGCCGGCGCCCGACATCGTGATCATCTTCGTCGTCGGAACGTTTCTCATGCGCTCGGCCGGATGCGCGATGAACGACTACGCCGACCGGGATTTCGATCCCCACGTCGAGCGCACGCGCGAGCGGCCGCTCGCGGCGCGCGAGATCCAGCCGCGCGAGGCGCTCTTCGTGGCTGCGGCTCTGGCCGCGGCGGCATTCGGGCTCGTGCTCTTCCTGAACCCGCTCGCCATCGGGCTTTCCTTCGTCGCGCTCGCGATCGCCGC
Source organism: uncultured Enterobacteriaceae bacterium (assembly GCA_964461055.1). Lineage (GTDB taxonomy): Bacteria > Pseudomonadota > Gammaproteobacteria > Burkholderiales > SG8-39 > SCGC-AG-212-J23. Next base: position 4,371 of record CAYWSG010000112.1, on the reverse strand, counting down.
CACCTATCCTTTTGCCAAGCGGTGGTTTCCGCTCCCGCAGGCGTACCTGGGCGTGGCGTTCGGCTTCGGCATCCCGATGGCCTACGCGGCGGTGACGAACGCCCTGCCGCTCGAATGCTGGCTCCTCCTCGCCGCGAACATCTTCTACTCGTTTGCCTACGACACGGAGTACGCGATGGTGGACCGCGACGACGACGCGAAGCTCGGCCTGCGCACCTCGGCCCTGGCGCTCGGGCGGTACGACGTGGCGGCGGTCATGGCGAGCTATGCGGCCATGCTCGCCATCCTCGTCGTCGTGGGCGTGCGCCTGGGGCTCGGCGCGCCGTACTATGCGGGCCTCGGGGCGGCGGCTGCCATGATGGCCTATCATTGGCGCCTCATCCGGGGGCGCAGCCGCGCCGGCTGCTTCAAGGCCTTCAGGCACAACAACTGGGTGGGTGCGGTGATCTTCGCCGGCATCGTCGTCAACTACCTCTACGCTCGCTGAGCAACGCGCCATGGCCGAGTCCGGAACGGCAATCACGCGCTTCGACTTCACCAGCGGCCCCTCGCGCGGCACGCACATCACCCTCTATCCCACCTGCCTCGTGCACCGCGGCGACGCCGGGCTCGAGACCATCGCGCTCGATACCCTGGCCGCCGTCCGCGTGCAGTTCCAGCGCAACCTGGGGAGCATCGGCTGGGCCGCTGCGCTCCTGGTGCTCGCGCTCGTGCTCTTCGCGATCTCCGGCCCGCTTGCCTCGGTGGCCGCTGCGGCGGCTGCGGAGCTTGCATCGGCCACGAGCGGCGTCGCCGCTGCGCTGCACGGAGTTCTCCGGGTCGTGGAGGCGGTCGCGAACGCGCTGCCGGGACTCGCGTTCATCGTGCTCCTCGGCGCCGCCGCGCTCGCGGCGCTTGGGTGGCTCGGCGAGACGGCCCTGTGGCTCGCTTTCGCGGGCGGCGAGCGCCGCTACGTGGTGCGCGGCCGCAACGCGACGCTCCTCGACTTTGCCGAGGCCATCTCCACCAAGCTCATGCAGTCGAGCCGCGGATGAAGTATGCGGACCTGCGGGAGTTCGTCGCCCATCTCGAGAGCGATGGCCGGCTGAGGCGCATCGCCGCGGAAGTCTCCCCGCGGCTGGAGATGACCGAAGTCTGCGACCGCGTGCTGCGCGCCGGCGGGCCGGCGCTGCTCTTCGAGCGGCCGGCCGGGTTCGACATGCCGGTGCTCGCGAACCTCTTCGGCACGGTCGACCGGGTCGCGGCGGCCATGGGCGCCGCCGGGCCGCAGGCGCTGCGCGAGATCGGCAAGCTCCTCGCCTACCTCAAGGAGCCCGAGCCGCCGAAGGGCATCGCCGAGCTCTGGGAGCGGATGCCGGTGCTCAAGCAGGTCCTGCACATGGCGCCGAAGGAGCGCTCGAGCGGCCCGTGCCAGGAGGTCGTCTGGGAGGGAAAGGACGTCGACCTGTACCGCCTGCCCGTGCAGACCTGCTGGCCCGAGGACGCCGGCCCGCTCATCACCTGGGGCCTCACCGTCACCCGGGGGCCGCACAAGGCGCGCCAGAACCTCGGCATCTACCGGCAGCAGGTGCTCGGCCCCAATCGCGTCATCATGCGCTGGCTCGCCCACCGGGGCGGCGCGCTCGATTTCCGCGACCACTGTCAGGAGAGCCCCGGCACGCCGTTTCCGGTCGCCGTCGTCCTGGGCGCCGACCCGGCCACGCTGCTCGCCGCGGTGACGCCCGTTCCGGACACCTTGGGCGAGTACCAGTTCGCGGGCCTGCTGCGCGGCTCGCGCACGGAGCTCGTGCAGTGCATCGGGAGCAAGCTGCAGGTCCCGGCAAACGCGGAGATCGTCCTGGAAGGCGCCATCGCGCCCGGCGATACCGCGGAGGAAGGGCCTTTCGGCGACCACACCGGGTACTACAACGAGACCGAGCGGTTCCCCGTCTTCACGATCGAGCGCATGACCCTGCGCCGCGCGCCGCTCTACCATTCCACCTACACCGGCAAGCCGCCGGACGAGCCGGCGATGCTCGGCGTGGCGCTGAACGAGGTGTTCGTGCCGCTGCTCGTGCGGCAGTTCCCCGAGATCGTCGACTTCTATCTTCCGCCCGAGGGCTGCTCGTACCGGCTGGCCGTCGTGAGCATGAAGAAGCAGTATCCCGGCCACGCCAAGCGCGTGATGTTCGGCGTCTGGAGCTTCCTGCGCCAGTTCATGTACACGAAGTTCATCGTGGTCTGCGACGACGACGTCGACGTGCGCGACTGGAAGGAAGTCGTCTGGGCGCTCACGACGCGCGTGGACCCGGCGCGCGATACGCTCATCGCCGAGAACACGCCGATCGATTACCTCGACTTCGCGAGCCCCGTATCCGGACTGGGCTCCAAGATGGGGATCGACGCGACGAGCAAGTGGCCCGGCGAGACGAGCCGCCGCTGGGGACGCCCGATCGTCATGGACGCCGCGGTGAAGCGGCGCGTGGACGAGCTGTGGGAGACGCTGGGGCTGTAGCGCCCGCGTAGACCCAGGCGAGGAACGCGTCGAGCGCCGCCTGGGCGTCGTGCGCTTTCGCATGGTTGACGATCACGACGAGCGCGCGCCGCCGCCCGCGGCGATCGAGCACGTAGCCCGCCATCGAGCGCACGTCGGAAAGCAGCCCCGTCTTCATGTGCGCGCGGCCTGCGACCGGATGATCGTTCAGCCGCTTGCGCATCGTGCCGTCGAGCGCCGCCACCGGAAGCGCGGCCACGAATTCCGGCATGACGGGGCTGCGCCACGCCGCTTCGAGCAGCGCACCGAGGGTGCGGGCGCTGATGCGCGCCGTGCGCGAGAGGCCCGATCCGTTGTCGAGCCGAAGCTCGGGCGCGCGGATGCCCTTTGCCGAGAGCCACTCGGCCACGGCCCGCTCTGCGCCTGCCGGTTGTCCGGGCGGGCCGGCGAGCTCGGCCCCGAGCGTGAGGAAGAGCTGGCGCGCCATCACGTTGTTGGAAAACTTGTTGATGTCGCGCACGATCTCGCCCAGGGGCCGGGACTCGTGCGAATGGATGAGCCGGGCCGTCGGGGGAACCGATCCTGCACCGAGCTCCCCGGACCATGTGCCGCCCAGCTCGGCCCATAGATGCTCGAACATCGCCGCGAAGTAGTCGTCGGGCGCGTGCAGGGCGACGTTCAGGTCACGCTCCCCGCAGGAAGCCGGAAAGACGCCGGTGAAGCTCGCGCGCGGCGGGCGCCTTTCGAACGCCGCGCCGATGAGCTCCCGGAAGGCGCGCCCCTCAGGGCAAGAGCGCTCGACAATCGAAAGCTCGTTCACGATGGCCATGCCCGGAAGCGGCGGCTGCACGAAGATGCGCACCGCATTGCGGGCGAGATCGGGCAGAAAGACGAACCGGACGGCCTTGTAATTGACGAGCAGCGCATCCGGCGGAACGTTGTAGGGGCGGAACGATTCCTCGTCGATCGGCTCGTCCGTGTCGGGGGCGAAGCGGCTGCGGTCGACGATCACCCGGCCCCGGATCTCGCGCAGGCCCCGGGCACGCAAGGCCCGCAGCAGCATCCAGAAGCTCTCGTAGTCGAGCCTCGGGTCGCCGGCGCCGCGGAAGATCAGGTCGCCGGCGAGCACGCCGTCGGCGAGCGCGCCGTCGGCATAGACCTCGGTCGTCCACCGGTAGTCCGGCGTGAGCAGCTCGAGCGCTGCGAAGGTCGTGACGAGCTTCATCAGCGACGCGGCGTTCCGGGGCGTCCGATCCTGCGTGGCGAACACGGACTTGCCCGTATCGAGGTCCACGACGACAGCCGACACGGCCGCCGGCGGGATATGGGCCGCCGCGAGTGCCTGCGTCACCGGGCGAGGCAGGCGCGAGGTGGCCGCTGTTGCCGCAGAAAGGTGAGTAAGCGCTAGCGCTAGAGTGACCGCCAGCGCAGGGAAGGCCTTGAAAATGCGGACCGCCCCCTTTACTATCAGCACTCGCTGGGCTTGAGTGCTAACGCCGGTTCGTGTCAACGGCAGGCGCCGGGCCCCGGAATTTCGACTGAATGCAGCACAACCCATTGTAGGACATAACGTTTTGAACGGGAGATCCGCATGAAAATCCGTCCGTTGCATGACCGCGTGATCGTCAAGCGCATCGAAGAGGAGCGCCGGTCCGCAGGGGGCATCGTCATTCCCGACACGGCGGCCGAGAAGCCCGACCAGGGCGAGATCGTGGCCGTCGGCAAGGGCAAGAAAGACGATCAGGGCAAGCTCATCGCCCTGGACGTCAAGCCCGGCGACAAGGTGCTCTTCGGCAAGTACGCCGGCCAGACCGTCAAGGTGAAGGGCGAGGAGCTCCTCGTGATGCGCGAGGAAGACATCATGGGCGTCATCGAGGGCGCCTGAGCATCCCATCGGC
>CAYWSG010000111.1:7030-9669 GCA_964461055.1 uncultured Enterobacteriaceae bacterium | reverse complement strand
CGGACCTCATGTTCCCGCGCGAGACGCGCATGACCTTCCAGGACTTCGTGCCCTATCGCATGGCCGGCATCACGTATGACCGCGGCGTGCTCTTTTCCCGCGAGCTGGGTCCGCTGGACACCGCGTTGGGATTCGTGAACGGCAACGGCATCAACGCCAACTTCACCATCAACAGCCCCGGGTTCCAGCGGCCCGACCGCATGTTCGACCACGATTCTCGCAAGACCGTGTTCGGCCGCATCGGCATGGACGTCGGCCCGGTGGGCGTGGGCCTGTTCGGGGCGCGCGGCAGGCAGCGCAACGCCGTCGGCCCGGCCGGCACCGGCACGGGAGACCGCAACGCCGACAAGCGCGTCGTGGGCATCGACCTCTCGGGCGACATCGGCGGCAAGTTCTTCTGGTTTGCGCAGGGCCTGTGGAACCGCTGGGACGGCATCCTCGAGCCGGGCAAGGACTATCGCTGGTTCGGCGGCTTCGCCGGCGTGGACTACGTGCCTGGAGGCCGCTGGGTGTACTCGTTGCTGTGGAACCACGCCGACGCCGGCGACTTCGAGGACACGAATACGATCTACGAGGGCATCGACATGCGCACCCTCACTTTCGCGGCCAGCTATTACTTCATGCGCAACGTGAAGGCCGTCATCGAGCTCAATGTCGATCTGCTGAAAGAGAAAGACCGGACAGGGCCGTTCTTCACCGGCCACCTCACGAACGAGCACTACGTTCTCTTCGGCTTCGATGCCGCGTTCTAGGCGCGCGGCCCGCGCGCCCAGACCGTGGGTCGAGCTAACCCGCACCCTTGATGGAGGTGGTAGGGCTTCTGCTTATTTTGGCCGGCGGCGCGCTCCTGTATCGTCGCGCGCCATGGTCCTGGAACTCATCGGCTCCCCGACGGGCAAGGCGGCGCTCGGCCCGGCGCCCTGGTACCGGCTGGACGGCGCGCGGCTCTTCGCCGGCGACGCCGCACGGCCCCTGGCGGAATACAGCAACGGCTTCTGGCACACGGACACCGCGCATTTCTCGACCGTCCAGTGCCATGCGTCCTGCACCTGCCACTTCGAGCGCGGTACGGCGCTTGCCGAGGATGTCGAGGGCCCCTACGCCGACGTGAGCCTCTTCGGCGGCGTGCTGTGGGGCGACGAGCAGGCGCTCGCGCGGCTCGATCCGTCGACCGGCCTCTGGCGGCTTCTACGCACCGGCAACGACTACGGCTGCATTTCCTGGCGCCCCGCGAGCCGGCCCGCACGGCAAAACGGCCCGCTCTTCGTCGTTTGACAAATCTCAAGCCCTCGCGCGCGCGGCGCGCTAGGGTTGGGCATGCGCCGGGCGATCCGCACCGAGGCGTTCCTTGCCAACCTGCCGCTCTTCGCCGGGCTTCATCCCGAGGAGCTTGCACGGCTCGCGGCCGGCACCCGCCGGCTGCGCCTGCGCCGCGGCGCGACGCTTTTCGGGCAGGGCGAGCCGTCCACGGGCATCCATGCGCTGGTGCATGGACGCATCGCGCTCAGCACACGCCAGCCGAACGGCAAGGAGCGCGTGAGCGCGATCCTCTGCGCCGGCCGCAGCTTCGCCGAGGCGATCGTCTTTCTCGAGAAGCCGTACATCGTGAGCGCGACCGCGCTGACCGACGCGCTCGTGCTCCACGTGGCCAAGGAGACGGTGTTCGGCGAGATCGAGCGCAACCCGGGCTTCGCGCGGCGCATGATCGCCGCGCTCGCGGCGAAGCTCGAGGAAACCGTCGGCGAGCTCGAGCTCCTGGCGCAGAACACGGGGAGCCGGCGCTTCGCCGCGTGGCTCCTGAAGGAAGCGCGCCCGGCCGGGACGGGCGCCGTCACCGTGGCGCTGCCCGCTTCCAAGCGGGCCGTCGCCTCGCGGCTCAACATCAGCCCCGAGCACCTTTCGCGCATCCTGCGCGAGCTCGCCTCGGAAGGCCTCGTGGAAGCGAACGGCCGCACCCTCCACATCGGCGACGTGGATCGCCTGCGCGCCTGGAGCGAGCGGCCGAGGCCATGAAAATGAACGACAAGGAAGCGACCATGAACGCGCGGTTCCCCGACTTCTTCGCCCGCATGCCGTCCATCGCGATGCGCGATCCGCTCGCCGAGTTCCTGGGCGCCGGCTCCGGGGCGCTCGAGTATTCCTTCGCCGATGCCGTGAAGCTCACGGGCCATTCGTGTCCGACCGTGGCCGGGGCGTATCTCGCCACTGCGGCTGCGCTTGCGCGCCTCTATCCGGACGCGACGCCTGAGCGGGGCGCGATTCGCGTAGAGGTGCGCGAGCGCCTCGAGGACGGCGTCGCCGGCGTGGTAGGCAGCGTTGCCGGCCTCGTCACCGGCGCGGCGGGCGAGGGCGGCTTCAAGGGCATCGCGGGCCGCTTCGAGCGCCGCGGCCGGCTCGTGTTCGGCGCGCCCATCGAGGCCGACCTGCGCTTCACGCGCCTCGACACGGGCGAGTCGGTGGAAGTCGATCTCCCGCGCGCCGCGGCGATGACGCCGGAGCTGATGGACGCGCTGCGCCGCGCGCTCTCGCCGCAGGCCACGCCGGAAGAGCGCGCGGCCTTCGGCCGCGGCTGGCAGGCGCGCGTCGCGCAGATGCTCGAGTCGGCGTAGCTGTGAATGGGGACAGACCCCATTTCCGCA
>CAYWSG010000111.1:0-6930 GCA_964461055.1 uncultured Enterobacteriaceae bacterium | reverse complement strand
TGCAGGCGCGCGTGCAGCCGCGGCTGGAAGGCGCGCTGCTCGCCGCGGGCGCCCTGGCGATCCTGACGGAGATCTTCGCGGGGCCGAGCGTGGTTTCCGGAACGCTTCTCGCTGCCGCCGGCTTGCTGGCCGCCGTGCGCCTGGCGCGCTGGCGAGTCTGGGCGCTTCGCGGCCGCGCCGATCTTCTCTGCCTCGCCGCCGGCTACGCCTGGCTCGCGCTCGGCCTCGTCGCACTCGGGGCCGTGCTCGCCTCGGGGCCTTCGGCAGGACGCGCAATGAGCGCTGCCATCCATCTCATTACGGTGGGCGCCATCGGCACGCTGACCTTCAACGTGATGGCGCTTTCGTGGAAGCTGAAGGCGCGCCGCCTGCCGCAGGAGGGAAGCGGAGCGATCGTGCTCGGCACCGCGCTCGTCGCGGCTGCGACGCTCGCCCGGGTCGCCGCCGCGCTCGTCTCCGCTCCGTGGTCTCCGCTGGCGCTGCTCTTCCTCGCCGCCGTCGCCTGGAGCTGCGCCTTCCTCGTCCTCCTCGGCATTTTCCAGGCGAATCGCCGCCCGGCTTAGCAGGCGTCAAGGTTCCGGCACCGGGCCGGAACGGGGCGCCGCGAGGCCGATCTATCCCTGCAGAAGCATCCTTTATCCATCCTCCGCAGAGGACGACCACAGGGGAAGAAAGCCATGATCAAGCAGACCGTTATGACCCTCGCATTGGCGCTCGCCTTCGGCGCTCCGGCGCTCGCTGCGAACGAAGCGCACGACCATGGCCACGCGGCCGGCGAAGCGAAGCTCATGCTGAACCACGGCCAGAAGTGGCAGACCGACGCGCCGCTCCGCCAGGGCATGGAGAACATGCGCGCCGCGATCGCGGGCGAGCTGAAAACCATCCACGCCGACAAGGCGAGTGCCGCGCAATACGAGGCGCTCGCCGCGAGGCTCGAAGGCGAAGTGGCCTACGTGGTGCAGAACTGCAAGCTCGATCCCGAGGCCGATGCGCAGCTTCACCTCGTCATCGCCGAGGTGCTCGGCGGCGCCGCCGCCATGCAGGGCAAGGAGCAGGGTATGGCCCGCCGGGCGGGCGCCGTGCGCGTCGTGAAGGCCCTCAACGAGTATGGCCGGTACTTCGAGCACCCCGGCTGGCGAAGCCTTTAAGCCTTGCCGGCCAGCCCGGGCAGGAGCACCGTGACGGCGAGTCCCTTTCCGCCGGGTCCGCCGGCATAGGCGACGCGCGCGCGGTGAAGCTCGGCAATGCGCTGCACGATCGAAAGGCCGAGGCCACTGCCCGAAGGCGCTTCGCCGCCCGCGTGCTCCGCGAGCCGGTGGAAGCGCTGGCCGAGCCGGCCGAGCTCCTCGGCCGGAACGCCCGGCCCGTCGTCGGCGACGACGAGACGCGCCGCGCCGTCGGCGGCGCGTACGGACACGCGCACATGGCCGCCTGAGGGCGTGTAGCGAACCGCGTTGTCGATGAGATTGCGGGCGAGGATGGCGAGGAGGCCCGGGTAGCCTTCCACCGTGACCTCATCGCCTGCGTCGAGAACGACCTCCACTTTCTTCTCGAGTGCCGCCGGGGCGAGCTCGGCGAGAACGTCTCGCACGAGCCTGCCGAGCTCGACCCGCTCCGGCGCGTCCGGGCGCTGGGCGGAGTCGAGGCGCGCGAGCGTGAGCATCTGCTCGGCAAGGCGCGCCGCGCGCTCGGCGCCCGCGATGATGCCGTCGAGCGCCTCGTCGCGCGCCGCTGCGCTGTGCGCCCGCCGCGCCACCTGGGCCTGCGTGCTGAGGGCCGCGAGCGGCGTGCGAAGCTCGTGCGCGGCGTCCGCCGTGAGGCGCCGCTCGCGCGCGAGCGCCTCCTCGATGCGCTCGAAGAGCCGGTTGAGCTCGGCCACGAGCGGCGCGATCTCGACCGGCGCGCTCGCCGGGTCGAGCGGCCGCAGGCTCCCGGCGTCGCGGCCGGCGAGCTCCGCGCGAAGCGCCCGCAGCGGCCGCAGGCCGCTGCCCACGCCGAGCCAGATGGCCGCGCCGAGGAGCGGCAGCGCGGCGAGGAGCGGCCACAGGAGCGACTCGACCAGCGCCTCGACGATGCTCGCGCGCGCCGACTCGCGCTCGGCGACCTGCACGAGATACTCGCGATCCTCGTCCCAGGCGCTGAAGACGCGCCATGCGTGCCCTTCGTGCACCGCCCGGCTGAAGCCCTCTTCGACCGGCGAGAGGCGCCGGTCGGGCGCGTTGGCCGAGTGCACGCGCAGGCGCGTGCCGCGCTTCCAGACCTGGAACGCGGTCCTGCGCATGTCCTTGTGCAGGAGCGGCACGTGCTCCGTGTCGATCTCCTCAAGGTCGTCGCCCTGCGCGAGGATGAGCGCGGCCGACTGCGCGAGATGGCCGTCGAGGAGCTCCTGCGCCTCATGGCGGACCTCGACGAAGGCGTAGACGCCGACGGCGAGCCATGCCGCGACCGTGAAGCCGAGGATGACGGCGATCAGCCGCCGCCGCAGCGAGGCCTGCGCCACGCGCTAGGCCGGCTCGCGCGGCAGGAGGTAGCCGACGCCGCGGATGGTGCGGATCACCTCCGGCGCGAGCTTCCTGCGCAGATGATGGATGTGCACGTCGATGGCGTTGCTTTCCACTTCCTCGCCCCAGCGGTAGAGGCGCTCCTGCAGGTGCTCGCGCGTGAGCACGCGACCTGCGTTGAGCATGAGCTCGCGCAGCACTTCGAACTCGCGCGCCGGGAGCTCGACGTTGCGGCCCTGGAAAGCCACCGTGTGCGCCGCCGGGTCCAGCGTAACGCCGGCGGCAACAAGCGCGGGGCCGGCGGCGCCGTGGGCGCGCCGCACGAGCGCGCGCAGCCGCGCGGCGAGCTCCTCGATGCGAAAGGGCTTCACCATGTAGTCGTCGGCGCCGGCGTCGAGGCCCTTGACCCGGTCTTCCACCGCGTCGCGGGCGGTGAGGATCAGCACCGGCGTGCGATCGCGTCGCGCGCGAAGGCGCGCCAGCAGCGCAAGGCCGTCGAGGCGCGGCAGGCCGAGGTCGAGCACGACGGCATGGTAGGGCGTCGCCGCCAGGGCGGCGTCCGCGGCCGCGCCGTCGCGCACCCAGTCGGCCGCGAACCCCGACTGCTCGAGCCCGGCCTGCGTGCCTCGCCCGAGCAGCGGATCGTCCTCGACGACGAGAATGCGCATAGGCTAGTGCAGGGCCCGGCGCCGCTTGAACCCGGTGATCATCGCGCGCACGAGATTCTCGCGGTGCACGAGGCTCGAAAGCACGACGGCGCCGATGTGGATGAACACGAGCGCCAGCATCGCGCTCGCCGCGCCTTCGTGCAACTCCTCGACCCAGTGGCCGCCGAGATCGTTGTAGGTGGCGTAGCCGGCGACGGCGGTCACCGTGCCGAGGCCGAGGAGGGCGAGCACCGCCCAGCCGCCCGCCGGGTTGTGGCCGACGTGGTGCTCGGGCTCGCGCGTGAGGAGCGAGCCGAGATAGCGCTTCACCGCCCCCGGCCCGCGCACGAACGAGGAGAAGCGCGCATGACGCCCTCCCACGAACCCCCAGACGAGGCGAAAGGCGATGAGCCCTGCGAACGTGTAGCCGAGCAGCGTGTGCATGCCCATCCAGCGCTCGGAATCCCCCGTGAGCCAGGCGCCGGCGAAGGTGCTGGCGAGAAGCCAGTGGAAAAGCCGCGTGGGAAGGTCCCATACCTTGATCGCATCGGGGCTCATCGCGGAATCCTCACGTCGTCGTCGGAGAACTGCCCGTCCTCGGCGCCGGCATGGCAGGCGGCGCAGTTGGCGGGGCTTTTGACCGCCGGGCGCGTCCAGGCGTGCGGCGGCACCTCGTCGTGCTCCTTGCGGAACCAGCGGGTATCGGTGATGCGCGGCGGCGCGCCGGTGACGACGGCGCGGCGCATGGAGTGCGCGGCCAGGTAGCGGGCGATGGCCTCGCTCGTCTTCGGGTCGAGGGACGCATTCGTGCCGAAGTGGCGCTCGAGGCCACTCATGAGCTCGTCCCAGGCGCGCTGCGGCAGGAGCTGCGGCGGGTAGGCGACGTGGCAGCTGCCGCACTCTTCCTTGTAGAGCGGATCGGGCGGCGTGCGCAGGTCGTCGGCCGCGGCTGGCAGCGCTGCTGCGGCGACAAGGGCGGCCAGAGGCCGGGCCAGGACAACGGAGAAGCGGAGGGATCTCATGGCCGAGCCTTCAGGAGGTAGGCGAGCACGTCGGCCTTCTCGGCGGGCGTGCACTCGCGCGAGAGGACGTCGTTGCAGTTCCTGCGGAACCACTTCTCGGCCTTCGCGGCGCGCGTGAAGCGCTCGGCGTTGGCCGACGGCGCGAGGGGCCTGATCGCCTTGCCGGTGCCGGCATGCTTGCCCTGCGCCGTCGGCGGCGCGCCGTGGCAGCTCGAGCAGCTCCATTCCGCGCCGTGGCGGGAGGTGAAGAACTGCTCGCCGCGCTGCGCGGAGGCGCCGGCAAACGCCGGCAGCGCCTTTCGCGCCTGTGCTTCATAGCCCGCGAGCAGCTCGGCGGGCGTCTCCGCGAAGGCCGGCGCGGCGGCCGCCAGCGCGGCGAGGACGAGAACGGATTTCATTCGTGCTCCTTGCATGGAAGGTATCCATGGGGAGCAGCGTAGGAGCGCTGGATTAGCGCAACATTACCGGCGCGAAGCGTGGCAACGCGTCCAGCGCGTTCTTGATCGAGAGTCCGAGGGCGGTGTCGCCCTCGATGACGAGGCGGCGGGTGAAGAAGAGCGTGTCCGGATCATCGCGGCGCAGGGCGAGCCGGACGTAGTCCTCCAGGCTTGCGCGTATCGTTACGTCCGGCGCGCCGAGCGCCGGGCGCAGCCCCAGGCGGTCGAGCGTGAGCTGGGGGCCGAAGCCGAGGCCCGCCAGCTCGAGCCTCACGAGGCGGCCCGAGAGCGGCGCGAGCGCCTCCCGGAGCTTCGGCGGAAGCGGGAGCGGCGGGAGCGGAAGCAGGCGCAAGGGAAGCCCCGTGGTTTAGGCGGCGCGCGGCACGCCGGCCTCGCCATACCAGAAGCCGTTCCAGAGCCGGCCGGGAGCGAGCTGCACGAGGGCGCTCCGCGCATCGTGGATGCTCAGCTTGCCGTCGAGCGCGGCGCGCAGGACCTCGAGCGCCCGCGGCGTGCCGCGCGACTGGGGGCTCACCCGCAGCACCTCCACCCCGGCGGCCGCGACGGCGTCGAGCTCGTCGACGAGGCAATAGACGTCCGCCGAGAGCGTCTGCACGCCGTTCATCGCGAGGAACGGGTGGCCCTCGCGGGTCTTCAGCACGAGGCCGTCCGGGAAGTCGAGGCAGGCGAAGCCGCAGCTTTCCTTCTGCCGGTTGAAGCGCCGCGCGGTGAAGCAGCGCGCCGAGAGCGCGAGCGGAATGCGGCCGAAGAAGAAGAGCTCCGCTTCGAGCGCCGGCGGCCGCTCGGCGAGGAGCCCGGTGACGAGGGTGCCGGTCGCCTCCACCGGCGCCACCCAGCGCGTCGCGCCGAGGCTCGCCACGAGCGCGGCAGTTTGCGGGTTGTAGACGTTGAGGTGCGGCCCCGCGACCCAGCCCGGCAGGCCTGAGAGGCAATGCACTGCACCCCAGTCGTTCGCCTCGACGCGAAAGCGTCCGTTGGCGCAGGCGCGGCGCAGCAGCTTCAGGTCGCCTTCCGACTCGGTCAGCGCCTGGGCGCTCAGCACCACCTCCTTGCCCGCCGCCGCCAGCCGCTCGCCGATCTCCAGCCAGTCGTCGAGCGCGAGCTCGTGCCGGCGCGAGCAGACGACTTCGCCGAGATAGACGATATCGGCGGCCGAGGCGGCGACCGCGTCGTAGAAGGCGAGCACCCTCTCGCGCGGCCAGTAGTAGAGCAGGGGGCCCAGCGCGATTCTCACGAGGGAGGAAACCCTACTTCCATGGCCGTGAGAACGCGCCCAGCGTGGTCTGGCTGCCTTCGGCGTGGCGCTCGAGCGCGGCGAGCCAGGCGCGGCGCAAGGTAAAGCAGCCCGCCTTCCACGCGTCGAGCGCCTCGCGCCAGACGCGCGTCACCTGCGCGACGTAGGCGGGGCTGCGCTGGCGGCCCTCGATCTTGATCGCGCGCACGCCGATGCGGCCGAACTCGGGAATGCACTCCAGCGTGTTCAGGCTCGTCGGCTCCTCGAAGGCGTAGTAAGTCTCGGCCGCCGCCTGGTAGCGGCCCTTGCACACGGTCGGATAGGCGGCGCGCTCGTTCTTCGCGTAGCGGTCGATGAGCACGCCGTTCAGCCGCGATTCCAGGCCCTCGGGCGTGTCGTGCCAGCGCACGGCGTGCGCGGGCGAGCAGGCGCCGCTCGTGTTCGGCGCCTCGCCGCAGGCGTAGGCCGAGAGCACGCAGCGCCCCTCGACCATGACGCAGAGGCCGCCGAAGCCGAACACCTCGATCTCCACGGGCGTGTGGCGGATCACGTGGGCGACCTGGGCAAGGGAGAGCACGCGAGGCAGCACCGCGCGCTTCACGCCGAAGCGCTCGTGGAAGAAGTTGATCGCCTCGTAGCTCGTCGCCGAGCCCTGCACGGAGAGATGCCGCTCGAGGCCCGGATGCGCCCGGCTCGCGTAGTCGAGGAGGCCTGCGTCGGCGACGATGATCGCGTCGGCGCCGAGCGCGGCGGCGCGATCCACGGCGGCCGTCCAGCGCGGCCAGTTGGCTGCCTGCGGGTAGGTGTTGATCGCCGCGAGCACCTTGCGGCCGCGCGCGTGCGCGTAGTCGAGCCCCTCGCGCAGCGAGCGCTCGTCGAAGTTGAGCCCCGGGAAATTGCGCGCGTTCGTGTCGTCGCGCAGGCCGAGATAGACCCAGTCGGCGCCGTTGTCGATGGCGGCCTTGAGCGCAGGAAGGCCTCCCGCCGGGCAGACGAGCTCCATGGCGGGCGATGCTAGGGCGCGGCGGCGCCGGGACGACTGAACCTAAATCAAGAAATCCGCACCTG
>CAYWSG010000110.1:3330-9719 GCA_964461055.1 uncultured Enterobacteriaceae bacterium | reverse complement strand
GAATTGGATGACAAATGGCGGCTTATAAGGCGCCTGTTGTCGTGACGAATCGGCATTTCTTCCCCTTGAAACCGGACCTTACGCGCGGATGGGGGTGCGGGCAACTCGGCCTGGGTGGAGCATCCTTCAAATGAGGTATGGCGAGCTGGGGAGGCGGCGCGGGTCTATCGAGTCATCCGATGCCTGGGCGGATCGGTTAGGGGGACGCGGCGGCGGTGGGGAGATCGGGGTGGGCGAGGAAGCGGCGGATGAGGGCGCTTGTGCGCCCGGGCTCTTCGTGAAGGATCCAGTGGCCGGCGTTGTCGAAGAGTTCGATCTGGCCGTTGTCGCAGAGCTCGATGCTGGGGCGCGCCATGTCGGCGCCGAGGGCGGGGTCGCGCACGCCCCAGATGAGAAGCGTCGGCACGCGGATGCGCGGATCGGGGACGCGGCGCTTGCCCGGGCGGAAGAGGGCGCGGTACCAGTTCAGCATCGCGGTCAGGGCGCCGGGCTGGCGCCAGGCCTCGCGGTAGCGGAGGAGCTTCTCGTCCGGAAAGCTGCCCGGCCGGCTCGTCGAGCGAAGCGCTTCCTCGAGGAGCTTGAAGTTGGCGGCGCGTAGCGCGAGCTCGGGGATGCACGGCAGGCGGAAAAAGAGCATGTAGGCGCTTCGCCTGCGCTGCGCGGGGTTGGTCTTCAGCTCGTGCTTCATGACGGAGAAGTGCGGCGCGTTGACGATGACGAGCCGTGAGACGAGCTGCGGGTAGCGGTTGGCGACGAGCCACGCGACGGCGCCGCCCCAGTCGTGTCCCAGGAGGAGAACGCGCGGGCGGCCGGTCTGCTCGATGAGGCCGCGCACGTCCTCGACGAGGATGTCGATCGAGTAGGCGTCCACGCCTCGCGGCTTGTCGCTCGTGTTGTAGCCCCGCTGGTCGGGGGCCCAGACGCGGTAGCCCGCGCGGGCGAGGGCGTCGATCTGCGCGGCCCAGCCCATCCAGAACTCCGGAAAGCCGTGGAGGAGGAGCGTGACCTCGCCGTCCTGCGGCCCGGCCTGCACGACGTGCAGCCGCACGCCGTTGGTCGTCACTTCGTGATGCTCGAGTGTTGGGGCGAGACGGTCGATCGCGCGCCGGAGGTTCTCGCGCGCGCGGGCCTCGAAGCGCTCGCGGAACGGCTGCGTGGCGTACACGCTCGGCCGGGCGAGAAAACCCTCCAGGAGCTTCCTTCGCTCCTCGCCGTAGACGGCGTCCGGGACGTGCGAGTGCTCCTCGCGGACCTGGCGCTCGTACTCGTCGAACCGCGCGGGCGCCTCGCCGAGGATGCCGAGGTCGACATCCGCCACCACCCTGGCGTCGGCGTCGTCCGGGATCGCGTCGTGCCGCGTGGCGAGGATCAGCGCCCGGACGCGGTCGATCGATTCGGCCGGGAGGCCGGCCGCGCGCAGGTGCGTCGCGGCGAGCTCGGCGCTCCTCGCCTCGTTGTCCGCGGCGCCGGTGTCGTGGACGGCGTCGTGGAACCAGAGGGCGAGCTCGACTTCGCCGCGGTGCTCGACGGGCGGGGCGAGCGCATCGAGCCTGGCCAGGCATTCCTCGAGGTGCTGCAGCGTGTGGTACCGGCGGTGCGGCTCGGAATGCCTCGCCGTCAGCTCGTCGAACGCCGCGGCGACTGCTGCGGGCGCACCGGCCGGAAAATGCCGCCACGTGGACTGCCAGCGTTCGGCCAGGGATCCGCGCGTCATTCGAGCTTTCGTCTCCCGTCTGCCGGATTCGTCGCCATCGTACAAGGCTTCCAAGGCCGTATATTCGGCGCATGAGAAAAACGGGCGTGGCAATTGGGGCGGCGGTCGTGCTGGCGGGGTGCGCGACGGCGGAGCGGGCGCTGGAGAGTCCGGCGGGGCTCCTGTCGGCGGTGACGTCGGTCCGGTCGATCGCGGGGGCGGCGGCGGGGAAGGGGGGCGACGAGGCGCTGAAGGCGATCCTCGAGCAGCGGGCGAGGTCGTACGGGCGCGATCCGCGGGTGCTGGTGGCGGACCTGCGCACGCTCAAGCGCGAGTACGAGCGGCTCGAGGCGCTGCTCAGCGGCAACGTGGGCAAGGCGTGGGGCAAGAAGGAGACGCGGCTTCCCTCGCGCAAGCATTACGTGAAGTACACGCAGAACTACAAGAGCCGCGCGATCGTGGACTTCGACGCGGGCCTCATCACGGTCGAGACGGTGGACGACAAGGATCCGCAGGCGAGCCTGCGGAGCGCCATCGTGACGACGCTCCTCACGCCGGACGATCCGCGCGCGGTGGACCTCTTCTCCGACAAGCCCGTGGCGCTCACGAGCGCGCGCGAGCCGTATCTCTACGGGCTCGTGCACGACCATCGCGGCCGGCCGGTCGGCTCACCCGCCGAGGCCGAGGCGTTCGCCGCGCACCTGCTCGCCAGGGCCGAATCCCGGCCGGTGCCGGGGGCGAAGGAAGCGAAGAAGGCGCTCGCGGTGCGCTTTTCCATGGTGCCCAACTTCGAGAGCCGGCAGGCGGAGAAGTACCGCCCGCTCGTGGAGAAGTTCGCCGGGCGCTACAAGCTCAGCCCCAGCCTCGTCTACGCGATCATCCGCACCGAGAGCAACTTCAATCCGTTCGCCGTGAGCCCGGCGCCGGCCTACGGGATGATGCAGCTCGTGCCTTCGAGCGGCGGGCGCGAGGCGTTCCGGCACGCCAAGGGGCGCGACGAGATGCCCACGCGCGAGTACCTCTTCGACGCGGCGAACAACATCGAGCTCGGCACGGCGTACCTCGACGTGCTCTTCGGGCGCGAGCTCGACTACGTCGAGCATCCGGTCTCGCGCGAGTACTGCGTGATCTCCGCCTACAACACCGGGCCGAGCAACGTGCTGCGGGCGTTTGCGAAGGACCGCGTGGCGGCGCTGAACCGCATCAACAGCCTCGAGCCGCCGGCCGTGTACGAGGCGCTCCGCAAGCAGCTGCCGTATGCGGAGACGCGGGACTACCTGCAGAAGGTCGTGTCCTTCCGCCGCCAGTACCTCAGCTTCTGAAGAGTCTCAAAGAAGAACTTCCACTTCGGCGCCGCCGCTGCGCGAAAGAAGGCTGACGGCCACGCTTTCCTCGTCGCGGCGGATGAGGAGGTCCACCTGGGCGTCGGGGCCGACCTGCAGGCGGCGGATCTCGAGCCAGTCGAGGAACGTCGGCAGGCGCGGGCGGCGAAGCGAGAGGAGCCGCCCGGCGGCGTCGATCCGCAGCCCGAGGCAGGCCTGCAGGAGCGCGACGGGGCTCGCGGCGGACCAGGCCTGCGGCGCGCAGGCGACCGGATACAGGGTGGGAGCCCTCCCGCGCTTGCGGTCGAAGCCGCAGAAGAGCTCCGGGATGCGCCGCAGCGGCATGCGCGCCGCCGCCTCGAAGAGCGCGGTGGTGAGCCCGAGCGCCTGCGCGCTGTGGCCGTAGCGCGAGAAGCCGAGGCCGATGAGCGCGTTGTCGTGCGGCCAGATGGAGCCGTTGTGGTACGAGGTCGGGTTGAAGCGCCGCTCGCGCGAGGAGAGCGTGCGAAGGCCCCAGCCGGTGAAGAAGTCGCGCCCCGAGAGGCCGAGCGCCACGCGCTGCGCGCGCTCGGGGCTCGCGAGGCCGGCGAAGAGCACGTGCCCGGCGTTGGAGCTTCGCACCCGGCAGGGGTCCTTGGCGCCGTCGAGCGCGAGGGCGTACGTGCCGAGGTCCTCGCACCAGAACGCCGCCTCGAAGCGCGCCTTGAGCCGCTCGGCCTTCTCGGTGAGCACCTGGCTCAACGACGGGTCGCCCATGTCGGAGGCCATGCGGGCGGCGAGGCGCTGCGCGAGGTATACGTAGGCCTGCACCTCGCAGAGCGCGATCGGCCCCTCAGCGAGGCGGCCGTCGGCGTGCATGACGGAGTCCACGGAGTCCTTCCAGCCCTGGTTGCGCAGCCCCGTGGCGCGGCCGCGCTCGTACTCGACGAAGCCGTCGCCGTCGCGGTCGCCGTAGCGCTCGATCCACTCCAGTCCGGCCAGCACGCTCGGCCAGAGCGTCTCGAGCATGGCGCGCTCGCCGGTGCGCGTCCAGTAGAGCCCGGCGAGCGCGACGAAGAGCGGCGTCGAGTCGATGGAGCCGTAGTAGTGGCGAAAGGGCACCTCCCCGAGCCGGGCGAGCTCGCTCGCGCGCACCTCGTGCAGGATCTTGCCCGGCTCGCGGTCGGCCGCCGGGTCCTCGGTCTTCGCCTGGTGCGCGGCGAGGAAGCCGAGCACCCCGCGCGCGACCCAAGGTTCGAGCCAGAGCATCTCGAGCGCCGTGATGATCCCGTCGCGGCCGAAGGCGGTGGTGAACCACGGCACGCCCGCGTACGGATACGGCCCGTAGTTCGTGTCGGTCGTCAGCATGGCGAGGTCCGACTGCGCGCGCTCGAGCACGCTGTTGAACGTCGCGCTCGAGGTCTGGATGGCCGCGCCGCTCGCGCGCATGCGCGCGCGGCTCGCCCGCGCGTGGCGCATCGCCGTGAAGAAGCGATGCGACGAGGCGGCGTCGTCCCCGTGCAGGCACTGCACCGTGAGCGCGATCGAGCGGCGCTCGCGCGCCGGCAGCCGCAGGTCGAACTCGGCGCGCGAGGCCGAGAGCCGCTGCGGCGGGACCGAGAAGGTGAGCACGGTGGCCCGCGGCACGCCGTCGAGCGCGTCGTAGACGAAGGCGATCCCGGCGGGGCCGCGCGGCTCGACGCGCACCGCGCCGCGCCGCGCCCGCGGGTGGCCGCGGATCTCGAACATGTCGGCGAAGTCGGCGCCGAAGTCGAGCGTGAAGTGAAGGTCGGTGGGCTGCTCGGCGTAGCTCGCGACGCTGAAGAGCTCGTAGCAGGTGGCCTCCCACAGGAACTTGCTGCGCGCGATGTGGAAGGTGTCCTTCTGCAGCACGTGGCGCTCGTCGTCGAACACGTCGGGGTTCGTGAGGTCCACGTCGAGCGTGACGTTGTCCGGCTGCACGTTCGAGCTCAGCATGAGCGGCCGGTGGCCCTCGAGGGCGAGCACGAGGCGCGAGAGGTGCCGCGTGTCGTGGTGGAAGAGCCCGGTGGGGCTTCGCTCCACCTCTAGCGCGTCGCCGTAGATGTCGAAGAGCGCGTAGGTGTCGCCGTGCTTGAGCGTGCGCCGCGCCGAGCCCGCGAGCGAGACGACGCCCGGGATCAATACCGGCCCGGCGGCCTCCTCGGCTTCGCGCTTCATGGCCGCACGGCCCGGAGCGGCTGCGCGCGCCCGAGCGCCCGGTAGATCGCCAGGTAGTCGCGCGCCATGCGGGCGGCCGAGAAGCGCTCGTCGAAGCGCTCGCGCACGCGCATGCGGTCGAGCCGCCCGGCGCGCTCGACCGCTTCCAGCGCATCCTCGGTGGCGTCGGCGATGAAGCCGGTGATCCCCTCGTCGACGATCTCCGGCGCCGCGCCGTCGCTGCGCGCGATCACCGGCGTGCCGCACGACATGGCCTCGATCATGGCGAGGCCGAAGGGCTCCGGCCAGGCGGCGGGAAAGAGGAGCGCGAGCGCGCGGCCAAGGAAGCCGGGCTTGGCCGCGTCGTCGACCTCGCCGACGAGCTCCACCGGAGCGCCGTGGCGCAGGAGCGGCTCGATGCGCTCGCGGAAGTAGTGGGCGTCGTCCACCCTGGCGGCCACGCGCAGGCGCACGTTGGCGAGCCGCGAGAGGCGGATCGCCTCCTCGAGGCCCGTGCCGGGAGAGGCGCGGCCGAGGAAGGCGAGGTAGCGCGCGGCGCCGCGCGGCGGCGAGGGGTTGAGCGGGCACACCTCGGCCGGCAGCCCGTGGTACACGGTACCGACCCAGTTGGCGCCGGGGATCGGCCGGCGCTGGGCGTCGGAGACCGAGACGAGCGGCATCTCCTGGAACCCGCGAAAGAGCGGCGCAGCCTCGGGCAGGTCGAGCCGGCCGTGCACCGTGGTCACGCACTTGTGCCTGGGCGCGCGGAAGAGCGGCAGGTGCACGTGGTCGATGTGGAAGTGGAGCACGTCGAACTCGTGGGCGCGCTGCTCCGCCGCGGTGACCGAGTCGCCGCTCGCGAAGAGCGTCACGTCGTGGCCGAGGCGCACCAGCTCCTCGGTGAGATAGGACACCACGCGCTCGGTTCCCCCATGGAGCCGCGGCGGGACGCTTTCGGCGAGCGGGGCGATCTGGGCGATTTTCACTTTTCTGGCGGTGTGCAATGGACGTGCCGTCCGGAGCGTTCAGGCGGAATGCTTCTTGCTCGCCGGCCGGGGCATGATTCCGGCCGAGGAGCAGGTCACGCTCGAAGTCAACGGCATGGCGCACCGGCTTTCGCTCGAGCCGCGGCGCACGCTCCTCGACGTGCTGCGCGGCGAGCTCGGCCTCACCGGCACGAAGCGCGCCTGCGACATGGGCAACTGCGGCGCGTGCAC
>CAYWSG010000110.1:0-3230 GCA_964461055.1 uncultured Enterobacteriaceae bacterium | reverse complement strand
CTCTGCCGCTGCGGCGCCTACCGCAACATCGTGCGCGCAGGCCTGCTTGCCGCGGGACGCGGACGATGAAGCGCGAGCCGCTGCCCGGCGCGGTCGGCACGGCGCACCCGCGCATCGAGGCGCCGGACAAGGTGACCGGGCGGGCGAAGTACGCCACCGACGTGCGCCTGCCCGGCCAGCTCGTGGCCGCGGTGCTGCGAAGCCCCTGGCCGCGCGCGCGCATCGCGCGGCTCGACACCTCGGCGGCCGAGCGCCTGCCCGGCGTGCACGCGGTGCTCTCGCGCGCCGACGTTCCCGACATGGCGTGGTACGAAGGCGGGCAGCTCTTCAACGAGGAGCTGCAGTTCGTGGGCGACGAGGTGGCGGCGGTGGCCGCCGAGAGCCCGGAGGTCGCCGACGACGCGCTCCGGCTGATCGAGGTGCGCTACGAGCGCCTGCCGCACGAATGCCGCTTTCCGCCGGAGCGACAAGGCGGCGAGGACAGTTCTTTCGAACAGCAGGGCAAGGTCGAGAAGCAGGGGCGCGGGGACGTGGAAGCGGGTTTCCGCGAGGCCGAGGTCGTGATCGAGGACGTGTTCACCACGCAGACGGCGCTCCACAACTGCCTCGAGCCACATGGCTGCGTCGCCGACTGGCAAAGGGGCCATGGCGCAACCGGCGGTCCCGATGGATCGGGCGACGCTGGAACCAGCGACGACCGCCTGGTGCTCTACGAGTCGACGCAGGGCGTGCATTCGGTGCGCGCCGACGTGGCCGAAAAGCTCGGCCTTGCCGAAGAGAACGTGCGCGTCATCACGCAGCACATGGGAGGCGGCTTCGGCTCGAAGCAGATCGCGTGGAAGCACAGCGTGATCGCGGCGCTCCTCTCGCGCAAGGCGCGCCGGCCGGTGCAGCTCATCCTCGACCGCGAAGCCGAGAACCTCGCCGCCGGGCACCGCAACGCCACGCGCCAGCGGCTTCGCCTCGGCGCGAAGCGCGACGGCACGCTGACCGCGATCGACGTGCGCATCGAGCTCGACGCGGGCGCCTTCGCCGCGGGCGGCGAGGCGAGCGACGTCGTGGGCACCTACCAGACGCTCTACCGCTGCCCCAACGTGCGCGCGGAGCAAACGAGCGTCCATACCAACCTCGGCCCCGCCATCGCATTTCGCGCGCCGGGCTATGCCGAGGCCGCCTTCGCCCTCGAGTCCGCCATGGACCGGCTCGCGCGCGAGCTCGACATGGATCCGATCGAGCTCAGGCTGCGCAATTACGCCGAGGTCAACCAGCAGAACGGCAAGCCCTATACCTCGCCGGACAGCCTCCGGAAGTGCTACGAGGTCTTGAAGAATCGCTTTTCGATCCGGAAAGATGAAATCCGGACCGAAAAATTGCAAAACGAGAGAGACAGAGAAACGCCAAACTCCCCTCGCCTTCGGGGAATCGGCTTCGCGGCGCACGACTGGGCGGCGGGGGCGGGGCATCCGCCGGCGCAGGCGCGCGTCGAGCTTGGCGAGGACGGCGGCGCGACCGTCGTCACGGGCACGCAGGACATCGGCACCGGGACGCGCACGGCGCTCGCGCAGATCGCGGCGGAAGAGCTCGGCATTGCGGTGTCAAAAGTCGAGGTGCGCCTGGGAGACACGGACGCGAACCTGATTTCGCCGACGAGCGCGGGAAGCTCGACGCTGCCGAGCCTCGGGCCGGCGGTGCGCGACGCGGCGGCGAGCGCGAAGAGCCGCACCGGCGGTCTGGGCGAGCGCGGCCCCAACCCTTCGGGCAAGAGCGTGCGCACCTGCGGCGCGCAGATCGCGGAGGTCGAGGTCGACACGGAGACGGGCGAGGTGACCGTGCTTCGCATCGTGACCGCGCACGACTGCGGGCGCGTCATCAACCCGGCGCTCGTGGACAGCCAGGTCTACGGCGGCGTCACCCAGGGGCTGGGCTTCGGCCTCCTCGAGGAGCGCATCGTCGATCCGGCGCTGGGACAGGTGCTGAACGCGAACCTCGAGGACTACCTGGTGCCCACGGCCGAGGACCTGCCCGACATCGGGAACGCGACCGAGAGCATGCCCGACCTCGAGGCGAACATCATCGGCGCCAAGGGCATCGGCGAGCCGCCCTTCATCCCGACCGCGCCGGCCATCGCCAACGCCATCTACGACGCGATCGGCGTGCGGGTGAGGGACCTTCCCATTACCAGCGCGAAGGTTCTGGCGGCGTTATGACTGAGTCTTCAAGTCTTGATTCTTAATATTCATCAGGTGAGACCGTTCGAATACATCCGTCCGGCGCACTTGGAAGAAGCCTTCTCCGGCCTCGGGCCGCGCACGCGTCCCTTCGCGGGCGGCACGGACCTGCTGCCGCTCATGAAGGCCGACATTGCCGCGCCGGTGAAGCTCGTGGACATCAAGCGGGTGCTGGAGGCTGGCATCCGAGCCGACGGCGACGGCGTGGTGATTGGCGCGCTCACCGTCCTGGAGGAAATCGAGAGCGATAGCAAGATCAAGCAAAGCCACACGGCGCTCGCCGAGGCGTGCGCGGCGGCGGCGAGCCCGCAGCTTCGCAACATGGCCACGATCGGCGGAAACCTGCTGCAGCGGCCGCGCTGCTGGTACTTCCGCAATCCGCGCGTGCGCTGCTGGCTGAAGGGCGGCGATCGCTGCGCGGCGGAGGAGGGCGACAACCGGCGGCACGCCCTCTTCGGCGCGAGCCCCTGCCGTGCCGTGCATCCGTCGGATCCGGCCGCGGCACTGATCGCCCTCGATGCCGAAGTGAGGCTCTGCGGCCCTCGCGGCGAGCGCACGGTGCCGGCGGGCGAATTCTTCATGCTGCCCCACGATGCGCGGCGAACGGAGACGGTGATCGAGGACGACGAGCTCGTCGCCGCCATCCGGCTGCCGGCGTCCACCCCGGGTGCGCAAGGCGCCTCGCGAAGTGCCTCGCAAGGGATCTCGCGAAGCACCTACCTCAAGGCGATGGAGCGCAAGGCGTGGACGTTCGCCCTTGCCGGCGTCGCGGCTTCGCTTCGGCTCTCGGACGACGGGACGATCGACGACGCGAGGATCGTGCTCACGGGCGTGGCGCCGATTCCCTGGCGGGCGATCCGGTGCGAAGAGGTGCTTCGCCAGAAAACGCCGGACAGGCAGCTCTTCGAAAAGGCGGCCGAGGCGGCCGTCGAGGGCGCCGCGCCTCTCATGCACAACGGCTACAAGCTCCCGCTCGTCGCGGCGCTGGTGAGGCGCGCGCTC
>CAYWSG010000109.1:0-10015 GCA_964461055.1 uncultured Enterobacteriaceae bacterium | reverse complement strand
ATGGCGCCGGAGCAGCGTGCGTGCACGCCGGTAGGCGTGGCGATCGGGGGCTAGAGTGGCTTCGAGGTGGCGCCGCCGCGCAGCGATCAGGCGCCGCAGCCCGTGGCGCAGCAGCCTGAGCATCGCGGCATCAGCCGCCTTCGATCGGCGGCACCATGACCGTTTCCCGCTCGCGCGGGTCGAACACGGTGCCGGGAACGCTTCCCGCTTCGCTCACCCGGAAAGCGCGATAGCCGCGCCTGACGAGCGACTCGAAGAGCCTGCGCGCGCGCTCCACTTCGTCCGGAATTTCGGGATTCCACGCGGCCCGCGAATGACCGCTCGGGTCCAGGACCGCCAATTCGTTCATCACGCCCATGAGTGCATCCTCGACGTTGACGACGTTCAACAATGGACCGCGAGCCGGGTAGGGAGTTCAGGCCGCGGTCCGCCCGGGCACTTGTGCAAGCAAGACGGATGCCGCACATTCATGGGGCACAGGTTTTGCGTGAAGGAGTCTTCATGGCCGCATCAGGACGCGCCGACCCCGCGGGACGCGCTGCTCCGGCCGGACGCGCGGGACCGGCAGGACGTGCCGGCCCCCCCGGACGCGCCGGCCCGCAGCCGTCGGCGCAGGGCCCCGGCGGGCAGGGGCCGGTCGGCGGGCAGAAGCTGCCGCCGCGGAAGGCGTGGCTCGTCTTCCTGGCGATGCTGCTCGTCAACTATCTGCTGGTCCGCTCCTTCTTTCCGGCCGAAGGCGAACCCGTTACCGTCCCTTACACGGTGTTCAAGGAGCAGGTCGCGGCGCGCAACGTCATCGCGATCTACAGCCAGGGCACGAGCATCGAGGGCCGCTTCGCCGTGGCCGTCACCTGGCCGCCGGAAGGCGAAACGGTGAAGGGGCCGCCAGGGGCGCGCAGGCTGCCGCGCCCGCAGACGCCGCGCACCTCCGATACGTTCACGACCGAGCTGCCGGCGTTCGTCGATTCGGGGCTCGAGACGTTCCTGATCGAGCACGGCGTGGAGATCAGCGCCGAGCCGATCCGGCAGGGCTCGCCGCTCCTGACGCTGCTTTTCGGCTTCGGCCCGGCGATCCTCATCATCGCCTTCTACGTCTGGATCTGGCGGCGCGCCTCGCAGGGCGGCGGGCTCGGCATGGGCGCCATGATGGGCATCGGCAAAAGCAAGGCCCGCCGCTACGACCAGGACTCCGACCACAAGGTGACCTTCGACGACGTGGCGGGGATCGACGAGGCCGAGAACGAGCTCGTCGAGATCGTCGACTTCCTGAAGTCGCCGGAGAAGTACACCCGCCTCGGCGGTACCGCGCCGAAGGGCGTGCTTCTCGTCGGCGCGCCGGGCACGGGCAAGACGCTGCTCGCCAAGGCGGTGGCCGGGGAGGCGGGCGTGCCTTTCTTCTCCATGAGCGCGGCCGAGTTCGTGGAGATGATCGTCGGCGTCGGCGCGGCGCGCGTGCGGGACCTCTTCAAGCAGGCGCGCGAGCATGCGCCGGCCATCATCTTCATCGACGAGATCGACGCGATCGGCCGGGCGCGCGGGCAGGTGGCGATCGGCGGCGCGAGCGAGCAGGAGCAGACGCTGCAGCAGATCCTGACCGAGATGGACGGCTTCACGGGGCGCGAGGGCATCATCGTCCTTGCCGCCACGAACCAGCCGGACGTCCTCGACCGCGCGCTGCTGCGACCCGGGCGCTTCGACCGGCGGGTGGTGGTGAACCTGCCGGACAAGGCCGGCCGCGAGGCGATCCTTCGCGTGCATACGCGCAAGGTGCCGCTCGGAAGCGACGTGAGCCTGGAGGAGCTCGCCAGCTCCACGCCCGGCTTCTCGGGGGCCGACCTGAAGAACCTCGTGAACGAGGCGGCGCTTCTCGCGGCGCGGCGCGAGGAGCGCTCGGTGGGGCAGAAGGACTTCCTCGACGCGCTGGAGAAGATCGTCCTCGGGCCCGAGCGGCCGCTGCTGCTCTCGCGCGAGGATCGCGAGCGCATCGCCTACCACGAGAGCGGCCACGCCATCCTCGGCCTCGTCGTGCCGGGCGCCGATCCGGTGCACCGCGTGAGCATCGTGCCGCGCGGCCAGGCGCTCGGCGTCACCTACCAGCGGCCGCAGACCGACCGGTACAACTACCCGGAGGCGTACCTGCGGGCGCGCATCATCGGCATGCTGGGCGGGCGTGCCGCGGAAGAGGTCGTGTACGGCACGCGCACCACCGGCGCGGAGAACGACATCGAGCAGGCCACCCAGCTCGCCCGCAACATGGTGACGCGCTGGGGCATGAGCGACGTGCTCGGCATGGTGCAGCTCGCACCGCGCCAGAACCCCTACCTCGGCGGCCCGGCCGCCTTCGTCGGCGACAAGCCGTTCAGCGAGGAGACCGCGCGCCTCATCGACGCCGAGGTGCACCGCATCGTCAACGAGTGCCACGACGAGGCGAAGCGGCTGATCGCAAAGCACCGGCGCTCGCTCGACGCGCTCGTCGCGGCGCTCCTCGAGCGCGAGACGCTCGGCGAGGACGAGATCCTCGAAGTGACCGGGCTGCCGCCCGCGCCGCCCCTCGAGGCCCGCCCTCTTCCCGTCGCCGCGCAGGGCCATTGAGCCGGTCGTGCGCGCGTGAGCGAGCCGTATCGTCAGACGGCGGACGAGGTCCTCGGCGCGCTCGGGACCGACCGCGAGCGGGGCCTCGGGGAAGACGAGGCGCGCCGGCGCCTCGCACAGTACGGCCGCAACGAGCTCGCCGCCGCGCGTCGGGTCCCCGGCTGGCGTAAGTTCCTCGCGCAGTTCCAGGATCCGCTCGTCGTCCTGCTTCTCGCCGCGACGGCGATCTCGGCCGGGCTGTGGCTTGCCGAGCGGGACGCGGCGCTGCCCTACGAGGCGATTGCCATCGCGGCGGTGGTGCTCCTCAACGCCGCGCTCGGCTACTTCCAGCAGGCGCGCGCCGAGCGCGCGCTCGCCGCGCTGAAGGACATGACGGCCGCTGGCGCGAACGTGGTGCGCGAAGGACGCCGCCGGCGCGTCGCGGCCGCCGAGCTCGTCCCGGGCGATCTCCTCGTGCTCGAAGAGGGCGACGCCGTCGCCGCCGATGCGCGCCTCGTGCGCACGGCGGCGCTGCAGGCGGCGGAGGCGGCGCTCACGGGCGAGAGCCTGCCCGAATCCAAGCAGACGGCGCCGCTCGACGAGGAGACGGTGCTCGGCGATCGCAGCAACATGGTCTTCGGCGGCACCGCGATCACGCATGGGCACGGGCTCGCGGTGGTCGTGGCGACCGGCATGCAGACGCAGATGGGGCGCATCGCCCGCCTCCTCGGCGAGGCGCCCGCCGAGACGACGCCGCTCCAGCAGGCGCTCGCGCGCGTCGGCCGCCTCCTCGGCCTCGTGGTGCTCGCGATCGCGGCCGTGATGATCGCGACCATTCTCCTCCTCCAGGAGATCGACGGGCCTGCCGCGCTCTTCGACGTCCTCATCCTCGGCGTCGCGCTCGCCGTGGCGGCCGTGCCGGAGGGGCTGCCCGCCGTCGTGACGGCGGTGCTCGCGCTCGGCGTGCAACGCATGGCGCGCCGCAACGCCATCGTGCGTCACCTTGCGGCGGTGGAGACGCTCGGCTCGGCGAGCGTCATCGCCTCCGACAAGACCGGAACGCTCACGCGAAACGAGATGACCGTGCGCGCGGTCGTCACGGCGAGCGGCCGCGTGGACTTCGGCGGCACGGGCTACGCGCCCGAGGGCGAAGTGAGCGTGCCCGAGGGCGCGAGGTTCGAGCTCGCCCGCGCCCTCACGGTCGGCGACCTCGCGAACAACGCGGTGCTCCAGGAGCGCGAGGGACGCTGGACGGTGCAGGGCGACCCGACCGAAGGAGCGCTCCTCGTCGCCGCGCGCAAGGCGGGGCTTCGCCATGAGGCGCTCGACACGCGCTTCGAGCGGGTGGGGGAAGTGCCGTTCTCCTCGGAGCGCAAGCTCATGACGACGCTCCACGCCGACGCCGAACACGCGCGCCGGCTCGTCGCCTTCACCAAGGGCGCGCCCGACGTCCTGCTTCGCCGGTGCACCGCCGAGCTCGTCGGGAGGGAGGAGCGGCCGCTGGGGGAGTCCCGCCGCGAGGCGATCCTGCGCGCGAACGAGGCGCTCGCGCGCGAGGCGCTGCGCACCCTTGCCGTCGCCTACCGGGAGCTTCCCGGGCGCGCGGCGGAGCCGGGCGCGAGCCCCGGCACGGCCGACGACGACCTCGAGCACGAGCTCGTGTTCGCCGGCCTCATCGGCATGATCGACCCGCCCCGTGCCGAGGCGAAGGAGGCCGTGGCGCGGGCGAAGCAGGCGGGCATCCGGCCCGTGATGATCACCGGCGACCATCCCATCACGGCCGCGGTGATCGCCGCCGAGCTCGGCACGGCGGACGAGGTGCAGGCGGTGACGGGCGCGGTGCTCGAGCGCATGGACGACGACACGCTCGAGCGCGTCGTGGGAGAAGCGACGGTCTACGCGCGCGTCAATCCGGAGCACAAGCTGCGCATCGTGAAGGCGCTGCAGCGCCGGGGCGAGATCGTGGCGATGACCGGCGACGGCGTGAACGACGCGCCGGCGCTCAAGACCGCCGACATCGGCGTGGCGATGGGACGCACGGGAACCGACGTGTCCAAGGAGGCCGCCGACATCGTGCTCGCCGACGACAACTTCGCCACCATCGTGGCGGCGGTGGAGGAGGGGCGGGCGATCTTCGACAACATCCGCAAGTTCCTGCGCTACCTCCTCTCGTCCAACATGGGCGAGGTGCTGACGATGTTCTTCGGCGTGCTGCTCGCCGAGGCGATCGGCCTCGCCGGCGCGGGCGAGGGCGCGCTCGCGCTGCCGCTCCTCGCGACGCAGATCCTCTGGGTCAATCTCGTGACCGACGGCGCGCCGGCGCTGGCGCTCGGCATGGACCCCGCCGATCCCGGCGTGATGAGCCGGCCGCCGCGGCCGCGGAGCGAGAGCGTCATCCCGCCGCGCATGTGGGCCGGGATCCTCCACGTCGCGGCGATCATGGCCGTGGGAACCCTCCTCGTCGTGGACGCGAGCCTGCCGGGCGGCTTCCTCGAGACGGAAGGCGCCCGCGCGCATGCCGGCGCCGAGGGGCTGCGCTACGCGCAGACCATGGCCTTCACGACGCTCGTCTTCTTCTCGCTCTTCAACGTCTTCAACGCCCGCTCCGACGAGCGCAGTGCCTTCGCCGGCCTCTTCACGAACCGCACGAATTTCTGGCTCTTGGGTGCGGTCCTGCTCTCGGCGGCGCTCCAGCTCGCCGTCGTGTACGTGCCGTTCCTCCAGCAGGCGTTCTCGACCGTGAGCCTCAGCGCGGCCGACTGGGCGCTCTGCGCCGCCGTGGCGAGCTCGGTGCTCTGGCTGCGCGAGCTCGAGAAGGCCTTGCGACGCTAGGGTGCCGCGGCGGCCGCCGGGACCCGATCTTGCGTGCCGCGGCGCAATACGTTGCGTGAAAGCGCGAGAACGGCTCCGGACGGACCTCTACGAAGTCGCGGACCGGGGCGCTATTCTGAACGGGGCCAGGGCAACCGGCATTTCCACGGCGGCATGATCGACAACCCGGCAATCGCGATTTCGGCGGCGTGAGCTTCCAGGCGGCGATCTTCGACCTCGACGGGGTCGTGACGCGCACGGCGAGCGTGCACGCCGCCGCCTGGAAGGAGCTTTTCGACGAGTTCCTCGAGCGCCGCGCCGGCGGCGGCGCCTTCGAGCCGTTCGACGAGCGCGCGGACTACCGCGCCTACGTCGACGGAAAGCCGCGCATCGAGGGCGTGCGCAGCTTCCTGCGTGCACGCGGCATCGCGCTGCCGGAGCCGGAAGTCCAGTCGCTCGCCGCGCGCAAGGACGCGTTCTTCGAGCGCCGCCTGCACGAGCGCGGCGTGGAGACGTTCGCCTCCACTGTCTCGCTGGTGGAGGCGCTCCGCGCGCGTGGCGTGCGCACCGGGCTCGTCACCTCGAGCCGCCACGGCGGCGAGATCCTCGAGCTCGCGGGGCTCGCGCGACTTTTCGACGCGCGTCTCGACGGCAACGACCAGCAGGCACTGGGCGCACGGGGAAAGCCCCATCCGGACATGTTCCTGAAGTGCGCCGAGGCGCTCGGCGCGGCGCCCGGGCAGGCGATCGTGTTCGAGGACGCGGTTTCGGGCGTGCAGGCCGCAGCCCGTGGGGGCTTCGGCCTCGTCGTCGGCATCGACCGCGGCGGCAATGCGCGCGCGCTCGAGCACGCCGGGGCGCACGCGGTCGTGGCGGATCTCGCCGAGCTCGATGTCGCGCGGCTGGAGAAGCTGTGGCGCGAGCGGCGGAACGCCCGGGAGGCCCCTCGGCGCCCGGGCGCATAGGGCGGGCGGAGAGGGCACGATGAGTCTCCTCTCGCCGGGGCGCAACTGCTGGCGCATCGAGCGGGCCGGCCGGCTCGCCTTCCTGATCGACGGGGCGGCGTACTTCTCCGCGGTGCGCTCGGCGCTCGCGAAGGCCCGGCGCACGGTCTTCATCCTCGGCTGGGACTTCGACAGCCGCATCCGCCTCGTGCCGCAGGGCGCGGGCGATGGCCTGCCCGAGGAGCTCGGGGCGTTCCTCATGGCGCTCGTGCGGCGCACGCGCAGCTTGCGGATCTACGTGCTGTCGTGGGACTTCGCCATGGTGTTCGCGCTCGACCGCGAATGGGTGCCGCTCTACAAGCTCGGCTGGAAGACGCGCCCCCACCGGCGGCTCGAGTTCCGGCTCGACGACCGGCACCCGCCGAGCGGCTCGCATCATCAGAAGGTCGTGGTGATCGACGATGCGGTCGGCTTCGTCGGCGGGCTCGATCTCACCCACGGACGCTGGGACACGCCGCAGCACCGGCGCGACGAGCCGTATCGCGTCGACGCGAGCGGGCGCATCGCGCGGCCAAACCACGACGTGCAGTCGACCGTCGACGGCGCGGCGGCGCGCGCGCTCGGCGAGCTCTGCCGCGAGCGGTGGCTGAGGGTGGCGACGAAAGTCGCGGCCCTCGATGGGCCGCCTGCGCACGACCCGTGGCCGGACGGCGTCGAGCCCGACATCACGGACGTCGGCGTCGCCATCATGCGCACCGATCCGGGCTGGGCCGGCGGCCGGCCCGTGGAGGAGATCCGCAGCTTTTACGTCGACGCGATCGGCGCGGCCCGGCATAGCCTGTACCTCGAGAACCAGTACTTCAGCTCGAGCGTGGTCGGCGCCGCGCTCGAAGCGCGCCTTCGCGAGCCGGGCGGCCCGGAAGTGGTGGTCGTGTCGCGGCGCACCGAGGAGGGCTGGCTCGAGGAGCGCACGATGGGCGTGCTGCGCGCGCGCCTGCACGAGCGGCTGCGGGCGGCCGACGCCGAAGGGCGCTACCGCCTGCTCTATCCGCACATCGCCGGTCTGGAAGGCCCGAGCCTGCTCAACGTG
The DNA here is from genome assembly GCA_964461055.1 of uncultured Enterobacteriaceae bacterium. Lineage (GTDB taxonomy): Bacteria > Pseudomonadota > Gammaproteobacteria > Burkholderiales > SG8-39 > SCGC-AG-212-J23. The sequence continues at coordinate 2,599 of CAYWSG010000109.1, read as the reverse complement.
CACAGCAAGGTGCTCGTGGTCGACGACGAGACCTGCTGCGTCGGCTCGGCCAACTTCAACAATCGCTCCATGGGCTTCGACACCGAATGCAACGTGGCCATCGAGGCGCGCGGCGAGGAACGGGTGCGGCGCGCCATCGCCCGCCTGCGGGAGCGGCTTCTCGCCGAGCACCTGGGCACGACGCCGGAAGCGGTGCGGGCGCGGACCGCGCAATCCGGCGGGAGCCTCATCCGGGCCATCGAAGCGCTGGGCCAGCCCGAGCGCAAGCTCCTGCCGATCAACCCGGTCGCCGCCGCCGACCTCGACCGCATCATCCCGGCCTCGGCCATCGTCGATCCGGAGCGGCCGGTGGATCCCGAGCGCGTGGTGAAGGAATTCGTTCCGCCCGACGAGCGCCGCCCGATGGCGCTTCGCATCGCGCGCTTCGCCGCCGAGCTTCTCGCGCTCGCCGCGCTTGCCGCGCTGTGGCGCTATACGCCCCTGCACGGAATGCTTTCCGCGGAGGACATCCCGCCGCTCCTTGCCGTGGCGGCGTTTCCGCTCGCCGGGCTCATCGGAGTCCCGGTGACCTTGCTCGTCGTGGTGACGTGCTTTCTTTTTCCCGCCGCGCTCGCCGCGCTCTGCGCGTTCGGTGGAGCGCTCCTCAGCGCTGCCGTGACGTACGGAGCCGGACGGCTCCTCGGACGCAATGCCGTGCGCCGGCTCGCCGGCGCGCGCCTCAACGCCATCACGCATCGGCTCGTTCGCAGGGGCCTGTGGTCGGTGGCCGCGCTGCGGCTCCTGCCGGTGGCCGGCTTCTCCACCGTGAACGTGGTCGCCGGGGCCTCGCGCCTTCCGTTCCTCGAGCTCCTCGCCGGCACGGCGATCGGCATGGCGCCATGGATCCTGCTCGCGCTCACCTTCGTCGACCGGGTGCGCGCGGCGATGCGCGAGCCGAGCACGGTGACCTACGCGCTGCTCGCGGCCGATACGGCGCTCATCGTCGTGGCGGTGCTCTTCGTGTGGCGGCGCTTCGGCCTCGCCGAGGAGCGCAGTGGATGAAGCGCCGGCTGCCCGAGCCGTTGCGCGCTCGCCTGCTCGCCGGGTTGCTTGCCGCGGCGCTCGGCGGCTGCGGCGGGCTGCCGTCGCTCGAGGGACGTACGGCATCGGCGGCGTTCGTCGATACCGCCGATACCGCGCTCGGCCGCGCCATAGCTCCTCGCGCCGCCGCGCACCCGGGACGCTCGGGCGTCTACGCGCTGCCCGGGGCGCGGGATGCCTTCGCCGCCCGGGTGCTGCTCGCGCGCGCCGCGGAGCGCTCGCTCGACGTGCAGTACTACATCTGGAACGACGACCACTCGGGGCGGCTCCTCATGGCGGAGCTGCGCGCGGCCGCCGAGCGCGGCGTGCGCGTCCGGCTCCTCCTCGACGACAACAACACCGCCGGGCTCGATGCGAAGCTTGCCGGGCTCGACGCGCACGAGAACATCGAGGTGCGGCTCTTCAATCCGTTCGTCCAGCGCCGCGCGCGCTGGCTCGGCTATCTCGTCGACTTCGCCCGGCTGAACCGCCGCATGCACAACAAGTCCTTCACCGCGGACAGCCAGGCCACCATCGTCGGCGGCCGCAACGTCGGCGACGAGTACTTTGACGCCACAGAAGAAGGGGTCGTCTTCATGGACCTCGACGTCCTTGCGGTCGGCCCCGTCGTGGCGGAGGTCTCGGCCGACTTCGACCGCTACTGGGCGAGCGGCTCCTCCTACCCGGCGAGCCGCATCTTGAAGGACGGTTCACGAAAGCCCGCGGAAGACGAGCCGCAGGCCGGGCGGCGTGGGGAAGGGAAAGGGGAAGAGAAGGGCGGCGACGTGAAAGGCGGCGAGGCGGTGGAAAGCGCGCCTTTCGCACGGGAGCTGCTGGCGGGCCGGCTGGCGTTCGAGTGGACGACCGTCCGGCTGGTGAGCGACGACCCGGCGAAGGGCCTGGGGCGGGCCGAGGAGAGCGCGCTGCTCCCGCACCGGCTCGTCCAGCTGCTGGGCGAGCCCCGGGACACCGTCGAGCTCGTCTCCGGGTACTTTGCTCCGGCCGAGACGGGCACGGCGCATTTCACGCGCATGGCGAGCAACGGGGTCAACGCGCGGATCCTCACCAATTCCTTCGAGGCCACCGACGTGGCCGTGGTGCATGCCGGGTACGCCAAGCGGCGCCGGGCGCTCCTCGAGGCCGGCGTCGAGCTCTACGAGCTGCGCCGGCTGCCGCGGTCCGCGGGGCAGCCCGAGTGGCAACCTCCCGCGCGGCGGAAGTCCAGGCTGGCCGGAAGCTCGGGCAGCTCCGCCTCCAGTCTCCATGCCAAGACTTTCGCCGTGGACGGCGAGCGCGTGTTCATCGGCTCGTACAACTTCGACCCCCGCTCGGCCGACCTCAACACGGAGATGGGCCTGCTCATCGACAGCCCCGGGCTTGCGCGCCGCATCGACGCCGTCTTCGCCGAATGGGTGCCCGCCATGGCCTACCAGCCGAGGATCGCCGACGACGGCGCGCTGCACTGGATCGAGCGCCGCGACGGTAAGCTGGTGCGCCACGACACGGAGCCCGGGACGAGCGTCGCCTCGCGCATGGCCAT
>CAYWSG010000108.1:0-10192 GCA_964461055.1 uncultured Enterobacteriaceae bacterium | reverse complement strand
CGGCAGCACCATGGGAAGCGGCTCCTCGAGCAGCGGGGCGACGACCGACTGCACCGGGCTGACCGGCGCGGCGAAAGAGGCGTGCGAGCAGCAGAAGGCCGGCGCGACCGGCTCGGGCAGCGGCACGTCCTCGGGAACCAGCAGCACGCCGGGCAGCTCGAGCGGCGCCGGCTCGACCGGCGGCAGCTCGGGCGCGAGCACGGGCGTCGGCGGAAGCTCGAGCGGCACCGTCGGCAGCGGCGGCACGAGCGGAACGACCGGAGGCACCGGCGGCGCGGGCGGCAGCAGCCGCTAGCGGCAAGCCCGAAGCAGTCAGCGCACGAGCGGTCGGCGGCGGCGCTCCGCCGCCCCTCCGCTCGTGCTTTCGCGCGCCTGCGGGGTATTGCGCAGCGTCCCCGCGCTCGGCTCGGCTATCCTCGGGCCATGAGAGTGCCAGGCAGGCTTGCGATTCCGGTCGTCGTCGTCCTCCTTGCCCTCGCCGCCTGGTGGGCATGGAGCGCGCACGAGGCTCGCAGCCAGCAGCGCGCCATCGCCGCCCTGGTCACCGAGGCGAGCGCGGAGATGCGCAACTGGCTCGAGGCCACCCCGACCCAGGAGCACGTCATCGCCGCCGAGTCTCGCCTCGAGGCGCTGGCGGACATGAGGACCTCCCAACGGGAGGAATTCGCCCGTGCTGCGGAGCTCTACCTCGTCGGCGCGCGCGCGCTCGCGCAGCGGCAGGTCGACGCGGCGCGGCTCGCCGCGCAGGCGCAGGCGAGCGAGCGCGCCCTCGCCGCGCACATGGCCGGCGCGGCGCGGCGGAGTCCCGGCTGGATCCGCGAAGCGACGGAGCTTCGCCGGCGCATGAGCGAGGCCTACGGAGATCTTTACCGGACCGAGGAGGCCGTGGCAGAGATCGCCGCCAGCATGCCGGAGGCGGCGAGCCGGCTCGCCCCGTACATGCCGCGTTCCTCGATCCCCGGCGAGAGCGCCTTCCGCGCGGCGCAGAAGCGCGCCGAAGCACGGGCGGAGGCCGCTCGCGCGAAGCAGCAGTCGGGCGGGAGCTGACCTCGCATGGCGCTCTGGAAGAAAATCTGGCTCCTCTTCACGGTGCTCTGGCTCGTCGTCGCCGGCCTCAACATCATGACGATCCTCGTCTTCTCCGACGAGTCGCAGCACGGCAAGGCGCTTTATCCCGCAACGCTCGCCATCGGCGTACCGCTCGTGCTCTATGGCGTGGGCTGGCTGTGGGAGCGGATCCGCAAGAAGCGCTGAGGGCCGACCCGTAGCCAAGGGTCCACCCGCAGGGGGCTACGGGGGCGACTACTTGGCCGGAACGGCGGCGGCCAGGGAGGTCAGGAGCTTTTCCAGCTTCACCGCGTCGGCCGCGAAGCGGCGGATGCCCTCGGCGAGCTTCTCGGTGGCCATCGCGTCCTCGTTGTGCTGCCAGCGGAACGCCTTCTCGTCGAGCGAAACCCTGGCGATGTCGAGCTTCCTCGCCGCTTCGGGCGAGAGCCGGCGCTCGACGCCGCCCTCCGCGGCCTGCAGCTTCTGCAGGAGGTCCGGCGCGATGGTGAGGAGGTCGCAGCCGGCGAGCGCGAGGATCTGCCCGGTCTTGCGGAAGCTCGCGCCCATGACCTGCGTGGGATAGCCGTGCTTCTTGTAGTAGTTGTAGATGCGGACGACGGAGGCGACGCCCGGGTCTTCCTCGACCGGGATGTCGTCGACCTTGCGCGCCTGGCGATGCCAGTCGTAGATGCGCCCCACGAACGGGGAAATGAGCGTGACGCCCGCATCCGCGCAGGCCACCGCCTGCGCGAACGAGAAAAGCAGCGTCATGTTGCAGTGGATGCCCTCGCGCTCGAGGCGCGCCGCGGCGCGAATGCCTTCCCAGGTCGAGGCGAGCTTGATGAGCACGCGGCTGCGGTCCACGCCGGCCTTCTCGTAGAGCGAGACGAGCTTCTTCGCTTTCTGGAACGAGCCCTCTTCGTCGAAGGAGAGGCGGGCATCGACCTCCGTGGAGACCCGGCCGGCCACGTGCTTGAGGATCTCGGCGCCGAAGCGCACGGCGAGCGCGTCCATCACCTGGCCGGGATCGCCTTCGCCGTCGGCCATCGCGCGCTCGACGAGCGGCCGATAGCGCGGGTCCTGGGCGGAGGTGAGCAGAAGCGACGGGTTGGTCGTGGCGTCCTGCGGCTTCCACCGCGCGACGGCGTCGATGTCGCCGGTATCGGCGACGACGAGGGAATGCTGGCGAAGGGCTTCGAGCTGGCTCATGAGCGGGTGAGGGGATCGGCCACAGTGAATTATCGCGCATCGCTGACAGTTCCTGACAGCGCGGCGCCGCCGCGGGCGGCGGCTGACAAATCCTGACAGCCGCCGGGGTTTCAAGTGATTAACCTTTTTTCACGGAATCGCCATGAAGCCCCGCCGCATCCACCGCATCGCGCGGGTCCACTATCCCCTTCGGGCCGGGGCCTTCGCCTACAGCTTCGTCGCGGTCGCCCTGCACGGCGCCGAGCGCGACTACGGGCCGCTTTTCTGGACGCTGCTCGTCGCGCAGTTCCTCGTCTACCCGCACCTCGCCTACCTGCGCGCGCGCTTCTCGCGCGACTCGAAGCGCGCGGAGCTCGAGACCCTGTTCGCCGACGCGGCCCTCCTCGGCGCGTGGACCGCGGCGCTGCACTTTCCGCTCTGGATCGCCTACGGCTGGCTCTTCGCCACCTCGCTCAACGTCGCGGCGCTGCGCGGCATTCCCGGGGCGCTCCTTTCGATCGCGAGCTTCTGCGCGGGCGCCGCGGTGAGCGTGGCGGCGACCGGTCCCGCGTTCCTGCCCGACACGAGCCCGCTCGTCACCGCGCTCGCGTTCCTCGGCTCGCTCGGCTACAGCGTGGCGATCGGCAACGTCCTCCTCGTGCAGAACCAGCGCCTGCTCGCCGCGCGCGACGCGCTGCACGAGAGCGAGGCGCGCTACCGCCTGCTCGCCGAGCATGCGGGCGACCTCATCGCGCTCGTCGACAAGGACGGCCGCTGGCTCTACGTCAGCCCCTCGTACGAGCGGGTGCTCGACCCGGTGGACCTGGAGGAGGGCGTGGACGCGTTCCGGCGCGTGCATCCCGACGACGCCGACCGCGCCCGGCTCGCGGTGCTGCGCTCGGCGGCCACCGGCAAGCCGCGCGAGCTGTCGCTGCGCCTCGTCGACCGGCACGGGCGCGTGCGCCAGTTCAAGACCCGCGTGCAGGCGGTGAACGGCGAATCGACGGACGCGAACCGGCTCGTGCTCGTCTCGCACGACGTCACCGACATGCGCGAGAGCGAGGAGCGCCTGCTCCTCGCCGCGCACGCCCTCGAGGGCATGACGGAAGCCATCCTCATCACGGCAGCCGACGGCACGGTGCTCACCGTCAACCGGGCGTTCTCGACGGTGACGGGCATCCCGCGCGAGGAGGCGCTCGGGGCTTCGGAGAAGACGCTGCGGACGGCCTTGCAGCCGCCCGAGTTCTACGACGAGCTCTACGCGACGGTGCTGCGCAAGGGCTACTGGTCCGGCACGACCTGGGCGCGCCGGCGAAACGGCGCCGTGTACCGCGAATGGCGGAGCGTCCGCGCCGTGAAAGGCGAATCGGGCGCCGTGACGCACTTCGTGACGGTGTTCTACGAAGTGGGCGGCGCGACGCGCAGCCAGGCCGACGACGCCCGCAAGGCCTGAAAAAGCCCGGGTAAATCAGGGAAAACCCTGAGGTGCCTCAGGGGGGCTCCGATGGCCCTCGCGCCGGGCGCTCGCCATACTCGGACGGGTGATCCCGAACGAAAAGCCGGCCCTGGACGCCTCGGCCGAGCAGCGGGCGCTGCTCGAGGTCGTGTTCCAGGCGAGCGGCGACTCCATCTTCTCGATCGACCGCCACTACCGCCTGACGAGCTTCAACGAGGCGTTCGCCCGCGTCCTGCGCGAGCGCACCGGCCGCGCCTTCCAGGTGGGCGAGAACGTGCTCGACAGCACCCGCAGCGCCGCCGAGCGCGCGCGGATGAAGGCCTCCCTCGACCGGGCGCTCGCCGGCGAGCGCTTCGTCGAGGAGCTCTTCTACCCGGCGCCGCCGGCCGAGGGACGCTGGGCGGAGCTCCTGCGCACGCCGATCCGCTCGCCCGAGGGCGAGGTCACCGGCGTGGTGGTGTACAGCAAGGACATCACGCGCCGCATGCTTCACTACGAGCGCGCAAAAAGCGCCAACGCAACCCTCGAGCGGCTCATCGCCCGGCGAACCGCGGAGCTTGCCGCCGTGAACGAGGAGCTCGAGGCGTTCGCCTACTCGATCTCGCACGACCTGCGCGCGCCGCTTCGCGCCATCGACGGCTTCGCGCGCATCCTCGAGCGCGACTTCGCGGCCGAGGTGCCCGAGAAGGCGCAGGCGCACCTCGCGCGCATCCGCGAGGCGGCCGGCCGCATGGGCGCGCTGATCGAAGGCCTGCTCGCCTTCAGCCGGCTCGGCCGCCGGGCGCTGCACGTGCGCGAGCTCGAGGTGGCCGACGTGGTGCGCGCGGCGCTCGAGGACCTCGCCGCCGAGCGCGAGGGGCGACCGGTCGAGCTCGTCGTCGGCGAGCTCGGCACCTGCCGGGCCGACCCGACGCTCCTGCGCCAGGTGTTCGTGAACCTGCTCAGCAACGCGCTCAAGTACACGCGCGGGCGCGAGCCCGCCCGCATCGAGGTGCGCGCCTTTTCGCTGCAGGACGGCACTCACGCCTGGGCCGTCGCCGACAACGGCGTGGGCTTCGACATGGCCTACGCCGACCGGCTGTTCGGCGTCTTCCAGCGCCTGCACCGCGAAGAGGAGTACGAGGGCACCGGGGTCGGCCTCGCGCTCGTGCGGCGCATCGTCGAGCGCCACGGCGGCCGCGTGTGGGCCGACGCCCGGCCCGGGGCCGGCGCCACGTTCTCCTTCACCCTGGAGGCGCGCTGACATGGTGGAGGCGATGCCCGACCCCACGATCCTGCTCGTCGAGGACAACCGCGACGACCTCGAGCTCGCCCTCGACGCCTTCGAAAAGTACCGCTCGCGCGTCCATGTCGCGCGCGACGGGGTGGAGGCGGTGGAGGCGCTCTTCGGCGGCCCGGGCCGCCCGCCGCTCAGGCCGCGGCTCGTGCTCCTCGACCTCAAGCTCCCCCGCCTGGACGGGCTGGAGGTGCTGCGGCGGATCAAGGGCGATCCGTCCACCCAGACCATCCCGGTCGTCGTCCTCACCTCCTCGAGCGAGGCGCGGGACCTCGAGACGTGCTACCGCTACGGGGCGAACAGCTACATCGTGAAGCCCGTGCGCTTCAACGAGTTCGTCGAGACCGCCGAGGCCATCGGGGCCTACTGGCTGCGCCACAACCGCGCTCCCGGCTGACGCTTTCGCCTGCGGGGCCCACCGCCGCGCGGCGAAGGAGTAGACTTGGCGCAGGGGTATAAATCCCTTTTATAAAAGCCACTTAGCGGCAAGGAGCCCAGTTGCAGCCCACCGACATCCGTAACCCCGACTACTTCCACAAGGTCGTCGATTGCCAGTGGGCCTGCCCGGCCCACACCCCCGTGCCCGAGTACATCCGCCTCATCGCCGCCGGACGGTACTCGGACGCCTACATGATCAACTGGAAGTCGAACGTGTTCCCCGGGATCCTGGGGCGCACCTGCGACCGGCCGTGCGAGCCCGCCTGCCGCCGGGGGCGCGTCGAGGAGACGAACGCCGCCAAGCCCGAGCCGGTCGCCATCTGCCGCCTGAAGCGGGTGACGGCCGACTACAAGGAAAAGGAAGCGGTTCAGAAGAAAATCGCTTCCCAGAAAAAAACCACTTCCAACGGGCGCAGGATCGCGTGCGTGGGTGCGGGGCCCGCATCGCTCACGGTGGCGCGCGACCTTGCGCCGCTCGGCTACGAGGTGACGGTCTTCGACCAGGACCCGCGCGCCGGCGGCATGATCCGCTCGCAGATCCCGCGCTTTCGCCTGCCCGAGGAGGTGATCGACGAGGAAGTCGGCTACGTCCTCGACCTGGGCGTCTCCTTCGTCCAGCGGAAAATCGAGTCGCTCAAGACGCTGCTCGGCGAAGGCTTCGACGCGATCTTCGTCGGCTCCGGCGCGCCGCGCGGGCGCGACCTCGACATCCCGGGGCGCAAGGAAGGCGCGGCCAACATCCACATCGGCATCGACTGGCTCTCGAGCGTGTCCTTCGGGCACGTTTCGAAGATCGGCAAGCGGGTCATCGTGCTGGGCGGCGGCAACACCGCCATGGACTGCTGCCGCACCTCGCGCCGCCTGGGCGGCGAGGACGTCAAGGTGATCGTGCGCTCGGGCTTCGAGGAGATGAAGGCGAGCCCCTGGGAGAAGGAGGACGCCATGCACGAGGGCATCCCCATCCTCAACTACCTCGTGCCCAAGGAGTTCGTCGTCAGGGACGGCCGCCTGTCCGGGATGGTCTTCGAGAAGGTGAAGGCGGTCTACGACGAGAAGGGCCGGCGCAGCCTCGTGCCGACGGGCGAGCCCGACCAGTTCTTCGAGTGCGACGACGTCCTCGTCGCGGTCGGCCAGGAGAACGCCTTCCCGTGGATCGAGCGCGACGCGGGCATCAAGTTCGACAAGTGGGGCTTGCCCGTCCTGAATGCGAGCACCTTCCAGTCGAGCCTGCCGCACGTGTTCTTCGGCGGCGACGCCGCGTTCGGCCCCAAGAACATCATCTGGGCGGTGGCGCACGGCCACGATGCCGCGGTCTCCATCGACAAGTTCCTCAACGGGGAAAACATCGAGGAGCGGCCGGCGCCCGGCGTCACGCTCGTGTCCCAGAAGATGGGCATCCACGAGTGGAGCTACGACAACGAGGTGGCGCCCGACCTGCGCTACAAGGTGCCCTGGCAGGACATCAAGATCACGCTGAAGAACGTGAAGGCCGAGGTGGAGCTCGGCTTCGACGTCGCCACCGCGTGGAAGGAGGCGCAGCGCTGCCTCAACTGCGACGTGCAGACCGTCTTCACCGACAAGCTGTGCATCGAGTGCGACGCCTGCGTCGACATCTGCCCGATGGACTGCATCACCTTTACCCAGAATGGGGAAGAAAAGGAGCTGAGAGGGCGGCTGAACGCCCCGGCCAGCAACGTGACCCAGGACCTCTACGTGAGCGGCCCGCTCAAGACGGCCCGCGTGATGGTGAAGGACGAGGACGTCTGCCTGCACTGCGGCCTGTGCGCCGAGCGCTGCCCGACGGGCGCCTGGGACATGCAGAAGTTCTTCCTCGACATGACCTATGCCGGGCCCGGGTGCCGTAGCAAGGGCTCGCCCAAAGTCGTCCAACTCAAACGGAAAGCGGCGTGAAGTGGCTTCAACGAGCGAGCGGCAGGAAATGAAAAGAATCGAAGCGGTCAACGACTTCGTCGTCAAGTTTGCCAACGTCAACGGCTCGGGCTCCGCGAGCGCGAACGAGCTCTTCGCCAAGAGCTTCCTGCGCATGGGGATCCCGGTCTCGCCGCGCAACATCTTTCCCTCGAACATCCAGGGTTTGCCCACCTGGTACGAGGTGAGGGTGACCGAGGCGGGGCACCTCGGCCGCCGCGGCGGCGTCGACCTCATGGTCGCCATGAACCCGCAGACCTGGAACCAGGACGTGAAGGAGGTCGACCCGGGCGGCTACCTCTTCTACGACAACACGAAGCCGCTTCCCGCCTCCCGGTTCCGCGAGGACATCAACGTGATCGGCATGCCGCTCACGGAGATCTGCAACGCGACCTACACGGACGCGCGCGAGCGCCAGCTCTTCAAGAACATCATCTACGTCGGCGCGCTCGCCGGCATGATGGGCATCGAGCCCGACGTGATCGCCGAGCTGATCGGCGAGCAGTACAAGGGCAAGGAGAAACTCCTCAAGCCCAACCTGAATGCCTTCCAGATGGGCTTGAATTTTGCCAAGGAGAATCTGAAGGACGCCCTCGGCCTGAAGGTGCGCCGGGCCTACAACGTCGGCGACCGGATCTTCCTGGAGGGCAACGCCGCGGCGGCGCTCGGCTGCGTCTACGGCGGCGCCACCGTATGCGCCTGGTACCCGATCACGCCCTCGTCGTCGCTCGCGGAAGCCTTCCAGAGGTACTGCAGCCGGCTGAGGGTCGACAAGGAGACCGGCAAGAACAAGTTCGCCATCATCCAGGCCGAGGACGAGCTCGCCTCGATCGGCATCGTGACCGGCGCGGGATGGAACGGTGCGCGCGCCTTCACCGCGACGAGCGGCCCGGGCATCTCGCTCATGAGCGAGTTCATCGGCCTTTGCTACTTCGCCGAGATCCCGGCGGTGATCATCGACGTGCAGCGCGGCGGGCCCTCGACGGGCATGCCCACGCGCACGCAGCAGTCCGACGTCCTCGCCTGCGCCTATGCCTCGCACGGCGACACGAAGCACGTGCTCCTCTTCCCCGAGGACCCGCACGAGTGCTTCACCATGGCCGCCGACTGCTTCGACCTCGCCGAGCGGCTGCAGACGCCGGTATTCCTCATGACCGACCTCGACATAGGGATGAACCAGCGCCTATGTCGTCCTTTGAGCTGGAATGATGAAAGGGTCTACGACCGCGGGAAGATCATGACCGCCGAGATGCTGGAGGCCGGCAAGGAGTTCGGCCGCTACCTCGACGTCGACGGCGACGGGGTGCCTTTCCGCACCTACCCCGGCACGCACCCGACCAAGGGCGCCTACTTCACGCGCGGCACGAGCAAGAACCCGTATGCGGTGTACTCCGAGGCGGGCGCCGACTACGTCTACAACATGCAGCGCCTGCTCAAGAAGCACGAGCACGCGAAGACGCTGGTGCCGAAGCCCGTGCTCACGCCGAGCAAGGAGCCGGCGCGGTTCGGCGCCATCTACTACGGAAGCACCAGCCCTTCCATGCACGAGGCGCTCGAGGCGCTTTCGGCGAACGGTATTCACGTCAACGCCCTTCGCGTCCGGGCGTTCCCCTTCGCCGACGAGATCTTCGACTTCGTGCAGTCGCACACGAAGGTGTTCGTGATCGAGCAGAACCGCGACGCGCAGCTGAAGACGCTGCTCGTGAACGAGGCGGGCATCAATCCCGCCTCGCTCATCTCGATCCTGCACTACGACGGCACGCCGATCACCGCGCGCTTCATCACCAGGGAGATTACCGAGATCGTCTCGGCGCTCAACGTGCGGCCGATCAAGCGGGACCGCGCGGTGTGAAGCTCCCGTCTTTGGCCTTGATAGGTTTCCTCCTTACTCCTGCTTTCAGTCCCGCATTCGCTGCCCCGGACGAAGACCTGCTCGGCCGCAAGGACGGCTACCCGGTCTGCGAGCCGGAGGCGGGGCCGATGCCGGAGCATTGCCTCGTCGGGCGGTACAGCCGCATCGACGAGGTCGCGCCCGCGCGCACGGCGGCGCGGAGCCAGGAGATCCGCGAGCTGAAGCGCGCGGCGGCGGCGCTCGACCTCTACTACACCTACGCCGGCCGCGCCCAGTCGCTTCCGGGGTTCCTCGCGCGAAACCGCAACACCGGGCTCCTCATCCTGCAGGGCGACACGGTCCTTTTCGAGGACTACCAGTACGAGCGCACGGCCGAGCACCGCTTCGCCTCGCGGTCGATGGCGAAGACGGTGGTGGCGATGCTCGTCGGGATCGCGATCGAGGAGGGGAAGATCGCCTCCATCGACGATCGCGCCGACCGGTACGTCCCCGAGCTGAAGGGCCATCCCTACGGCGAGACGACGCTGCGCCAGCTCCTCACCATGACCTCGGGCGTGCGCTTCGTCGAGCAGTACGACGGCGCGGACCACATGCGGGTGCTCGCGCGCAAGACCTTCCTTCGCCAGGGCCCCGGCGGCGTGGACACGGTGCTTCCGTTCAGCGAGCGCGCCGCCCCGGCCGGCACCCGGTTCTCGTTCTCCTCGGCCGACACACAGGTGCTCGGCCTCGTGCTGCGCTCCGCGACCGGCATGCCGCTCGCCGACTACCTTTCGCAGAAGATCTGGCAGCCCATGGGCGCCGAGTCCTACGCTACGTGGCTCATCGACGGCGGCGCCCACGAGATCGCCTTCGCCGGCCTGAATGCCACCCTGCGCGACTGGGGACGCTTCGGTCTGCTGCTCGCCGATGGCGGCCGCGCGCAGGCGAGGCAGGTGATCCCGGCCGCCTGGGTCAAGGCCGCCACGCGGGCCGACGCCCCGCACCTCGAGGTGGGCAAGGCCACGCG
>CAYWSG010000107.1:0-10241 GCA_964461055.1 uncultured Enterobacteriaceae bacterium | reverse complement strand
CGGGTGCGAGCCGAAGAGCATCGCCAGGCAGCCGAGGATCTTGACCCCGTTCGAGATGAGCATCACCTGGCCCTTGGGCAGGCGGTCGGCGAAGGCGCCGACGTAGGGCGCGAGCAGCACGTAGGAGACGACGAAGAAGAACTTGAGGTACGGGGTGAGCCACGTGGGCGCGTCGGACTGCATGAGCAGCGCGATCGCCGCCACCAGCAGCGCATTGTCGGCGAGCGACGAGAAGAACTGCGCCGCCATGATGATGTAGAAGCCGGAATTCAATGGGAATTCCCCCGTGGGCCGCGCTTTATAGCATGGATGCTTTGTGCGTGAATCGGCGTTTGTGTTTGAATTGGCCGGTCGGAAAACAGTGACGGTTCCATGCCGAGGCCGATCCGGGCCACCATCTCAGCCGGCGCGCTGACGCACAACCTCTCGATCGCCCGCAAGCATGCCGCGGGCGCGCGGCTCTGGGCGGTCATGAAGGCCAATGCCTACGGGCACGGCCTCGAGCGGGCAGCGCGGGCGCTCGAAGGTGCCGATGGTATAGCGGTGCTCGACTTCCAGGAGGCCGCGCGCCTGCGCCTGGCCGGGTTCGCCAAGCCCATCCTGATGCTCGAGGGCTTCTTCAAGGCCTCCGACGTGCCGCTCCTTTGCAAGTACGGCCTCGTGCCCGTCATCCACAATGCCGAGCAGGTGGAGATGCTGCGCACCACGGCGCTCCCCTCCGACATCGACGTCTACCTGAAGATCAACACCGGCATGAACCGGCTCGGGTTCACCGTCGACGCACTGCGCCCGGCGTACAACGCCATCCGCATGCACCCGCAGGTGCGCACCATCGTTGCGATGACGCATTTCGCGGACGCCGACGGCCCGAGCGGCGTCCAGGCGCAGCTCGACTGGATGGCGGAGATGTGCAGGCCGATCGAGGGGCTCGCCCAGGCGCCGCGCTCGCTCGCCAACTCGGCGACGCTGCTGCGCTTCCCGGAAGCGCGGGGCGACTGGGTGCGCCCGGGCATCATGCTGTACGGCTGCTCGCCGTTTCCCGACCGGCCGGCGGAGAGCTTCGACCTGCGGCCGGCCATGACGCTCGCCTCCGAGCTCATCGCCGTCCAGCACCTGCATCCGGGCGAGCGGGTCGGCTACGGCTTCACTTACGAGGCGGCCGGCGAGATGACCATCGGCGTGGTCGCCTGCGGCTATGCCGACGGCTACCCGCGCCACGCGCCGAGCGGCACGCCGGTGCTCGTCAACGGAAAGCGCACGCGGACCGTTGGACGGGTATCCATGGACATGCTCTGCGTCGACATCACCGGCATGCCGGACGCCTACATCGGCTCGCCGGTCACGCTCTGGGGCGAAGGGCTTTCCGCCGACGAAGTGGCGGCCGCCGCAGGCACCGTCGGCTACGAGCTCCTGTGCGCGCTCGCCCCGCGCGTCCCGGTCGCCGAGGTCCTGTAGTTGGCGAAGCCCAAGACCGCCTACGTCTGCACCGACTGCGGCGCGAGCGCGCTGCAGTGGTTCGGCACCTGCCCCTCGTGCGGGGCGGCCGGCACGCTGAGCGAGACCATCGCCGAGCGCGGGCTCGCCCGCCGTTCCGGCGCAGCCGCCGTGGCGCTCGACGCCGTGCCGGCGCGCGAGCAGGAGCGCATTTCCACCGGCATGGCGGAGCTCGACCGGGCGCTCGGCGGCGGGCTCGTCGCCGGGCAGGTCGCGCTCCTCGGCGGCGATCCGGGCATCGGCAAGTCGACGCTCCTCCTGCAGGCGCTCGCCTCGTTCCCGCCCGACCAGGTGGTGTACGTCTCCGGCGAAGAGTCCGCCGAGCAGGTGGCGCTTCGCGCGCGGCGGCTTTCGCTCAGCGCGGGCGGCGTGCGCCTGCTTGCCGAGACGCAGCTCGAGCGCATCGTCCCGGCGCTCGAGGCGGCCCGGGCGCGCGTGGCGGTGATCGACTCCATCCAGACGCTCTGGTCCGAAGCGCTGCAGTCGGCGCCGGGGTCGGTGGCGCAGGTGCGCGAGTGCGCGGCGCAGCTCACGCGCCACGCCAAGAGCGCCGGCACCGCGCTCCTCCTCATCGGGCACGTCACCAAGGAGGGCGCCATCGCCGGCCCGCGCGTGCTGGAGCACATCGTCGACACGGTGCTCTACTTCGAAGGCGAGTCGCACTCGAGCTTCCGCCTGGTGCGCGCGGTGAAGAACCGCTTCGGCGCGGTCAACGAGCTCGGCGTCTTCGCCATGACCGACAAGGGGCTGAAGGAGGTGGGCAATCCCTCGCGCCTCTTTCTCTCGCAGCACGAGAAGCCGGTCGCGGGAACGTGCGTGCTCGCCACCATCGAGGGCACGCGGCCGCTCCTCGTCGAGATCCAGGCGCTCGTCGACACGGCGCACGCGCCCAACGCCCGGCGGCTCTCCGTCGGCCTCGAGCAGAACCGCCTCGCGCTCCTCCTCGCCGTCCTCCATCGCCACGCCGGCATCGCCACCTGGGAGCAGGACGTCTTCGTGAACGCGGTCGGGGGCGTGCGGATCAACGAGCCCGCGGCCGACCTCGCCGTATCGCTCGCCATCGTCTCGTCCCTGGCCGACCGGCCGATCGCCGCGAAGACCGTCGTCTTCGGCGAGATCGGCCTCGCCGGCGAGGTGCGCCCGGCGCCGCGCGGGCAGGAGCGCCTGCGCGAGGCGGCCAAGCTCGGCTTCGAGAAGGCGATCGTCCCTCGCGCCAACCGGCCCAAGGGCGCCGCGCGCATCGGCGGCCTGGAAGTCCTCGCCGTCGAGCGCGTCGACGAGGCGGTCCGGCTGTTGCGGGATCTTTGAGTCTGCTTCTTCTCCAGGCTTCCTTCTGATTCCCGGATGCCGGAATCAGGGACGCATCAGGAACCGAGAGCCTTCCTGGCGGCGCGCACGCCGCTTCTCACCGCCGCTTCCAGCGTCGGCGGATATTCCGGATCGGTGTAGTCGCCGGCGAGGAACACGTTTTCGAGCGCCGTCGTCACGGGCGGCCGCGCGAGTCCGGGCACGCAGGCGGGCGTCGCGCGTTTCTCGGCAATCACCCGCGACCAGCGGGGCGGCGCAAGCCCCGGCACGGCGCGCGCGAGCTCCTCGTGGCAGCGCGAGGCGAGCTCGCCGTGCGAGAGCTGCTGGTGGTCGCCCTCCGCGCTGATGACGCAGGCGAAAAGGCCTCGTTCACCCGTCAGCGCGCCGCGGTCGAACACCCACTGCACGAGTCCGGTAGCGAGGCCGAGCATGGGAAACGGCAGCTTGTCGTCCGCGCCGTACTGCAGATAGCAGGTATAGATCGGCTGGTACTCGTAGCCGTCCGTCACGGCGGGCAGGAGCGTTTTCAGCTGGTGCGGACCCACCGCCACGACGACGGCGTCGAACGCCTTTCGCAGCGATTCGAGCTCGCGCACCGGCGTGCGCAAGCGCACTTCGCCGCCATTGCGCGCGACGAACTGGGCGGCCGGCGCCGGAAAGAGCTGCGTGAGGTCCACGCGGGGAAGGACGAGGTCGCTCGCCTGCGGCGCGCCACAGAGCGCGTCGCGCAGCACGGCGAGAAACGCCGCGGCCGAGGCCCGCGCCGGCGGCGTGTTCAGGGCCGAGACGCAGAGCGGCCGCCAGAGCCAGCGCGCAATGGCGCCATTCTGGTCGTGGCTTTCGAGGAGTTCCTCGACCGGCAGGTCGCTCGCCAGCCGGAAGCCGCTGGCCTTCGCGCTTTGAACGAACCGCAGGGCGCCCAGGCGCTCGCGCAAGGGCAGGGCGCGCGCGCCGAGCAGCGCCGCGGCGAGGCCGAGGCCGAGCGGCAGGCGCGGCGCGCGCAGGCGCATGCCGCCGGCGTAGCGAAGCTCGAGCGGCAGCCGCAGGGTGGCGTCTTCCGGCACGCCGACGCGGCGCATGAGCCGGAAAAGCTCGGCGTACGCGCCCACCAGGATGTGCTGGCCGTTGTCGAGCGCCACGCCTTGCGAGACGACCCGGCGCGCGCGCCCGCCGGGCACGGGACCCGATTCGTACACGCAGACGCCGGCGCCCGCGGCGGCGAGCGTGACCGCCGCGGCCATGCCGGCGTAGCCGGCGCCGACGACGGCTACCCGGGGTTTGCGGGAAACATGGGTTCCCGCCTTCGCGGGAACGACGGTGTCGTTTCCCGCCGTAGCCTTCGCGGGAACGACGGTGTCGTTTCCCGCCCTAGGTTGCGCGGGAACGACGGTCTCGTTTTCCGCCCTAGGCACGGACCCAGGTCTTCCAGGCGAGCCAGAACTTGCGTAGCGGCGTGAGCGAAGTCCTCGTCGTCAGCACGCGGAAGCCATCGCGCTCGATCTCCTCGAGGAGCGCGCGGTAGATCGCCGCCATGATGAGGCCCGGACGCTGCGAGCGCCGATCGACCGCCGGCAGCGCGGCGAGCGCCTGCTCGTAGAGCGCCCTGGCGCGATCGGCCTCGAAGGCCATGAGCCGGCGAAACGCCGGGGTCTCGCGCGAGGCGAGGATGTCGGAGGCGGGCACCTCGAAGCGCTTGAGGTCCTCCATGGGGAGATAGATCCGGTTCTTGCGCGCGTCCTCGCCGACGTCGCGGATGATGTTGGTCATCTGGAACGCGAGCCCGAGCTGGCGCGCGTAGTCGAGGGTGCGCCGGTCGCTGTAGCCGAAGATCGCCGCGGCGAGCAGCCCCACCACGCCGGCCACCCGGTGGCAATAGCGCTCGAGCCCCTTCCAGTCGAGGTAGCGCGACTGCGTGAGGTCCATCTCCATGCCGGCGACGATCTCGAGCAGGCTCTCCTGCTCGAGGGAGAACCGCTCGAGGTAGGGCGTCAGCGCCCGCGTGACGGGATGCTGCGCCTTCCCGCCGTACATGCCGGCCACCTCGGCGCGCCACCACGCGAGCTTCGCCGCCGCGACCTGCGCATCGGAAGTCTCGTCGACGACGTCGTCGACCTCGCGGCAGAACGCATAGAGGGCCGTGATGGCGCGGCGCCGATCCTCCGGCAGGAACAGGAACGAGTAGTAGAAGCTCGAGCCGCTCGCCGCGGCCTTGTCCTGGCAGTACTGCTCCGGGGTCATCGCCGCCTCGGCCGCGCTCACCGCAGCGCCCGCGCGAGCACGAGCGGCCAGTCGAGCGCCCGCAGCACGGGGCGGCGGCGGAAGACGTCGTAGCCGACCGCCTCGATGCGCTCCAGGATGCGGGCCGCGCCCTGCACGGTGGCGCGGATCTCGAGCCCGAGGCGACCCGGAAGCTCGCGCCCGAGGCTCGCGCCGGAGACGAGGAGCGCTCGGGCGCGCTCCACCTGGAAGCGCATGAGCTCCCGCCAGGCGCCGTCGCAGGTGCGCTCGATGAGGTGAAGGCGCGTCACTCCGAAGCGCGCCATGTCGTCCTGCGGCAGATAGATCCGGTCGTCCTCGGCGAAGTCGATCGCCACGTCCTGCCAGAAGTTCACGAGCTGGAGCGCCGTGCAGATCGCGTCGGAGCGCTCCTGGTTTGATTCGGTCGTTCGTTTGAAAAGATGCAGCATCAGCCGTCCCACGGGATTGGCGGAGCGGCGACAATACTGCAGGAGTTCCTCGAAGCTCGCGTAGCGCTTCTTCGTCACGTCCTGGGTAAAGGCGTCGAGCAGGTCGTGGAAGGGGGCGAGCGGGAGATCATGGCGGCGGATCGTCTGCGCGAGCGCCCGGAAGAGCGGATCGTCCGGGGAGTCCCCGGAAGCGATGGCGCGAAGCTTGCCGCGGAAGGCCTCGAGGTCGGCGAGGCGGCGTGCGGCGGGCGCGTCGCCCTCGTCGGCAATGTCGTCGGCCGCGCGCGCGAAGCGGTAGATGGCCACGACGTCCGGGCGCAGCCCGGCCGGCAGGAGGATCGAGGCGACGGGAAAGTTTTCGTAATGGCCGACCGACACGCGGCGCTATAATACGTTGTTTTTCGCAGCATTTTCCGAGGGTGAGGGCGGCGGCGAAGGTGGCGGAACTGGTAGACGCACCGGATTTAGGTTCCGGCGCCGCGAGGCGTGTGGGTTCGAGTCCCACCCTTCGCACCACATCGGAAACTCGGGGCAAGGCGAAAGTTCGGGACATCGCGGGTCACATCTTTCAGAGGAAGGAATGGCAGCCAACGTAGAAACGCTGGGAACGCTGGAGCGGCGCGTATCGATGAGCGTGCCCATGAGCGAGATCGAGAGCCAGGTCGACGCGCGCCTGAAGAAGCTCGCGCGCGACATGAAGATGCCGGGCTTCCGGCCGGGCAAGGTGCCGATGAAGATCGTCGCCGCCACCTACGGGCAGCAGGTGCGCTCGGAAGTGCTGGGCGACGCGGTGCAGAAGGCGTTCACGCAGGCCGTGCGCGACGCGAACCTCAAGGTCGCGGGCTACCCGAAGATCGAGCCCAAGAAGAAGGACGAGCCGCAGGCGGACCCGCCGGCGGAGGGCGCCCCGCAGGCGCTGGAGTTCAGCGCGACTTTCGAAATCTATCCGGAGGTCAAGGTCGGCGACCTGACGGGCAAGGAAGTCGAGCGCCCGCAGGTGAGCGTGACCGACGCCGAGGTCGAGAAGACCCTCGAGATCCTGCGCAAGCAGCGCGTGCGGTACGTGCCGGCGGAGCGCGCGGCGCAGGACGGCGACCGCGTCACGGTCGACTTCGAGGGCAGCATCGACGGCACGCCTTTCAGCGGCGGCAAGGCCGAGGACTTCGCATTCGTGCTCGGCGAGAAGCGCATGCTGCCGGAGTTCGAGGCGGCGGCGAGCGGCATGAAGGCCGGCGAGCGCAAGCGCTTCGAGCTCAAGTTTCCCGACGACTACCAGGGCAAGGAGGTCGCCGGCAAGCAGGCGGCTTTCGATCTCACCATGAAGAAGGTGGAGAGCCCCGAGCTGCCGCCGCTCGATGCGGAGTTCGCGAAGCAGCTCGGCGTCGCCGACGGCGACCTCGACAAGATGCGCGCCGAGGTGAAGGCGAACGTCGAGCGCGAGGTGAAAAAGCGCGTGGACGCGCAGGTGAAGAACCAGGCGCTCCAGGCGCTGCTCGACGCCACGCCTTTCGAGGTGCCGAAATCCCTGATCGAGATGGAGTCGCAGGAGCTCGCGCAGCGCGCCGCGGCCGACCTGCAGGCGCGGGGCATCGATCCGGCCCAGATGTCGCTCAAGCCCGAGATGTTCGCCGACACGGCAAGGCGCCGCGTCGCGCTCGGCCTCATCATCGCCGAGCTCGCGCGCGCCGAGAATTTGCAGCCCAAGCCTGCCGAGGTGCGCGCGGTGGTCGAGCAGGAGGCACAGAGCTACGAGAACCCGGCCGAGGTAGTAAAATGGTTTTATATGCAACCGCAACGGTTGTCGGAAATGGAAAGCCTGGCGCTGGAAGGCAACGTCGTGAAATGGGTCTTGTCCAAGGCCCGGGTGCAGGACAAGCAGGTTCCCTTTGACGAGCTGATGGGCGCCACCGCATGAACTGGGAAAGATCGGACATGGAAACCAGGGGCCTCGGCCTCATCCCGATGGTGATCGAGCAGTCGGGACGCGGCGAGCGCGCCTACGACATCTATTCGCGCCTGCTGAAGGAGCGGGTCGTGTTCCTCGTCGGCCCGGTGACCGAGGTCACGGCCAACCTGATCGTGGCGCAGCTGCTCTTCCTCGAGTCGGAGAATCCCGACAAGGACATCTTCTTCTACATCAACTCGCCCGGGGGCTCGGTGTCCGCCGGCCTCGCCATCTACGACACCATCCGCTTCATCAAGCCCGACGTGTCGACGCTCTGCGTGGGCCAGGCCGCCAGCATGGGGGCCTTCCTGCTCGCCGCCGGCGACCAGGGCAAGCGCTACTGCCTGCCCAATTCCCGGGTCATGATCCACCAGCCCATGGGCGGCTTCCAGGGGCAGGCCACGGACATCGAGATCCACGCCAAGGAGATCCTGTACCTGCGCGGGCGGCTGAACGAGCTCCTCGCCAAGCACACGGGCAAGCCCATCGAGGTCATCGCCCGGGACACCGAGCGCGACTTTTTCATGGGTGCCGAAGACGCGGTAAAGTACGGCATCGTCGATCGCGTCCTGGTCAGCCGGGAAACCGCGTGAAGGCGGGGATCCTGCCGAGCGCCGAGGAGAGTTCGTAACTACATGTCCGAAAAGACTTCTTCCGGGGAGAAGCTCCTTTACTGCTCGTTCTGCGGCAAGAGCCAGCACGAGGTCCGCAAGCTGATCGCCGGCCCCTCGGTGTTCATCTGCGACGAGTGCATCGAGCTGTGCAACGACATCATCCGCGAGGAGACCGCCTCCGACAAGAACGGCAAGGGCGCGAAGTCCGACCTGCCCACGCCGCGCGAGATCCGCACCATCCTCGACCAGTACGTCATCGGCCAGGACCAGGCGAAGAAGATCCTCTCGGTCGCGGTCTACAACCACTACAAGCGGCTCAAGCACCTCTCCAAGAACGACGAGGTGGAGCTCGCGAAATCGAACATCCTGCTGATCGGCCCGACCGGGTCGGGCAAGACGCTGCTCGCGCAGACGCTCGCGCGCCTGCTGAACGTGCCGTTCGTCATCGCGGACGCGACGACCCTCACCGAGGCCGGCTACGTCGGCGAGGATGTCGAGAACATCATCCAGAAGCTGCTGCAGAACTGCGACTACGACGTCGACAAGGCGAAGCGCGGCATCGTCTACATCGACGAGATCGACAAGATCTCGCGCAAGTCCGACAACCCGTCGATCACGCGCGACGTGTCCGGCGAAGGGGTCCAGCAGGCGCTGCTCAAGCTGGTCGAGGGCACGATCGCCTCGGTCCCGCCCCAGGGCGGCCGCAAGCACCCCAACCAGGACTTCGTCCAGGTGGACACCACCAACATCCTCTTCATCTGCGGCGGCGCGTTCGACGGCCTCGAGCGCATCGTGAGAAACCGCACGGAGAAGACGGGCATCGGCTTCGGCGCCGAGGTGCGCAGCCCGACCGACTCGAAGGCGACCTACGACCTCCTGCGCAACGTGGAGCCCGAAGACCTCATCAAGTTCGGGCTCATTCCGGAGTTCGTCGGCCGCCTGCCGGTGGTGGCGACGCTCGAGGAGCTCGACGAGCACGCGCTCATCCAGATCCTCACCGAGCCGAAGAACGCGCTCATCAAGCAGTATCAGCGCCTCTTCGGCATGGAGGGGGTCGAGCTCGAGGTGCGCACGCCCGCGCTGGGCGCGGTGGCCCGCAAGGCGCTCGCGCGCAAGACCGGCGCGCGCGGCCTGCGCTCGATCCTTGAAACCGTGCTGCTCGACACCATGTACGAGTTGCCCACGCTTGAGAACGTGAGCAAGGTCGTCGTCGACGAGCAGATGATCTCGGCCGACGGCAAGCCGCTGCTCATCTATTCCGAGCAGCACAAGGTGGCCGGCAGCTCCGCCTAGCGGGGCTTCCCCATGGAGGCCGGCAGGGGATTCATCCTGCGGGCGCCCGGCGCTCTTTTCGTGTCACACAACCCGGCGAGCGGCGACCGGAGGCGAGACGCCCCGGGCCTGCATTGCAGGGCGCGGGTCATCCGTGTAGGCTGTCCTGCGTCAGTCCCAACCGCCGTTGCCAACGAGGGAAATTGATGTCCCAACAGAATCCGGCCGACGTCCACCAGTATCCGCTGCTGCCGCTGCGCGACGTCGTGGTCTTCCCCCATATGGTCATCCCGCTCTTCGTGGGCCGGCCGAAGTCCATCAAGGCGATGGAGAACGCGATGGAGGCGGGCAAGTCGATCCTGCTCGTCGCGCAGAAGTCGGCGGCCAAGGACGACCCGGGCCCCGGCGACATGTACTCCATCGGCTGCGTGTCGAACATCCTGCAGATGCTGAAGCTGCCCGACGGCACGGTGAAGGTGCTCGTCGAGGGCGGCACGCGCGCGCGCATCCGCGAGGTCGTCGACCTGCGCACGCACTGGATCGCGGAGGCCGAGGCGGTCCCCGCCGACGGCACGCCGCCGCCGGAGGTCGAAGCCATGCGCCGGGCGCTGCTCTCGGCGTTCGACCAGTACGTGAAGCTCAACAAGAAGATTCCGCCCGAGATCCTCACCTCGCTCTCCGGCATCGACGAGCCGGGGCGCCTCGCCGACACGGTGGCCGCCCACCTGCCGCTCAAGCTCGAGCAGAAGCAGCAGGTCCTCGAGATGTTCGACGTCAAGTCGCGCCTCGAGCACCTCCTCTCGCAGCTCGAGACCGAGATCGACATCCTGCAGGTGGAGAAGCGCATCCGCGGCCGCGTCAAGCGGCAGATGGAGAAGAGCCAGCGCGAGTACTACCTGAACGAGCAGGTCAAGGCGATCC
>CAYWSG010000106.1:0-10305 GCA_964461055.1 uncultured Enterobacteriaceae bacterium | reverse complement strand
CCACGAGCTCTGGTACAACGAGGTCAAGAACCGCCCCGCGAAGACGGCGGCCGGCCGTCCCGCTCCCGGCGGCGAGGCGAGAACAGCCTAGCAATGACCGGGCCCGCAACGGGCCCGGGAACTTAGCGCGCTCCCGAAGCTCCCAGCACGATGAGGTGCACGAACCTCATCGTTGCTGCGGTGCTCGGCGTGGCCTTCCTCTCCGGCCTCGCCGCCTGCGGCGAGCGCGAGGAAGTCGTCCAGGCGGACCGTGGCTACCAGGGCAAGCCCGATGGCAAGCCCTGGGACAACGAGCCCCTCGCCTACGACACCCCGAAATGGCAGAAGGGCGACCAGGCGAGCTGGGAAACGCAGATTCGCAGGCGCCAGCTCGGCCAGCACGAAGATCGGCGGATCAAGCAATGAGGATCCAGCGATGACCCAGGCGCTCGCCCTGTTTGCCGCGCTCGTCCTCGCGGCTCCCGCGCTCGCGCAATATCCGCAGGCGCGGGACGCCGAGGCGCAGCAGGAGCGCGCCGTGACCCAGCCCGGCAACAACGCGCCCGTGTGGCGAAGCGTCCAGTCGGGCGCTCCCGGCGCGACGAGCCTGCCGGGGCGCGAGACCGACGTGCTCATCCAGCCGCCGGCGCGGTTCCTCGGCCAGGACGTCTCGAGCACGGCAGGCGAAGCCTGGCGCCAGTTCCGCAACGGCCCGGTCACGTTCTATGGCGGCTGGCTGCTCGTGGCCGTGCTGCTCGCCATCCTCCTCTTCTACCTCTGGAACGGCTCCGTCAAGCTGCGCGATCCGCCCACGGGCCGCCTGGTCCGGCGCTTCAACGCGCTCGAGATGACCGTGCACTGGTCGCTCGCGATCAGCTTCTGCCTGCTCGGCATCTCGGGGCTCATCATGCTCTTCGGCAAGCACGTGCTGCTGCCGCTGGTGGGCTACACGGTGTTCGGCTGGCTCGCGCTGGCTGCGAAGAACCTGCACAACTTCATCGCGCCGCTCTTCATGGTGTCGGCGCTCGCGATGATCGTCCTTTTCCTTCGCGACAACCTGCCGCGACGCTACGATGCCCGCTGGCTCGCGAACGCCTGGGCCTACATGACCCGCGGCAAGCACGTGCCGTCCGGACGCTTCAACGCCGGCGAGAAGATCTGGTTCTGGCTCGGCGTGGTGGGGCTCTCGATCGCGGTGAGCTGGTCGGGCGTGGTGCTCCTTTTCCCGAACTTCGACCAGACGCGCGCCGTCATGCAGGACGCCTGGGCCGTCCACGCGACGGCGGCCCTCATCTACATCGCCCTCTCCCTGGGCCACATCTACCTCGGCACCATCGGCGTCGCTGGTACGTACGGCAACATGCGCCGGGGCTGGACGGACGAGACCTGGGCGCGCGAGCACCACGAGCTCTGGTACGACGAGATCCGCTCGGGCCGGCGGCGCTCGCCCGGCGGCCCCGTGCCGGCGGGCGCCCCGCACGACCAGTCTAAGGACGGCTAGCGAAGTCCTTTCGCTCGAGGAGCCAGGAGGCGGCGAGCCCCAGCACCAGGCCCCAGAACGGCGCGCCGATCCTGAGGATCGGCACGTCGGCCACCGTGACGAGGAAGCAGACGAGCGCTCCGAACGCGAAGCGATCGCGGAAGGATGCGGTGAACGCCGTCTGCAGCACGCGCAGCATGGCGAGCCCGGCGAGCGCGGCGATGAACGCGGCGGGCGTGGCGAGAAGAAGGCGCGTGAAGAACGGCGCGAGCAGGCCGAACGCCATGCCGAGGAGCGCGACCATGATCGCCCCGGTGTACTGCCCGCGCCGGTCGCCGCTGCTCGAGAGGATGGCGTTCACGGGGCCGGTGAGGCAGGTGGAGACGGAGCCGACGAGCGCCGTGACGAGCGAGCCGGCGCCGCACCCGGCGGTGATGGCGTTGATGGGCGGCGGGTGGCCGTTGGCGGTCAGCACCGCGATTCCCTGCGCGTTCTGCGCGACGAGCACGGTGATGGCGAGCGGCACCACGAGCTCGATCATCGCCGCCCAGGAGAGCTCCGGCGCATAAAGGTTGGGCGAGGCGACCGCGAAGAGCGCCCCGGCCGGCGGGTCGAAGACGCCGAGCGCCCACACCGCGATGCCTCCCGCGACGAGCGCGCCGATGAGCGGCGGCACTCTGCGCGCCGCATTCTGAAATGAAGAAAGCAGGAAGAACACCAGCGTCATGGGCGCGGCGATCCAGAAGCCGTCCCGGAAGGCGAGCACGAGGTCCACGCCGAAGCGCAGGAACACGCCCGCGACCATCGCCATGACGATCGGCATCGGCACGGCGGCCATGGCGCGACGCACCCAGCCGGAGAGCCCGAGCACGAGCATGAGGAGCCCCGTGGCGTGGAAGGCGCCGATCGCCTGCGGAAAGCTCAGGTGCTGGAGCGCCGGCGCGACGAGCACCGCGCCCGGGATGCTCCAGAGGAAGACGAGCGGCTGGCGATAGTAGAGCGAGAACGCGAGGCTGACGAAGCCGTTCAGGAAGAAGGCGCCGAAGAGCCACGAGCTGATGTCGGACTCGGAGAGCCCGCCGCGCGCGCCCACCGAAAGGATGATGGCGACCGGCCCGCTCGCGGCGAAGAGGAACGCCACCACCGCGTTGGCGGCGTGGGCGCCCCCGAAGTCGGCGAGGACCTCGCGGAAGCGAAGCGGCGGCGCGGCGGTTCGTTCGAGCGGCATCGGCGGTTCCGCGGGACCGCCTTCGGGCGGGGCCCCGCAAAGCCGCCGATTCTAAAGAGACGCTCTAGCGCTTGGCGAGGACCGTATCGAGCCGCTCGAGGTCGTTCACCACGCGCCACTCGGCCGCGCCCGCGCCTTCCACCCGCTTCTGCCAGGCCTCGAGGCGGCCGAAGTAGAGCCGCGGGTCGATGTTGTCGGTCTTCAGCTTCACCACGTTGATGGCGATGACGCGGATGCCCTTCAGCTCGATCGGAAAGTCGCGCACGGTCGTGCGGTCGAGCTCCTCCTGCATGTCGGAGAAGACGATGAGGGTCTTCGTGCCGGCACCCGTCTCGTTCAGGTACTCCGCGCCCTGCAGCAGGCCGCCCGTGATGTCGGTGTAGCGGCTGCCCTTCACGCTCTTCAGGAACGCGTCGGTGCTCGCCTGGAAGGCGCGCTTCTGCGCGTTCGCCTGCGAGGGCCGGGAGTCGAAGGTCGCCTTGGCGACGATGTCCTTCTCGCTGAAGCTGCGGCTCTCCACGCGCGCGATCGCGAGCGAGTCGCCCGGCTGCAGCGTGCCGAGCAGGTAGTTCACGATGCGCTGCGCCTTGCCCGCCTCCTGGGCGTAGGTGCCCGAGGTATCGATCAGCATGTAGACCGCGTGGGCACCGACCCGGGCGTCGCTGCAGCCGGCGAGGAGGTGCACGGCCGCGACGGCGAGCCCGATGGCGATCAGCATGAGCTGCTGGGACGCCGTCGGCCTCACGACGCCCTCCTCGCTTCCTCGATGTCGAGCGCCGGCACGGCCTCCCCCGCGTGCGCCGGCCGCGAGGCGAGCGCGCGCCGGCCCACGCGCTCGGCGAGGAGCGGCAGCACGATGGCGACGTCGTAGAGGCTCACCAGCACCCGGCTCGCGTGCTTCGCCACGTGGCCGGCGAGGCGCACGGCGAAGGCGAGCATCCGCAGCAGGGCAAGCAGCACGATGCCGCCGACCGTGCGCGAGGAGTGCACGAGCGACTCGAGCGGGATGGCGATGAAGGCGAGCGCGAAAGGCAGGATGAAGCCGAGCAGCATCTGCCCGGCGGTCGGGATGGCGCCGACCCAGCCGTCGGTGGCCGCGGGCGGCTGCGGGACCGTGGCGAGCGACTGGATGAGCGCCTGCTTGTCGGCGATCAGCACGTCTCGCATGAGGGCGAGCGCCGCCTCCACCACGGCGAGGATCACGAGCAGCGTCGCGGAGGTCCAGAGCATGCGCCGGCGCATGCGGTCGTGCAGGTTCGCGATCGGCGGGAAGAGATGCGTGATGCGCAGCGTCTCCATGACGAAGAGGCCCATCGAGGCCTCGACCAGGATGATGACGAGCGCGGCGACTTCCGAGGTGCGCAGGTTGCCGGCGAGCGCGTCCCCGGCGCCGACCATCTCGGACATCGGCAGCGCGATCAGCTTGAAGTTGACGAAGGCGCCACCCGCGGCGATCGCCATGACGATGAGGGACACGACAAACTGGGTGAACGCGGAGACGGTGAGCGCGTGCGCCGCCTTGTCGCTCTGGGCGCAGATCTCGCGGTACTTCTCCATCTGGGCGTCGACCGCCGCGGCGCTCGACTGCAGCCCCTCCAGCTTCTTGTCGACGCGCGCCATGGTCTTCTCGACCGAGCGCCAGAACGGCAGGAAGCTGCCGAGGATGCGGTGGCGCGACTCGTAGCTGCGGCGGTACTCGGCGATCGCCTTCTCGTGCATCTTGTTCATGGAGGCGGCGATGTCCTCCAGGATGCGCTGCACCACCTCGTGCCCGGACTTCACCTTCGCCACCGCGGCGACCGTCTCCACCCACTCCGGCGGCGCCGGCGGGACCTCGCCGCACTTGCGGTAGTCCTCCTCGATGCGGGTGATCTCGTCCATCAGCTTGCGCTGCAGCGCCGGGTAGCCGTCAAGGTCGCGCGTGACGAGCGCGCTGACGCGCTCGAATTCCCGCTCGATGCGGCTCTCCACGTCCTGGCGCGCCTGGCCGAGCAGCACGGCACGGTTGCGGCGGTGAAGCTCCTCCGCCGCGGCGGCAAGCCAGCGCGAAGCCGCGCGCAGCGGGCCGGCGATCGCCTGGCCCGAGGAGCGGATGAGCTCGTGCATCGGCGCGCGCGCCGCGTACAGGAACAGCATCGCGCCCACGACCCACGTGAGGGCCGAGAGGCCCGGATTGCCGGGCCAGATCAACCAGAACGTCTCCATGCCGTCCTCCCTTTCTTGTTGCTTCGGCACCATAGATCAGGGCCGGCCCGCGTGCCGCACAAAATCTTGCAACGGATGAACTAGTTCTCAGCCGTGCGGAGAAATGCCCCGCGCCGGTGTCGGGCGGATGCGACGCCCGCGGAGGAACAAGTGATCTAGTTCACGCGCAACTCGGCGCGCAGGCGCGGGTCCATGCCTGATGCGGATGCTCGTCGCCGCCTGCGTAGCGCAGCTCCTCGCTTTCGATTTGGCGCTCGCCGCCACGCCGGTCGCCTGGCAGGAGAGCGTGCCGATCGCGAAGGGCGCGGGCGAAAAAGGCCCGTGGCGCCAGAACGACTCGCGCTACGACTACGTCGACGACGCGACCGTCGCGCTCGCCGACGACGGCCGCGCGCTCGTCGCCTGGGTCGACCAGCGAAGGAAGGACGTCTTCGTCCAGCGCCTTTCCGCTGACGGCGAGAAGCGCGGGCCGCCGCGCGAGGTCTCGCGCAGCCCGGACACGTTCTCCTGGCTGCCGCGCCTTGCGCTCGCGCCGCACGACGCGCAGCAGGTCTTCATCCTCTGGCAGGAGATCCTCTTCTCCGGCGGCTCGCACGGCGGAGACATTCTCTTCGCCCGCTCGCTCGACGGCGGCGAGACGTTCTCGGCGCCGCTCAACCTCTCGCGCTCGAAGGGCGGGGACGGCAAGGGCCGCATCAACGAGGCCGTGTGGCACAACGGCAGCCTCGACCTCGCGGCCGGCGCCGACGGCGGCCTCTACGCCGCGTGGACCGACTACGAAGGCGCGCTCTGGCTTGCCGTCTCGAGCGACCGGGGCGAGGG
Organism: uncultured Enterobacteriaceae bacterium; assembly: GCA_964461055.1. Taxonomy (GTDB): domain Bacteria; phylum Pseudomonadota; class Gammaproteobacteria; order Burkholderiales; family SG8-39; genus SCGC-AG-212-J23. Next base: position 4,591 of record CAYWSG010000106.1, on the reverse strand, counting down.
CTTCACGCCGCCGCGGCGCATCGCGGGCGATGCAAGCCGCCCGGCGCGCGCGCCGTCGCTCGCGATCGCGCCCGACCGCAAGCTCTACCTTGCATGGACCTACGGCGAGGACGGGAAGGCGGACATCCACGTCGCCCGCTCCATCGACGGTGGCGCGACGTTCGAGGCGCCGCTCGCGGTGGCCCGGACGCCCGGCTACTCGGACGCGCCCAAGCTCGCGACCGACGCGCACGGTCGGCTCCATCTCGCCTTCGCGGAGTCCGAAGGCAGTCCCTTCGATGGAAAGCGCGTGGTGTACGCCCGCTCGAGCGACGGCGCCCGCAGCTGGGAAGCGCCGCGGGCGCTCTCGCCACAGGGCGCCGACTATCCGTCGCTTGCCGTGGACGGGAAGAATGGCGTGGTCGTCACGTGGGAAGTCGTGCCCGAGCCGCGCCGCCGGCCGCGCGGGCTCGGCATCACGGTGTCGACGGATGGCGGCGAGCGCTTCTCGCGCCCGGCGCGGGTGCCCGGGAGCGCGGGGCCGGGGACGAACGGCAGCCATCAGGGCCTGCTCATGAAGAAGATCGCGCTGACCCCGCAAGGCGCGCTCGCCGTCGCGAACAGCAGCCTCGTCGAGAATCGCGAGAGCCGCGTCTGGCTCATGCGCGGACGCCTCGCGGCGCCCTGACGGCCCCGGTCAGGCGGGCGGGATCTGCGCCGCGCGGAACGCCTCGGCAAGCGCCACCGGCGTGCGGCTCTGCAGCTCCTTCAGCGAATGCAGCTGCTCGCGCTCGCAGCGCGGGCAGCGGAACACCGGCGCGGTGAGCTCGACGCGGAAGGGCTGCAGGTCGCGCAGCGCCACGTCGAAGGCGAAGTGGTTGCGAGCCTTGGGCGTGCGCTCGAGCTCGGCGCCGCAGTCCCCGCACAGGTAATGCTTGAAGAGCAGGCCTTTCTCGCGTCCGGCGGGCAGCCTGGCCTCGTCCTCCTCGATCAGGTGCTCGACGAGCCAGCGGGGGAACTCGGGCGAGACGAACTGCAGGTGGCCCGCGCTGCAGGCCAGCACGGGCATGCGCTCGATCTTCAGCGCAATGCCGTCGGCTTCCGACGCGGCATTCTCGAGCACTGCCGGACGGGTCTCGCCGCGGCAGCGCGTGCAAGGTCTGGTCTGCATGGCAATCCTCCTCGGCTCGCACATCGCATTCAGGGGACGAACTCGGGCGACTCGTCGGTTTGACAGCCCCGCGCAGCAGGGTTCCGTGCCGGCGGCACGCCGCTTGCATTTGCCGGCGCCATGGAGAAGAAACCACGCTGGGCGGAGATGTGCGCCCGCATCCTTCAGCAGTGCGAGGTCGTCGTGGGCGGGCGAGAGCGCCTCGCCCGGTTCCTCGACGTGCACCCGCAGAACGTCGCGCTGTGGCAGACAGGCAAGTCCGGGCCGCCGCGCGAGGTGTTCGACAAGGCGATCGAGATCATTCTCGCCGAGCACGACCGCCGCGCCCGCCTCGAGGAGGAGGGCCGGATGCCGCTGCGTCGAAGGAGCGACTAGCGGCCGCCGGCTAGAGGGTGAACCGCAGCCCGGCGAGCAGCGCGCCCGGAAGCAGCATCGCGTCGGTGGAGCGCTCGCCGTAGGTGGAGGTGCTGAGCCGAAGCTCGCGGTTGCGCGTGAGCGCCTCGAGGTTCTCGCCGAGGATGCGATAGAGCGAATCGTCGAAGCGCATGGGCGCGGCCGGCGCGACGATGCGGCCGCCTTCCACGACGAAGGTGGCGAACCTCGTCATGCCGGTGATGCGGCCCGCCGGCCGGTCGGAGTAGTTGAGATACCAGAGGTTGCCGATGTAGAGGCCCTCGCCGAGTGCCGCGAGGATCTCGCTCTCCTCGAGCGTGCCGGCGGCCATGGCGAGCGACTCGGGCGCCTCGCCCCCGTTCGCGCCGTTGCCTGCGAGCGCGTACTCCTTCGCCGAGCGCGGCGAGACGAGCGGCTCGCCGAGCCGCCCCGCCTCGACCAGCACGACGCGCTCGGGCTTGAGGAAGCCCTCGCCCTGGAACGCCGGCCCGACGCCGGCCGCCGTGTCCTCGACGAGCGTGAGCGCCGGCGAGAGGTGGGCGCCTTCCTGCATGCGAAGGAGCGGGCTCTGGCGGGTCTCACGGGCGCGCGCGGAGAAGCCGCCCCACGAGAGCATTCCCATCAGTTCTTCCATCGCTGCGGGCGCCAGGTACGCGCGGTATTCGCCGGGCGGCACCGTTCGCTGCGGCTCGCGCAGGAAGCCGAGCGCGTCGCGCGCCTCTCCGAGCTTCGCCTCGAAGCGTTCCGCCTCCCAGTCGAAGCCTGCGTAGCCGGCCTTCACTGCCTTGTCGCCCTCGAGGTACAGGCTCCAGTCGAGGTTGAAGCTGTCCACCTCGTGCCAGTTGCGCTGGCCGAGCGAGTTGGCGAAGCCGCGCAGGCACGTGCCGCCCGCGTAGATGCCGACGAGATCGAGGCCCGCCGCCGCCCGCACGACCTGCCCGAGCACCGCTTCGGCGGCCGGCAGCCGCCCCCGGCGCACCGTTTCCGACGATTGCGGCTTCTCGTTGACGAGAAGCCACGGGTCTTCCGGCAGCTCCTCGAGCGAACGGCGCAGTTCCTGCAGCGTGCGCCTCCAGCCCTCTTCCCCGGGCTCCGTGGAGGAAGAAACGGCGAAGCTCGCCACCGCCTGCCGGCGGTCTTTCACCAGGCGCAGGCTCACGTAGCCCTGCTCGACGCTTCCCGCCTGGCGCACCTGGCCGCGGTTGAAGCGGATGAAGTCCGAGCGCTCTCCCGAGAAGCTGCACAGCGCCGTCTCGCCTTCGCGCAGCTGCCGGAAGAGCGACTGCGCCGAGTCGAAAAAGCTGTCCTTCATCGCGTCGCTCATCCGCCGCCGAAGACCTCCACGCCGGCGAAAAGGCACGCGGGCGCCGCGTGTCCGCAATGCACGACCTGGTTCGGCTCGCCCTTGCCGCAGTAGAGCGTCCCGTGCACCTCGAACGTTTCCGGGCCGCCGAGCATGCGCAGGCTCCGCCAGAAGCTCGCCGAGATGCCGCGATAGTTCGGGTTCTTCACCACGCCGACGATGCGCCCGCCGCGGATGAGCTCGCCCCACTCGCAGCCGAACTGGAACTTGTTGCGCGAGTCGTCGATCGACCAGGAGACGTTGGTGCGCATCAGCACGCCGTGCTCCACCGCGCCGATCAGCGCCTCCAGGCGGCTTTGGCCCGGCTCGACGTTGAGGTTCGCCATGCGATCGATCGGCGGCCGGTTCCACGAGGTCGCGCGCGCGTTGGCGGTTCCCGGCAGCCCGGCGCGCCGCTGCGAGAGGAGCCCGCCGAGCGGGCGCTCGAGGATGCCGTCGCGGATGAGATACACGCGCTCGGGCGCGAGCCCTTCGTCGTCGAAGCCGTAGGTCGCGAGTTCGCCCGGCCGCGGATCGAACGTCACGTTGAGGAGCTCCGAGCCGTAGCGGTAGCGGCCGAACATCTCCGGCGTGACGAAGCTCCGCCCGGCGTAGTTGCGCTCGTCGCCGAGGATGCGGTCGAGCTCCAGGGGATGCCCGATCGACTCGTGGATCTGCAGCATCATCTGGTCGGGCATGAGGATGAGGTCCATCGTCCCGCTCGGGCAGTCGGGCGCGGCGAGCAGCGCGAGCGCCTCCTGCGCGAGCCGCGCTCCGCAGCCCACGAAGGCCGATCGGGTCACGAGCTCGAAGCCGCCCTGGTGGAAGTGCTCGAAGCTGCGGCTCTGCGTCTCCACGCCCTCGTTCGCCGTCACGCGCGCGCGCGGCAGTGTGTAGCGGAAGCGCTGGCGCACCTCGCCGCCCGCGCTCGTGAGGTAGAGCCGCTCGTCCTCCACGAGCTCGAGCGCGGTCACGCGCTCGACGATGCGCGCGTCCGTCTTCGCCGCACGACACTCGGCGCGGAGAAGCTCGTGGATCTCGCGCCTCGGCGGCGCTTCCTCGGCCGCGGGGCTCGAGAACTCGCCGCGCGGGCTCGGCATGGCGGAGGGATCAAGCGTCGCGACGGCATGCCCGCGCGTCGCTTCGGCCCACGCCGTGGCGCGATCGAGCGCCGCCTGCAGGCCGGAAACCGAAAGGTCGGCCGTCGCGCAATAGCCGTGCCCGCCTTCGACCACGGCCGTCAGCATGGCGCCGCGGTCGCTCGAGCGCCGCGGCGGCTCCACGATGTCGTTGCGGACCGCGAGAAGCTCGCGCCGCTCGTCGTGGAAGCGCAACGACCAGAACGGCGCGCTCGACTTCAGGCGCCGGAATCGCTCCTCGATCATCGCGCTATTGTCCACCAGCGCGCCGCCCGCGGCACGCCTGCGGCGGCGCTTCTGGCCCGCCCGGCCTAGATGGCCAGGTATTCCTTGCGCAGCGACTCGCTGTCGAGCACCTCGCGCGCGGGGCCGTCGAAGACGACCTGCCCCATGTCGAGGATGACCGCCCGGTCGGCGAGGTGCAGGGCCGCGATGGCGTTCTGCTCGACGATGATGGTGGTGAAGCCGGCGGCCTTCACCTCGTGCAGGATGCGCTCGATCTCGCGCACGATGACCGGCGCGAGGCCTTCGTAGGGCTCGTCCAGCAGCAGGAGCTTCACCTCGCGC
>CAYWSG010000105.1:0-10398 GCA_964461055.1 uncultured Enterobacteriaceae bacterium | reverse complement strand
GTGGGCCAGATCGTCAACTTCCTCGGCACGCTGCAGAACGAATGGGCGGGCGCGCAGGCCTTCAGCTCGTTCGACACCTACCTCGCGCCGTTCGTGCGCAAGGACCGGCTCTCCTACGAGGCGGTGCGCCAGTCGATCCAGGAGCTCGTCTACAACCTCAACGTCCCCTCCCGCTGGGGCACGCAGACGCCCTTCACCAACCTCACGTTCGACTGGACCTGCCCGGAGGACCTGAAGCCCCAGGTGCCGGTGATCGCCGGCGAGGAGATGCCCTTCGCCTACGGCGAGCTCGCCGAGGAGATGGCGATGATCAACCGGGCCTACATCGAGGTCATGACCGCCGGCGACGCCCGGGGGCGCGTCTTCACGTTCCCGATCCCGACCTACAACATCACGAAGGACTTCGACTGGGATGCCCCGCTCGCGCGGGAGCTCTTCGCCATGACGGCGAAGTACGGCCTACCCTACTTCCAGAACTTCGTGAACTCCGACCTCGAGCCGAACATGGTGCGCTCCATGTGCTGCCGCCTGCAGCTCGACCTGCGCGAGCTCCTCAAGCGCGGCAACGGCCTCTTCGGCTCCGCCGAGCAGACCGGCTCGCTCGGGGTCGTGACGCTGAACTGCGCCAGGCTCGGCTTTCTTTACAAGCAGAATGAAGAAGGGCTTTTCGAAAGGCTCGATCGGCTACTCGACCTTGCGCGCAACAGCCTGGAGATCAAGCGCAAGGTCATCCAGCGGCACATGGACAACGGGCTCTTCCCGTACACGAAGCGCTACCTCGGCACGCTGCGCAACCACTTCTCGACGGTGGGCGTGAACGGCCTGAACGAGATGATCCGCAACTTCACCGGCGACGAGCACGACATCACGACCGGATGGGGGCACGCGTTCGCGTGCCGGCTGCTCGACCACGTGCGCGCCCGCATGGTCGAGTTCCAGGAAGCGACCGGGCACCTCTACAACCTCGAGGCGACCCCGGCCGAAGGCACGACCTACCGGTTCGCGAAAGAGGACCGCAAGCGCTATCCCGGCATCCTGCAGGCCGGCACCGACGAGCAGCCCTACTACACCAACTCGTCGCAGCTTCCGGTCGGCTTTACCGACGACGCCTTCGAGGCGCTCGAGCGCCAGGAGGCGCTGCAGGCGAAGTACACCGGCGGAACAGTGCTGCACCTTTATATGACCGAGCGGCTCTCGAGCGCGGAAGCCTGCAAGACGCTCGTGCGCCGCGCGCTCGAGCGCTTCCGCCTCCCCTACATCACCGTCACGCCCACGTTCTCCATCTGCCCGAGCCACGGCTACCTCTCCGGCGAGCACGCCACCTGCCCGAAGTGCCGGGAGGAGCACGGGAAAGAGGAGCCCTGCGAGATCTGGACGCGCGTCATGGGCTACCACCGCCCGGTCTCGTCCTTCAACAGGGGCAAGCGCGGCGAGTTCGAGGAGCGGCGCTTCTTCGAGGAGGCGAGGAGCCGCGCAAGCGCATGCTGAAGGTCGGCGGCCTGACGCGGCTCTCGGCGATCGACTACCCGGACCGGCTCTCCGCGGTGGTCTATTGCCAGGGCTGCGCCTGGCGCTGCACCTATTGCCACAACCCGCATCTCCTTCCGCGAAAGCCGAAGCCCGGCGAAGGCGCGCCGGGCGCGCTTTCGTGGACCGAGGTCGTGAGCTTCCTGGAAAAGCGCAGGGGCCTGCTGGAAGCCGTCGTGTTCAGCGGCGGGGAGCCGACGCTGCAGTCCTCGCTCGGCCCGGCGATGCGGCAGGTAAAGGCGCTGGGCTACCTCATCGGCCTGCACACGGCCGGCATCGTGCCCGCGCACCTCGCGCGGGTGCTGCCGCTCGTCGACTGGGTAGCGATGGACCTGAAGGCTCCCTTCGACCGGCATGAGGAAGTGACGCAGGTGCGCGGCAGCGGCCGGCGCGCCCGTGAAAGCATGGAGCTCATCCTGGCAAGCGGCGTCGCGTGCCGCTTCCATACCGTCGCCGAAGGCGTTCAGGTAGCGGCGGCGGTCTCCGCTGCGGCGCGGCCGTAGCCGTCGCAGGAAAGGCGCGAGCGCAGGCGCACGACCTCGCCCACGATGAGAAGCGCCGGCGGGCGCACCTTGGCCGCCTGTGCGGCTGCGGCCAGCGTGGCGAGCGTTCCCTCCACTACGCGCTGCCCGGGCAGCGTCGCCCGCTCCACGAGCGCCGCCGGCGTCTCGGGCGAAAGTCCGTGCGCGGCGAGACCCTCGCAGATCGCGGCAAGGCCGCCCACGCCCATATAGACCACTACCGTCTGGCGCGGCCGCGCGAGGCTTGTCCAGTCCAGCACGGCCGCGCCGTCCTTCAGGTGCCCGGTCACGAACACGCAGGCATCGGCGCAGTCCCGATGCGTGAGCGGAATGCCGGCGTACGCGGCAGCGCCGGCCGCCGCGGTGATTCCCGGCACGACCTCGAAGGGAATGCCGTGCGCGGCGAGCGTCTCGATCTCCTCCCCGCCGCGGCCGAAGATGAAGGGATCGCCACCCTTCAGCCGCACGACGCGCTTCCCTTCTCGCGCAAGGCGCACCATCAGGCGGTTGATCTCCGCCTGCGGAAGGGCGTGGTTGTCGCACTCCTTGCCCACGTAGATGCGCTCGGCGTCGCGGCGCACGAGGTCCACGAGCGCAGGCGAGACGAGGTGGTCGTAGAGCACCACGCTCGCGCGCTGCATCACGCGCAGCGCCCGCAACGTCAGGAGCTCCGGATCGCCGGGCCCTGCGCCCACGAGGCTGACGAAGCCAGAGGGGATTTTGACCTTGTCTAATTCGTCCTTCCTTCCCAGGCTTTCGTGCAGAAGCCGCGCTGCGAGGTCGTCGTTTCCCGCAAGGGCTGCCTCCGCGACAGGACCGTCCATCACTGCTTCCCAGAAGCGGCGGCGCGCTTCTGGATCAGGGATGCGGCGCTTCGAGAGCGCGCGGAAGCGCCCGGCAAGCGCGGCCAGGCGGCCGAACGCATGGGGCACGGCCGCCACGATGAGCGTGCGGACCTTGCGCGCAAGGACGGGCGAGACGCCGGCGCTCGAGATGGCGATCTGCAGCGGCGGGCGGTCCACGACCGAGGGCATGATGAAGCTCGAGAGCGCCGCATCGTCGGCGACGTTCACGGGAATGCGAAGCGCCCGCGCGGCGGCCGACACCGCCTCGTTCACGAGCCGGTCGTCGGTGGCGGCGATGGCGATGTCGGCGCCGACCAGGTCCCCGGGCTGGAAGCGCCGCCTCTCCAGGCGGATGGCGCCCAGCACCGCAAGCTCGGCGACGAGCGCCTCGCAGCGTGGCGCGATCACGGTCACGCGCACGCCCGAGCGGAGCAGCGTCTGGATCTTGAGCGCCGCCACGGCGCCGCCTCCGACGACCACCCCGGCCTTGCCGCGCAGGTCCAGGAAGGCGGCGAAGTAGGCCCGGTCCTGCGGCGGGACGAGAGTCATGCAGGCACTGTAGTGGCGGGCTGAACCCCGGCTTTGATCTACGTTAAATCGGCCACCGGACCTTCCGGCACTCTGCGCTCATGATCGCGACGCATCTCTTGCGGCATGTCCTCGTGGCGGCGACGGTAGGATGGATGGGGGTCGCCGCTTCACAGCCGCTCGAGCGACCGCTCGATGCCGAGCGGCGCGCCGAGATCGTGCAGATGGTGCGCCAGGACTGCGGCTCCTGCCATGGCCTCACCCTGAAGGGCGGACTCGGTCCTTCGCTCCTGCCCGAGGCGCTCGCCGACAAGGACCCGGAGGTGCTCGCCTACGTCATCCGCAACGGCCGCCGCGGCACGCCCATGCCGCCTTGGCGCGAGCACCTCACCGGCATCGAAGCGCGCTGGGTCGTCGAGCAGCTCAAAAAGGGGTTTCCGGAATGAGCCGGGTCGCTCTCTTGTCCCTCTGCACGCTTCTCGTCGCCGGAGCTTCTTCCTGCTCCACGTCCTCCGTTCCCCTTCGCGGGACCGGCGACCTCGGGCTCGTGGTGGAGCGCGCGGCGGGCAGCGTCCTGCTGATCGAGACGAGCGGGCGCACGGCGCTTGCGCGCGTCGAGGGCCTGGGCGATCTCTCCCACGCCTCGGCGGTGTTCTCGCGCGACGGCCGCCACGCGTTCGTCTTCGGCCGCGACGGCGGGCTGAGCAAGGTCGACCTCCTCCGCGCGCGCGTGGAGCGGCGCGTGGTGCAGTCGGGCAACGCCATCGGCGGCGCGATCTCGCAGGACGGACGCATCGTGGCGGTGGCGAACTACTCGCCCGGAGGCGTGCGCCTCTTCGACGCCGCGACGCTCGAGCCGCTCGCGGAAGTGCCGACCGGCGCCAAGGTGGTCGGCATCGCCGATGCGCCCGGCAACCGCTTCGTCTTCAGCCTGTTCGAGAAGGGCGAGATCTGGGTGCTCGACGCGGCCGATCCGCGAAAGCCCGAAGTGCTCAGGATCACGGGCGCAGGCAGGCAGCCGTACGACGGCTTCATCACCCCCGACGGCCGGCACTACATCGCCGGGCTCTACGGCGAGGACGGCCTCGCGCTCGTCGACCTGTGGAACCCCAAGGCGGGCGTGCGGCGGATCCTCGACGGCTACGGCCGCGGCGAGGAGCCCCTGCCGGTGTACAAGATGCCGCACCTTCGCGGCTGGGCGGTCGCCGGCCGCTACGTCTTCCTCCCCGCCATCGGCCGCCACGAGCTCCTCGTCGTCGACCGCATGACCTGGACCGAGGCGGCGCGCATCCCGGTGCACGGCCAGCCCGTGTTCGCCGTGGCCGAGCCGGGCGGGCGCCGCGTCTGGGTCAACTTCGCCTTCCCGCGGAACGACGTCGTGCAGGTGATCGACGTGCCGGCGATGGCGGTCGTGAAGGACCTGCGCCCCGGCCGCGCCGTGCTGCACCTCGAGTTCACGCCGCGCGGCGAGCAGGCATGGATCTCCTCGCGCGACGACGACGCCGTGGTCGTCTACGACACGGCGAGCTTCGCCGAGACGGCGCGCCTCCCCGCCGCGAGGCCGAGCGGCATCTTCCTCGCCGCACGCGGCTCGAGAACCGGGTTCTGACCATGGTCGACGCCGCCGACCTCGCGTTCGTCAACGCCTGGCAGCGCGGCTTCCCGCTCCGCCACCGGCCGTTCAAGGAAATTGGCCGCATGACCAGTCTCTCCGAGCTTGCGGTCCTTGATAAATTTGCAAGGCTGAAAAGCGTCGGCGTCATTGATCGCGTCGGGCCGGTGTTCCGGCCGAACACGGTGGGCGCGAGCATGCTCGCGGCGATGGCCGTGGCGCCGGAGCGGCTGGACGAGGTCGCGGCGCAGGTCAGCGCGCAGCCGGGCGTGAACCACAACTACGAGCGCGAGAACGCGCTCAACCTCTGGTTCGTGGTGACAGGACCGGACGCCGCCACCGTCCAGCGGCGGATCTCACGCCTCGAGCAAGCGGCCGGCCTGCCCGTCGTGCAGCTGCCGCTCCTCGAGGAATTCCACATCGATCTCGGCTTCGACCTGCAGACGGGCGAGGCGCCCCGTGCGGCGCCCAAGGCGTCTTCGCCGGCCTCGGCGCCTCGCGCTCCCCTCACGGTCACCGAGAAACGGCTGGTCGAGCGCCTGTCGAAAGGCTTCGCCCTGGCCGCCGAGCCCTACGCAGCGCTCGCCGCCGAGGCCGAGGTCTCCGAGGACGAGATCCTCTTCGTCCTTCGCCGGATGCTCGCGGACGGGCGGATCCGCCGCATCGGCGCCGTGGTGCGCCACCGGCGCCTGGGCTACGACGCGAACGCCATGGTGGTCTGGGACATTCCCGACGTGCAGGCGGGCGCCGCCGGCCGGCGCCTCGCCGAAGAACGCGCAGTGACGCTCTGTTATCGCCGCGCACGAGCGAGGTCATGGCCTTATAACGTTTACTGCATGCTGCACGGGCGCTCCCGCGAGGCCGTGCTCCCCGACATCGACCGCATCACAGCGTCCTGCGGGCTCGGCAGCTTCCCGCGCGCCATCCTGTTCAGCCGGCGTTGCTTCAGCCAGAAGGCGGCGAGCTATGCGTGAGCCGCACGACAACGCCATGCCGGTGCTCGACGAGCTCGACCGCGCCATCGTGAACCGACTGCAGCGCGGGCTTGCGCTCACCGAGCGTCCGTATGCCGAGGTGGCGCAGTCGCTCTCCATCCCGGAATCCACGCTCCTCGAGCGGCTTGGAAAGCTCCTGGAAAGGAACGTCCTCTCCCGCTTCGGCCCCCTCTTCGACGCCGAGCGGCTGGGCGGCGCGTTCACGCTCTGCGCGATGAGCGTGCCGGCGGAGGATTTCGAGCGCGTCGCAGCCCTCGTGAATGCGCACCCGGAGGTCGCGCACAACTACGAGCGCGACCACGCCTTCAACCTGTGGTTCGTGCTCGCCGTCGCCGAGCCCGAGGCGATCGACGATCTGGTGCTGCGCCTCGAGGCCGAGACGGGGTATCCGGTCATCAACCTGCCGCGGCTCGACGAGTACTACATCGGGCTGCAGCTCGCCGCATGAGCCGCCTCGCGCCCGCCCGCATGAATTCCCTCGAGCAAGCGATCGTGCGCGCCACCCAGGCCGGGCTGCCGCTGGTGCCGCGGCCGTTCAAAGCCGTCGCCGAAGCGGTCGGTGCCACGGAAGAAGCCGTCATCGCCTGCATGAAGGCGATGCAGGCCGATGGCCGGATAAGGCGCATCGCGGCAGTGCCGAATCACTACGCGCTCGGCTACCGCGCCAACGCGATGACGGTTTGGGACGTGGCGGACGACGCGGTCGACGCCCTCGGCCGCCAGGTGGGCGCGCTCGAGTTCGTGAGCCACTGCTACCGGCGCCCGCGGCGGCTTCCGCACTGGCGGTACAACCTGTTGGCGATGGTGCACGGCCGCGATCGGCAAGAGACCGCGGACCGGATCAGCATCATTTCCACCCTGCTTGGTTCTTCCGCGCAAGCGAGCGAGGTGCTCTACAGCACCCGCATCCTGAAGAAGACCGGCCTGAGGATCGCCTGACATGTTCCGCGTCTCCCGCTTCATGGAAGAGATCATCCAGCCCACGCCAGCGGTAGCGCCACCCCCCGTTGGGCCCGTGGTGATCTGGAACCTCGTGCGGCGCTGCAACCTCACGTGCATGCACTGCTACTCGACCTCCGCCGACATCGACTTCCCCGGCGAGCTCTCCACCGCGGAAGTCATGACGGTCATGGAAGACCTCAAGGCCTTCGGCGTGCCGGGCCTCATCCTCTCCGGCGGGGAGCCGCTCCTGCGCAAGGACATCTTCGAGATCGCCGCGCGCTCCAAGGCGCTCGGCTTCTACACCGCGCTTTCGACCAACGGGACGCTGATCGACGAGCCGCTCGCCGAGCGCATCGCGGCGCTCGGCTTGCATTACGTAGGCATCAGCCTCGACGGCCTGGAGGCGACGCACGATCGCTTCCGGCGGCACAAGGGCGCCTTCCGGAAGTCGCTCAACGCCCTGCGGCTCCTGCGCGCGCGAGGCGTCCGGGTCGGCGTGCGATTCACGCTCACGCAGGAGAACGCGCACGACCTTCCGGGCCTGCTCGACCTCGTCGAGGCCGAGGGCATCGACAAGTTCTACCTTTCCCACCTCAACTACGCCGGGCGCGGCAACGTGAACCGCAGGCGCGACGCGCAGTTCGCGGCCACGCGCCGGTCGATCGACCTTCTTTTCGCCCGCGCCTGGTACTTCGCCCGCCGGGGGCTGCGCCGCGAGTTCGTCACCGGCAACAACGATGCCGACGGCGTCTACCTGATCCAGTGGGCCCGCCGGCACATCGGCAAGTTCGACGAGGCGCATCTGCGGGCGAAGCTCGCCCAGTGGGGCGGCAACGCCTCCGGGGTGAACGTCGCCAACATCGACAACCTCGGCAACGTCCACCCGGACACGATGTGGTGGGACTGCACGCTCGGCAACGTGCGCTCGCGCCCCTTCAGCGCCATCTGGCAGGACACCCGCCATCCGGTCATGGCGGGGCTCAAGCAGCACCCGCGCCGCATCAAGGGCCGGTGCTCGGCCTGCGCCTACTTCGACGTCTGCGGCGGCAACACGCGCGTTCGAGCCATGCGCACCACCGGCGACCCCTGGGCCGAGGACCCGGCCTGCTACCTCGACGAGGACGAGCTCGCCGCATGAGAGCCTTTCTGCTTCCCTCTTTTCCGCTTCTCCTTCTTTCGACCCTCTCGGCTCTCCCGACGGTCGTTCAAGGAAAAGATGATCCATCGAAGACCTATGAAACCCATTGCGCCGCCTGCCACGGGGCGAGCCGCACGGGCGGCATGGGGCCGGCGCTGCTGCCCGAGAGCCTCTCGCGCCTGAAGAAGGCCGAGGCGGCCAGGGTCATTGCCGACAGCCGGCCCGGCGTGCAGATGCCGGCGTTCCGGGACGTCCTCACGCCCTCGGAGATCGAGGCACTCGTGGCGCATGTCTACGCCCCGGTCGTCCCGGCGCCGCGGTGGACCGAGGCCGACATCCGCGCCTCGCGCGTGGTGCACCATGCGCCCGGGACGCTGCCCGACCGGCCGGCGTTCGCCGCCGATCCGCTCAACCTCTTCGTCGTGGTCGAGGCGGGCGACCACCACGTCACGATCCTCGACGGCGACCGGCTCGAGCCGATCCACCGCTTCCCTTCGCGCTTCGCCCTGCACGGCGGTCCGAAGTTCACGCCCGAGGGCCGCCATGTGTTCTTCGCCTCGCGCGACGGCTGGATCTCGAAGTTCGACCTTTGGAACCTGAAGACCGTGGCCGAAGTGCGCGCGGGACTCAACACGCGCAACGCCGCCGTGTCCTCCGACGGCCGCTATGTCATGGCCGCGAACTACCTGCCGCACACCCTGGTGATGTTCGACGCCGACCTGAACCTCGTCAAGACCTTCGAAGTGAAGAGCAGGGACGGCAACAGGACGTCCCGCGTCTCGGCGGTCTACGACGCGGGGCCGAGGAAGAGCTTCGTCGCGGCGCTGAAGGACGTGCCCGAGATCTGGGAAATCTCCTACGACCCGAATGCCGAGCCCATTCCGACCGGGCTCGTGCACGACTTCCGGCTGCGGGAAGGCGCGTTCGTGCCGGGCTACCTCCATCCGCGCCGCACGCTTCTCGACGACGTGCTCGACGACTTCTTCTTCACGCCCGGCTATGCCGAGGTGGTGGGCGCAAGCCGCGGCGGCACGCAGGGGCAGGTCGTGAACCTCGACGTGCGCCGGCCGGTGGCGAAGGTCGACCTGCCGGGGCTGCCGCACCTGGGCTCCGGCATCAGCTGGGAGCGCGAGGGCCGCCGCGTCATGGCGACGCCGAACCTGCGCGAAGGGCTCGTCAGCATCATCGACATGGCCACGTGGAAGACCGTCGCCGAGGTGCCCACGCGCGGGCCCGGCTTCTTTCTCCGCAGCCACGAGGCGAGCCGCTACGCCTGGGTGGACTCCATGATGAGCCCCGGGGGCCGGGACACGCTGCAGGTGCTCGACAAGCAGACGCTCGCCATCGTGCGCGAGCTGAAGGCCGCCCCCGGCAAGACGCTCGCGCACGTCGAGTTCGACCGCTACGGGCGCTACGTGCTCGCGAGCCTGTGGGAGCAGGACGGCGCGCTCGTCGTCTACGACGCCGCCACGCTGGAGGAAGTGAAGCGCATCCCGATGAAGAAGCCCGTCGGAAAGTACAACGTGCACAACAAGATCGTCCGTTCCGAGGGAACGAGCCACTGAGGTCGCCCATGGCCGCCAAGCCCCGCCTGCAGATCAAGACCCAGGCCTTTCTCGCCAACCTGCCCATGTTCAGCGAGATGAGCTCGCAGGAGCTCGACCGCATCGCCGCCGCGACGGTGCCGATCCACGCCGCCAAGGGCCAGTCGATCATCCAGCGCGGCGATCCCTGCACCGGCTTCCACGTGGTCGTCTACGGCCAGGTCAAGCTCGGCTTCACCTCGCCGCAGGGCGTGGAGAAGGTGGTGGAGATCGTGCGCCCCGGGCAGAGCTTCGGCGAGGCGCTCATGTTCCTCGAGCAGCCCTACATCGTCTTCGTCCAGGCGCTCTCCGACTCGATGCTCCTGCACGTGGCGAAGCACGCCGTGCTCGACGAGATCTCCCGCGACCCGGGCTTCGCCCGGCGCATGCTCTCGGGCCTCTCGCGGCGGCTCCACGGCCTCGTGCGCGACGTCGAGTCCTACACCCTGCGCTCGGGCCAGGAGCGCGTGATCGGCTATCTGCTCGCCGACGTGGCCGACGTGGCCGGCAACGGCCGGCCGGTGGAAGTGCACCTCACGCCCGGCAAGAGCGTCATCGCCTCGCGGCTCAACATGACCCCGGAGCACTTCTCGCGCATCCTGCACGACCTCGCCAGCTGCGGCCTCATCGAGGTGAACGGCCGCGCCGTTCGCATCCCCGACCTCGAGCGCCTGCGCGCCGGCCTGCGTTTTTCCTGAAAATCCGGG
>CAYWSG010000104.1:0-10508 GCA_964461055.1 uncultured Enterobacteriaceae bacterium | reverse complement strand
CCGTCGCCCCCGCGAAGGCGGGGGGCCAGTCTGCCCTTAATGAAATGGGGTTCCCGCCTTCACGGGAACGACGATGCCGGGCGCCTACTTTTCAGAAAATCTCTGACGAGTACTTCAGAGATTCCTGGCGCAATGCAATGTTCAGGCGCCGAGGGCGAGGCCGAGCGTGCGTTCGGGTTGCGTAAGGACGTATTCCACGAGCAGGCGGTGGCGCGTGCCATCGGCGTGCAGGTAGGTCGTCGTCTCGCCGGCGGCCATGCCGAGGAGGGCGCTGCCGAACGGCGTGGTGACGCAGATCCGGCCGGCGAGCGCGTCGGCCTCGCCGGGCAGCACGAGGGTCACCGTGCCGCGCACGTTGGCCGTCTCGTCGTGGTAGGCGACGCGGGAGCCCAGCGTCACGACGTGCGGCGGCACGTACTTGCCCGGCACGAAGGTCGCGCGCGCGAGCTTCGCGCGCAGCAGCCCGTGGGCGATGTGCCGGTGAAGAATGCGCCCGTCTTCGCGGGTAATGACGATTTCGCTCATGCGGCTGATCCTCCAGGGCCGCCCGTTACCAGGCGGTAATAGCTGAGCACGCTCGTGTGGCGGGAAGTTCCGTCGGTGAGCGTGGCGAGCTCGTCGGCCAGGCCGAGAAGCGCGACGAGCGGCGCCTCGTAGCGGAGCACGACGTCGGGGGAGCCCGCGCTTTCCTCCATCAGCAGGGCGTCGCGCTTCTCCAGCGCGCGCTTCACCAGCGCGACGTGCCGGGGATCCAGGCTGATCTTCACGTCCATGACCGGCTCCTGCGCACGCACGCCCTCGATGATGCGAACGCGCGGCGGGCCGACCTCCAGGGCCTCGCCGTAGGTCTCGCGCAGCACCCGCACGGGCGGCGCGAGGCTTTCCTCGTTGCGGCCGAGCACCTGCAGCCCCATTCGCGTGGGCCGCAGCTCGAACCCTTCTCCGGGCGGCACTTCGTGCTTCGCCTGGTTGGCGAAGCCGAGCTGAAAGCGCGTATCGCGCCGGCGCAGGAGCTGCTCGATCGGAAAGTCGGGGAGCATCACCAGGCCCTCCTACTGCGCCTGCGGGCTTTCGAGCGTCCTTTCCGCCTCGAGGATGCGGAAGGACAGGCTTCTTCCGCCGGGGCCGGAGGTGGCGACCACCGTGCCCGGGCGGCGGCCGAGCAGCGCGCGCCCCACGGGCGAGAGGACCGAAAGGCGCCCCTGGGCGGGATCGGCCTCCGAGGGATGCACGAGCACGACGGTGCGCCGGGTCCCGGTGGCGAGCTCCTCATAGGTGACGCGGGAATGCATCGCGATGCGGTCGGCCGGAAGGCGATCGTGCGGCACGAGGCTCGCTTCCTCCAGAAGATCGAACAAGGCGTCGGCGTCGGCGGCGTCGCCGGTCGTGCGCATGCGGCCGAGGACCGACGCGAGCGACTCGGCGTCGGATCGGGAAACGATTCGTTCTTCAGGCAGGTTTTCCATGGTTCGTCCTGTCGTCGTTGAGCGTGGTCAAAGCGGTGCGCCATGCGCGATCCGCGCCCGCGCGGTTGCCGCGGCGGTGACTACTGGGGTGACGTGGTGAGGGAAGCCCGGTGTCCGGCGCCCGGTCCTTGACTCGCCGCCTGTGGCAGCGGGGGGAGGGGGGCCGTTACCGGGCGAGCCCAGGACAGGCCAGCGTGCCCGGCCTGCGGAGCGCGCGCACCGTCGCGACGCCCGTCTGCAGGCGTGGACCGGTGAATGTGAATGCGCGACTCATGCGATTCACCATAGCACGGAAAAAAAATAAAGCAAGCCGGCTCAGCCGAGCCGCTCGCGGATCTGCTGGACGACTCGCGCGGCATCCTCGGTTGCGTCGCGAAGCAGGCCGCCGAACCCGGCGCGCGCCTGCCCGATCGCCCAGACGCTTGTCAGCTTCGTCTCGAGCGAGGCGTCCACCAGGAGGAATCCCGCCGCGTCCCGCGGGACCGTGGGCGGGATGAAATCCGCGTTGGGCTCGAGCCCGACATAGGGGAAGACGCCCGCGCAGGCGAGCTCGCGCAAGCCCCCGTCGGCAAGATCCCGCACCACGACGGCCTCGACGCCGTCCCGGCCCCGGATCGCCTCGACGGCCGCATTGCCGAGGAGAGTGACATTGGACGCGGCGGCGAGCCGCACGGCGAAGTGGGGGCGGGCGCGCAGCGCCGCCTCCCGATGCACGATCGTGACCGTGCGGCACAGGCCGGCGAGGACGAGCGCTTCCTGCGCCGCCGAGTCGCCTCCGCCCGCCACGACCACGTCCTTGCCGCCGAAGAGGGGCCCGTCGCAGTCGGCGCACTGCGAGACGCCGCGGCCCTGGAGCTCCGCCTCGCCCGGCACGCCGAGCCGCTTCAGGCGGGCGCCCGAGGCGACGACGAGCGCCCGCGCGCGGTACGTGGCCTCGTCGGCGAGGACGGCGATGCCGTCCCCTGCCGCATCGACGCCGGTGACCTGCGCCTGGAAGGAGGCGACGCCCGCCTTGGCGTTCGCCTTCTTGTAGCCGGCGGCGAGCTCCATGCCGGAGCGGCCCTCGGCCTCCGGGAAGTCCTCGAGGTCGTTCACGTTCGTCACGAGCCCGCCGAAGAATTCCGCCTCGAAGGTCGCCACCCGCAGGCCCGCGGCCGCCGCGCGAGCCGCGCAGGCGAGGCCGGCGATTCCTTCGCCGACCACGATGAGGTCGTAGTCGCTCGCGCTCATGCCGCCTTGCGCGCCGCTTTCTCGCCGCCTCGCGGCGCCTCCGGCTGCCAGCCGAGCGCCGCCGAGAGCTCGGCGGCCGTCGCCTTGACTGCTGCCGTATAAGCGTCGCGATGGCGGCGCATCCGGGCGATGGGTCCGGCGATGGCGCAGGCCGCGACCGGCTCACCTGCCCGGTTGAGCACGGGCGCCGCAATGGCGCCCGCGCCCTCGACGAATTCCTCGAAGGTGATGGCGACGCCGCTCTTCACCACCTTGGCGAGGCGCCGCTCGAGCGCCGCGCGCTCCGTCGTGGTGCCGGCCGTGTGAGGGGGGAGCTTGAGGCGGCGCAGCACCGCCTTGCGGCTCGGCTCCGGCAGGAACGCGAGCACCGCCATGCCGATCGCGGTGCAATGGAGCGGGCGCCGCTCGCCGAGCTCGGCGCTGTAGCGCAGGCGCTCGGGGCTCTCGACTTTCTCGATGTAGACGACGGCGTCGTCGCCGGGCGGCAGGACGCCGAGGAAGGTGGACTCGCGCGTGGCCGCGGTGAGGCGCGCGAGGCGCGGCCGCGCCATCTGCGGGAGCTCGAGCCGCGCGGGGGACCACTTGCCCGGGAACTCGGCTGCGATCCGGTAGCAGGCCGGCTGCGGCTGCTCGATCCAGCGCCGGGCGACGAGCGTGCGAAGGAGCGGCAGCAGGCTCGTCTTGGGCGCGCCGAGGCGCGCGCTCAGGCTCGCAAGCGTGGCGGTCTCGCCGGTTGCGCCGAGGTGCTCGAGCACGTCGAGCACGCGCGCGGTGGCGCGATGAGTGTCGGGGCGGGCGAGGGTGCGGCGCGGGCTCACGCCGGGGACTATAGTACGATGTGCCGCATGGTGAACAGCGTTCCGGATCCGGAACACGCGCCCGCCGGCCGGGGCGAGCGGCCGCTCGCCGGCATGCGCGTCGTGGAGCTTGCCACCCTGATCGCCGGCCCGGCCATCGGCATGCTGCTCGCCGACTATGGCGCCGAGGTCGTGAAGGTCGAGCATCCCAAGGGCGGCGACGGGCTGCGCGCCTGGGGAAACCGCCGCGGCGACACCGGCCTCTACCACAAGGTGCTGAACCGCAATAAGCGTCTCGTGACCGCGGACCTGCGCACGCCGCTCGGCGTCGAGACGGTGCGGCGCCTCGCGCGGAGCGCCGACGTCCTCATCGAGAACTTCCGTCCCGGCACGCTCGAGGCCTGGGGCCTTGGCTACGAAGTGCTCGCAGCACTCAACCCGCGCCTCGTCCTCGTGCGCGTCTCGGGCTTCGGCCAGTCGGGTCCGTACCGCGACCGGCCCGGGTTCGGCACCCTTGCCGAGGCGATGACCGGGTTCGCGTACGCGAACGGCTATCCCGACCGGCCGCCGCTCCTGCCGAGCTTCGCCCTCGCCGACACGGCCACCGGCTTCGCCGGCGCGTTCCTTGCGCTGGCGGCGCTGCGCGAGCGCGAGCGCTCGGGCCGCGGGCAGGTCGTGGACCTCGCCATCTACGAGCCGCTCTTCTCGATGCTCGGGCCGCACGTCATCGACTTCGACCAGCTCGGCATCGTGCAGGAGCGAGACGGCAGCCGCCTTCCCATCGTCGCGCCGCGCAACGCCTTTCGCACCCGCGACGGAAAATGGATCGCGGTGTCCGCCGGCTCGCAGTCGATCTTCGAGCGGCTCTGCCGCGCGCTCGACGTGCCCGCGCTCATCGACGATCCACGCTTCGCCAGCAACGAGAAGCGGCGCGAGAACGTCGATGCGCTGGAGCAGGTGCTCGACCAGGCGTTCGGCCGGCTCGACCAGGCCGAGGCGCTCGCACGCCTGGAAGCGCACGAGGCGGCGGCCGCACCGGTCTACAGCGTCGCCGATCTCGTGGCCGACCCGCACATGCTCGCGCGCCAGAGCGTGGTCGGCGTGCCCGACAAGGCGCTTGGCTGCGAAGTGCGCATGCAGAACGTCGTCGGGCGCCTTTCGCGCACGCCCGGGGCCATCTCGAGCGCCGGCGGCGCTCTCGGCGCCGACAACCGCGCCATCCTCGCCGGCGAGCTCGGCTTCGCCGAAGCGGAGCTCGCCGCGGCCGGCGTTCCGCTTTCACCTGCACCCGTGGAGGTTTCGTGAAGCTTTCCGGCATTCGCGTGCTCGATTTGTCCCGGTTCCTGCCGGGTCCCTGGATCGGCCTGACCATGGCCGACCATGGCGCCGAGGTGATCAGGATCGAGAGCCTGGAAGGCGAGCCCACCCGCCGGCTCGGGCCGCCGCTCAAGGGCCGGGGCGAAACGGCCGGCTACTCCGCCTACTTCCGCAACACGCAGCGCGGCAAGCGTTACCTCGCACTCAACCTCAAGGCGCCCGAAGGCCGCGAGATCTTCCTTCGGCTCGCCGAGCAGTCCGACGTCGTCATCGACTCGTTCCGGCCGGGCGTCATGGCGCGCCTCGGCCTCGGCTACGACGAAGTGCGCGCACGCGCGCCTCGCATCGTCTACTGCTCGCTCTCCGCCTTCGGCCAGAGCGGCCCGCTCGCGCAGCGGCCCTCGCACGACCTCGGCGCGCAGGCGATCACGGGCGTGCTGAGCCTCGGGCAGTCCGATGGCCGGCCGCCTGCGCTCCCGGCGCTTCCCATGGCCGACATCGCGCTCGGCTCGGCGGCGCTCATCGGCATCCTCATGGCGCTCCTGCGCCGGGAAAAGACCGGCGAGGGCGACTACCTCGATTGCGCGATGGTGGACGCGCTCATGTCCTGGACGCCGCACATCCTGAGCAGCGTGCTCGCGGAAGGGCGCGCTCCCGACCTGCCGCGCGAGCGCCTCTACGGCGGCGCCGCGTTCTACAACGTGTACCGGACGAAGGACGATCGCTACCTCGTCCTCTCCGGCGCCGAGATGAACTTCGTCGAGAATTTGCTGAACGCGCTCGGCCGGCCCGACCTCATCGCGCTTTGCCGCGAGCCGTGGGGGCCGGCGCAGGATCCGGTCAAGGCGTTCCTCGCCGAGACTTTCGCGACGAAGACGCGCGACGAATGGGATCGCTGGCTCGCCGACAAGGGCGTCTGCTACGCGCCGGTGCTCGACCTCCACGAGGCCTGGCACGCCGATCTCCTGCGCTCGCGCGGCATGGTTGTCACCGGCGAGGATGGCGTCGAGGGTCTGGGCACGCCCATCAGGTTCCGCGAGGAGCCGGGCGATCCGACCGGCCCCGTGGGGCCGGTCGGCCAGCACAACGACGAAATCCTCGAGCGGCTCGGCTACGATGAGGCTGCGCGGGCCAAGCTGAAGGCCGCGGGCGTGATTTGAACGACGGGAAGAACGGATGACATTGCAGAGCGCGATCTACGAGGTCGAAGACGCCTTTGCGGCGAACGAGCTTTTCCAGGAGCAGGGCTGGACCGACGGGCTGCCGATCGTCCCGCCCACCGAGGCGGGCGTGCGCGCCTTCCTCGAGGCGGCGCGCCTCGCGCCGGAGGACGTGATCGGCGTCGAGCCGGTGCGGCGCCGGCGCATCACGGCCGAGAAGGTGGCCATCGCCGCGCTGATGGCCGGCTGCCGGCCCGACTACATGCCGGTCGTGGTCGCGACCATCCAGGCCATGTGCGAGCCGCAGTTCGGGCTGCACGGCTGCACGGCGAGCACCGGCGGCAGCGCGCCTTTCATCGTCGTCAACGGGCCGATCCGCGCGAAGCTCGGCCTCAACGCCACGCACAACGTGCTCGCGAACGCGAGCCGCGCCAACGCTTCGATTGGCCGCAGCATCCGGCTTTTCCTCATCAACGTCCTCGGCGGCATTCCCGGCCAGCTCGATCGCTCCACGCTCGGCCATCCGGGCAAGTTCACCTTCTGCATCGCGGAGGACGAGGAAGACAGCGCCTGGCTCCCGCTCTCGGTGGAGCGCGGCGTGCCGGCCGGAACTTCGGCCGTGACCGTGATGGCGGTGGAGTCGCCGCACCAGATCATGAACGAATGGACGCACGACCCGAAGGAGCTCCTCGACACCTACGTCGCGGCGATCCGGGCGAACATGCTCACCTACTCCATCTGGGCGGGCAACTACGCCATCGTGGTGCCCAAGCAGCACCGGCAGGTCTTCAACGCGGCCGGCTGGAGCAAGCAGAACGTGCGCGAGTACGTGTTCGAGACCGCCGCCATCACGCGCAAGGAGTGGCGCAGCGTGGGCAAGTCGTCGGTGGCGGGAAGGCAGGACGAGGACCGCCTCTACCGGGCGCTGCGCGGCCCCGACGACCTCCTCGTCATCGCCGCCGGCGGCCCGGCCGGCGGCTTCGGCGCCATCGTGCCGCCCTGGTACGGCAAGAAGTCGCTCGCCGTGACGCGGGCAATCCAAGCCTGATGACCCATCGTTCTTTCTTTGGTGAAGCTCAAGAGGAGAGACACATGACCCTGAAAGTCCTGGACCCGCGCCTGAGCGCCGAAGGTGAGGCGCTGCGCATGGCGCCGCCGCTCGCCGCGCTCGAGGGAGCCGTGGTCGGCCTGCTCGACAACGGCAAGATCGGCGCCGAGCGCCTCTACGATTTCATCGCCGAGATCCTGAAGAGCCGCTACGGCGTGCGCGAGTTCATCCGCCGGCGCAAGCCCGACGCCACGCGGCCGGTGCCGCCCGAGGTCCTGGCCGAGCTGCGCGGCGCCGACGCCATCCTGTCCGCCATCGGCGACTGAGGGAGCTGCTCGTCGTGCAGTTTGCATGACGCCATCGAGGCTGAACGCCTCGGCATCCCTGCAGTAGCCATCATGACGGACCGCTTCGAGCGCAGCGCCCACCTCGTCGCCGAGCTGAACGGGCTTCCCGGCTACCCCTTCGCGGTCGTCGGCCACCCCGTCGCGAACGACGGCGACGATGCGCTTCGCGCCAAGGCGGAGATCGCTGTCCAGCGCATCGTGCCGCTCCTCACCGAGCGGCAAGCCTGAGGAGGAGAACCGATGACCCTTCGCATTGAGCCGCTGAGCGACGTGTGCGGCGCCGAGGTGCACGGCATCGATGTGACGAAGCCGCTCGCGCCCGAGGAAGTGGCCGCGATCTCGACCGCTTTCGACCGCCACAAGGTCCTGGTGTTTCGCCGCCAGCCCATGACGGCACGCCAGCTCGCGAATTTCTCGGCGCACTTCGGCGAGCTGCAGGTGCACGTGCAGCTCGCCTACCAGCACCCCGAGGTGCCCGAGGTGGTGCAGATGACCAACCGCAAGCCCGACGGCAGCTTCGACGAGGTGGGCGCGGCGCGCGGCGCTGCGCCCAACACCCGCGACGGCTGGCACTCGGACCTGTCCTTCGAGCGCGTGCCGGCGAAGGCGACGCTGCTGCACTCCGTCGAGATCCCGGACCGCGGCGGCAACACCTGCTTCTCGAACACGACGCTCGCCTACCATGCGCTGCCGGAGGACCTGAAGCAGCGCCTCGACGGCCTTTCGGCCGAGTTCGTCTACGGGCAGGCGAAGCGCAATGCGCTCGCCGCCAAGGCCGCGGAGGCGCTGAAGGGCGCGGCGAAGACAGAGACGGTCGCGGTGCACCCGGTCATCGTGCGCCACCCGGCGACCGGCGAGCCCGGCATCTACGCCAACCCGTACACCACGCAGCGCATCCTCGGCATTCCGGAGGAGGAGAGCGAGGCGATCATCGAGCGGCTGGCCGACGAGATGGAGTCGATGGCCTGCCGCTGGGAGCACGTCTGGTCGGTCGGCGACACCCTGATGTGGGACAACCGCGGCACGCTGATGCACTCCGGACGCCTCGACTATCCGCGCGACCAGGCGCGGCGCTTCATCCGCACCACCGTGCGCGGCACGCCGCTCGAGCCTTACCGCCTGGGCGTGGAATCGATGACGGCCTGACGGCGGGCGAGGATGGCGCGCGCGCGGCGCGCGATCGACTCGTTCACCATCTTGCCGTCGACGCGTGCCGTGCCGAGCGGATCGGCGGCCGCGGCCTCGAGGACGCGGGCCGCCCATCGGGCCTCCGCGTCGGTCGGAGCGAATGCGGCGTGAATGAGCGGCAGCTGCGAAGCGTCGTAGGACGCCTTGCCGGTAAAGCCCATCGCCGCCACGCGGCGCGCCTCTTCCACGAGGCCTGCCGTGTCGGCGGGATCAAACCAAACGCCGTCCATCGCGTCGATGCCGGCCTCGCGCGCGGCGAGCACCACTTGGGCGCGCGCATATGCAAGCGCCTCCCAGCCGAGGTCCGAGCCGATCGAGGCGCTGAAGTCGGCCGTGCCAAGGAAGAGGCATGTCACCTGCGGGCCGGGCCGGCCGCGCGTGGCCGAGGCGATCCGCGCCGCGTTGCGCACCCCGCGCGGACTCTCGATCAGGACGACCAGCTCGAGCTCCGAATGGCGCGGCGCGAGCAGGTTCGCCACCGCGCGCACTTCCTCGTCGTGCTCGATCTTCGGCAGGATGAGGCCGTCGGGCGGAGCGGCGCATTCCAGCACCGCGAGCAGGTCGCGCACGCCGTCCTCGGTGTGCGGATGGTTGACGCGTAGCAGGCGTAGCGGCGCCGCCGCGTTGCGCACTCGCGCGTAGCAGGGCAGCAGCGCCGCCCGGGCTTCGGCGCGCCGCGCCGGCAACGTGCCGTCCTCGAGATCGAACACCACCATGTCGGCGCCCGAGGCCATTGCCTCGTCCCAGCGTTCGATGGCCAGGGCGGGAAAGAAGAGGACGCTGCGGCGCAGGCGCATGTCTGAACCTCTCAGCATGGCCGAGGATAGACGGCGCCCTCGAACAGCCGGCGGGCGGTCCGATAGAAGGAGCCGTGTACCGCGCGCCATTCTTCGCCCGCCTTCTCTACGCGGGCGCCCACGGCTAGCACTCCGGAAGGCATCCCGAGCCGGAGCGTTTCTCCCTCGACGCGGGCCGCGCGACGGGCGACGAGCGTTTCCGGAATGCGCGCTGCCACAGCGGTGCAGAGCGAAACCGTCAATGGAAGGGCTCTGTGCGGCTGGCCGTTGGAGAGAACGCGGACGGTGAGGTCGGCGTCGGCCGCCGGGAGCATCTCGCCCGAGAGCATTCTCGCCCGCTGGGGCGGTGAAACGAGCGCGACGAAGGGGATCATCGTTTTCGCGCGAGCAGCCTCCAGGTCGGGGGCGATGCCCATGCGTACGGAGGCGTGCGACCGCACGAGTGCCAGTCGCTCCATGAGCGCGGCATCGCTTTCAATCTCTTCCGGCAATTCATTCCCTCGCGCACCGACCGCCGCCGCATCGACGAACACGCACGCGTTTGCGGCATCCACCATCGAGGCCTCGATGGCGCCGAGCCCCGGGATGTCGAGCACTTCAGCGACGCCCTTGGTCGGGAGCAGCTTCCCGGTCGACGCGCCGCCGGGATCAAGGAAATCCAGGCGGATCGGGCTGCCGCTGCCCGCCACGCCGGGGATCGTGAAGTCGCCGTCCACGCGTGCGCGCCCGTCCAGCACTTCGAACGTGGCCCGGATGATCTTGCCTGTGTTCGTGTTATGGATGCGCACCGTGGCATGGCCGTCGCCTGCCTGCACCAACCCTTCATCGACGGCAAAGGGCCCGATGGCCGAGGACATGTTGCCGCAATTGCCGCTGTAGTCGACCTTCGCCTCGCGGATGAGCACCTGGGCGAACGTGTAATCGACGTCCGCGTCGGCCCGCGTCGGCGGCCCGACGACGCACACCTTGGAAAGCGACGAGATGCCGCCCCCCATTCCGTCGAGCTGCCGCCCGTCCGTATCCGGGCTGCCCATCACGGCGAGGAAAAGACGATCCCAGTCATGGCGGGCCTGCGGCAGGTCCCTGCGATGGAACATCACGGCCTTGCTGGTGCCGCCGCGCATGAACACGGCGGGAAGCCGACGCGGCGCCATGACG
>CAYWSG010000103.1:0-10550 GCA_964461055.1 uncultured Enterobacteriaceae bacterium | reverse complement strand
GGGAACCCATTTTTAAGAGAAAAATGGGCCCCCGCCTGCGCGGGGGCGACTTGCTTGAGGGCTAGAGGTTCTTGAGCGCGAGAGATTCCCTAAAGCGGAAAACGCTCCATCACGACGTACCTGGCCCCTTCGTGGTCGCGATCCGATCGCACCAGCACGAACGCCTCGACGGGCCACGAGAGCGACGGGAGGGCGGGAAGCGCGCCGGAGGGCGCGGCCCTGCGAAGCAGCGTGACATGCGCGGCGAAGGGACGGCGCTCGAGCATGAAGCCGTCGCGGAAAAGCTCGAGTTGCAGCCGCTCGGCGAGCGCGGCGAGCGGCGCCGGCGTCTCGCGCGGCCCGACCCACACGATCTGGTTGTGCCTCCAGTAGCGCGCCGTGTCGAGCGCGAGCTCGAAGCGCTCGCCCTCGACGCGCCGGGCGGCGGCGATGGCGGCCGCCGGCTCCGCCTCGCCGAGGAAGGCGAGCGTCATGTGGATGTTCTTCGCCGCCACGGGCCGCCCGCCGGCGCTTCGGCGCACGCCGGAAGCCCACTCGCCGAGCGCCGCCTGCAGCGCCGGCGGCGGCCAGAGGGCGAAAAACAGTCTCAGAGCGCCCTCAGTGGGAAGAGGCGTCGTCGTCCGACTCGAGCTGCTTGCGGTGCAGGGCGGCGAGCGCGTGGTGGACGGTATCGGAGGATTTCTCGAGTGCCTCGACGATGAGCTCGCGCTCCCGGCGGCTGCGGTTCTGGGAGAGCTTCCAGCGCGCCTCGATGCGGGTCACGGCGACCTCGAAGACCACGATGCCGTCAAGCATCTGCTCGACGTACTGGGGGCGCAGGGCATCGAACCTGGGCAGCCATTGCGGATCGAGCGCCTCGACCAGCCGCCGCTGCGAGCGGTGCTTGCCTTCGCGCGCCTCGATGATCTTCGGCAGGCCGTAGGCGTGCACGGCGGTGTAGTTCCAGGTGGGCACGCGCTCCTGCTCCTCGTACCAGCGCGGCGAGATGTAGGCATGCGGGCCGGCGAACACCACCAGCACTTCCTCGTCGAAGAACTCCTTCCATTGCGGATTGTTCCGCGCCATGTGCATCTCGAGCACGATGCCGCCGTCGCGCTCCGAGACGAGGACCGGAAGGTGCGAGGCGTGGAGCTCGCCGCCGGTGCCCGTGACGAGCAGCGGAAAGGCGTTGGCGCGCATGAAGGCGAGGATCTCCGCGCGATCCTCCACCCGGTTGTAAGGTGGCGTGTACATGGCTCCCCTTTTGTAGCGTCCGTGGCGAGGCCTACTCGATGAGCGCGATGGCCTGCGCGGCGATGCCTTCGCCGCGGCCCGTGAACCCCAGGCGCTCGGTCGTCGTCGCCTTGATGTTGACCGCGCCAGGGGGAATGCCGATGTCTTCGGCGACGTTCTCCACCATGCGTGGAATGTGCGCCGCCATGCGAGGGGCCTGGGCCACGATCGTGGCGTCGACATTGACCGGCGTATAGCCGAGCGAGCGCAGCTTGGCGGCCACTTCGCGCAGCAGCCGGCGGCTGTCGACGCCCTCGTAGCGCGGATCGGTGTCGGGAAAATGCCGGCCGATGTCCCCGAGCGCCGCGGCGCCGAGGAGCGCATCGCAGATCGCGTGCAGGAGGACGTCGGCGTCCGAGTGGCCGGCAAGGCCCTTCTCGTAGGGGATGCGCACGCCGCCGACGACGAGGTCGCGGCCTTCGACGAGCGCATGCACGTCGAAGCCCTGCCCGATCCTCATGCTTGTGACTCCATGTCCCGCCTCCGAAGAATCGCCTCGGCGATCGCCAGGTCTTCAGGATAAGTCACCTTGAGGTTCTCGCGGCTCCCGGGCACGAGGCGCGGCCTGAGGCCGATCGCCTCGATCGCAGCCGCCTCGTCGGTGACGCCCGGCCCGGCAGCAAGGAGCGCGCGCGCGAGCAGGCCGGCGCGGAACATCTGCGGCGTCTGCGCGAGCCAGAGCGTGCTGCGGTCCTCGGTGGCCGCGACGCGCATCGTGCCGGAAGGGTCGGCGACACCGCGCTTCACCGTGTCGGCAACCGGGACGGCGAGGAGCCCGCCCACCTCGTCCGCGGCGCACGCGGCGAGGAGCCGCTGCAGGTCCGCCTCGGGGAGGCACGGCCGCGCCGCGTCGTGCACGAGCACCCAGTCGTCGGGCTGGAGCGAGTCCCTCGCCGCCACGAGGCCGTTGTAGACCGAATCGCGCCGGCTCGCGCCGCCGCAGTAGAGCGGCTGCACGTGGCCGCCGAAGGCGCTCCAGTCGTGCCGCGCATAGGCTTCGTCGCCCGGCGCGAGCACGACGAGCACGGCCTCGACCGGCGGCACGCAAACTGCACGGATCGCGTGCCACAGCATCGGCTTTCCGGCGAGCGCGAGATACTGCTTCGGCGCGCTCGCCGAGAGCCGTGCGCCGGCGCCTGCGGCCGGAATCAGGGCGAACGTCGGCAATGGCGAAAGGCTTCTAGAAACAAAGCGATATAATTGCACGCTTTGCCGCGTTGATGCATCGCGATTCACTCCCTGCTCGCAGGAGAATCACCGGGCTTGCGGGCTCGGCGGACGCGCTCGCCCTCGCGCGGCTCGCCCAGGCCGAGAAGCCGCTCGTCGTGGTCACGGCCACCGCGCAGGATGCCCAGCGCCTGCTCGAGGAGATTGCCTGGCTCGCGCCGCAGCTCGGCGCATGCCTGCTCCCGGACTGGGAGACGCTTCCCTACGACCAGTTCTCGCCCCACCAGGACCTCGTCTCCGATCGGCTCGCCACGCTCTATCGCATCCAGCGCGGCGAGTTCGACGTCGTCTTCATCCCCGCGCCGACGGCGCTCGTGCGGCTTTGCCCGCCCGCGTACATCGCCGGGCACACGTTCTTCCTCAAGAAGGGCGAGCGCCTCGACCTCGAGAAGCTGCGCGAGCAGTTCGTCACCGCCGGCTACCAGCACGTCACCCAGGTGGTCGCGCCGGGCGAGTTCTGCTTCCGCGGCGGCCTCATCGACCTCTTCCCCATGGGGAGCCAGCTGCCCTACCGGGTCGATCTGGACGACGACGTGGTCGACGGCATTCGCACCTTCGACGTCGATACGCAGCGCACGCTGTATGCCGTGGCGGAGATCCGCATGCTTCCCGCCCGCGAGTTTCCGCTGGACGAGGCGGCCCGCGCGCGCTTCCGCAGCCGCTGGCGCGAGCTCTTCGAAGGCGATCCCTCGAAGAAGCGCCTGTACCGCGATATCTCGAGCGGCATCCCGGCGGCCGGCGTGGAGTACTACCTGCCCCTTTTCTTCGACAGCGTGGCGACCCTCTTCGACTACCTGCCGCAGGCCGCCACGCTCGTCCTGCACCACGACGTCCCCGCCGCCATCGACCAGTTCTGGCGCGACATAAGGCTGCGCCACCAGATGGCTGGCGGCGATCCCGACCGGCCGGTGCTGCCGCCGGCGCAGGTCTTCCTGCCGGCCGAGGAGTTCTTCGTCCGCGCCCGCGACTATCCGCGCGTCGATCTCGGCACGGACGGGGACGGCGAAGCGTCCCCGCTTCTTCGCGCGCAGGCGCTTCCCCCGCTCGCGGTGGACCGGCGCGCGCGCGACCCGCTCGCCGCGCTGAAGGCGTTCCTCGAAGCCACGCCGCACCGCGTGCTCGTCGCCGCCGAATCGGCCGGCCGGCGCGAGACGATGCTCGCCTACTTCGCCGAGCACGGCCTGAAGCCGGCGCCCGTGGGCGACTTCGCCCAGTTCCTCTCGGCATCGGAGCCCTTCTGCATCGGCGTCTCGCCGCTCGGCCACGGCTTCGTCCTGCCGGAGGAAGGCTGGGCGGTCGTCACCGAAGCCGAGCTCTACGCGAACGTCGTGCGCCGGCGCTCCCGCGCGGCGGAGAAGCGCAGCTCCGTCGAGGGCATGCTGCGCGACCTCTCGGAGCTCAAGATCGGCGACCCGGTCGTGCACGAGCAGCACGGCATCGGCCGCTTCCAGGGGCTCGTCACGCTGGACCTGGACTCGGGCGCAAGCGAGTTCCTCCTGCTCCAGTACGACGGCGGCGACAAGCTCTACGTGCCGGTCGCCCAGCTCGGCGTGATCGGGCGCTACAGCGGCGCGCAGCCCGAGGAGGCGCCGCTCCACAAGCTGGGAAGCGGCCAGTGGGACAAGGCGAAGGCGCGCGCTGAGAAGCAGGCGCGCGACACCGCGGCGGAGCTGCTCGCGCTCTATGCGCGGCGCGCCGCCCGCCTCGGCATCGCCTTCTCCGTGCGCCAGCGCGACCTCGAGGCCTTCGCCGAGGGCTTCGGCTTCGAGGAGACGCCGGACCAGGCGGCCGCCATCGAAGCCGTCGTCGCCGACATGGCCTCGGGCAAGCCCATGGACCGGCTCGTCTGCGGCGATGTCGGCTTCGGCAAGACCGAGGTGGCGCTGCGCGCCGCCTTCGTCGCCGTGGCCGACGGCAAGCAGGTCGCCGTGCTCTGCCCCACCACGCTTCTCGCCGAGCAGCATTTCCAGACCTTCTCGGACCGCTTCGCCGAATGGCCCGTGCGCATCGCCGAGCTTTCGCGCTTCCGGAGCGCGCGGGAGGTCTCGGAGGCGCTGAAGAAGCTCGCGGCGGGCGAGCTCGACATCGTCATCGGCACGCACAAGCTCCTCGGCAAGGACGTGAAGTTCCGCAACCTCGGCCTCGTCATCATCGACGAGGAGCACCGCTTCGGCGTGCGCCAGAAGGAGGCGCTCAAGCGCCTGCGCGCCGAGGTGGACGTCCTCACGCTGACCGCCACGCCGATCCCGCGCACGCTGGCCATGTCGCTGGAAGGGATCCGCGACTTCTCGGTCATCGCCACCGCGCCGCAGAAGCGCCTCGCCATCAAGACCTTCGTCGCGCCGTTCTCCGAAGGCATCGTGAGGGAGGCGGTGCTGCGCGAGCTGAAGCGCGGCGGCCAGGCCTACTTCCTGCACAACGAGGTCGAGAGCATCGAGCGCATGCGCGAGCGCCTGGAGCGGCTCCTGCCCGAGGCGCGCATCGCGGTCGCGCACGGCCAGATGCGCGAGCGCGACCTCGAGCGCGTGATGCGCGACTTCACCGCGCAGCGCTCCAACGTGCTCCTCTGCTCGACGATCATCGAGACGGGCATCGACATCCCGACGGCCAACACGATCGTCATCGATCGCGCCGACAAGTTCGGCCTCGCCCAGCTCCACCAGCTGCGCGGCCGCGTCGGGCGCTCGCACCACCAGGCCTATGCGTACTTCCTCACGCCGCAGGCCGAGCCCGGCAGCGCCGATCCGCTGAAAGGGCTGGGCGCGCAGGCGAAGAAGCGGCTGGAGGCGATCCAGATGATGGAGGAGCTCGGCTCCGGGTTCTACCTCGCCATGCACGACCTCGAGATCCGCGGCGCCGGCGAGGTGCTCGGCGAGTCGCAGTCGGGCGAGATCCAGGAGGTCGGCTTCTCGCTCTATGCGCGCATGCTCGAGCGCGCCGTGCGGCGGCTGCGGCGGGACGCCGCCGACAGCACGCTCGAGGTCATCGACGTCTCGACGGAGGTCAACCTGCACACGGCCGCGCTCCTCCCGGCGACCTACTGCAGCGACGTGCACGAGCGGCTCGCGCTCTACAAGCGGCTCGCCGACGCGGAGACCGACGAGGCGCTCGAGCTCCTGGGCGAAGAGCTCGTCGACCGCTTCGGGCAGCTGCCCGAGCCGGCGCGGGCGCTCCTCGAGTGCCACCGCGTGCGCATCGCCGCGCGCCCGCTCGGCGTGGCGCGGGTGGATGCGACCCACGAGGCGGTGCAGCTTCAGTTCGTGAAGGACCCGCCGCTCGACGGCGCGCGCGTGATCGACTTCGTCCGCAGCCGTCCGCGCCAGGCGCGGCTCGCCGGCCCGGACCGCCTGCGCGTGGAAGCGAAGATGCCCGCCTGGCCCGATCGCGCGAAGGCGGTGAAGGACATCCTCCGGGCGCTGGGCGGAAGCGCCCCGGAAGACGCTTCGCGAGGCGCGGCGCAGGATGGCGCACGCCGCGCCCGGACGGCACGGAGCTCGGCGTAGCATGACGCTCGACCTCGTCCTGCAGGGCCCGGGAATCACGCACGCGCACGCTGACGAGCTCGCCGCGCGGCTGGGCGCAAAGTCCACCGATCACGTCGCCCCGCACGCCTACCGGCTGCGAGGCATCGAAGGCAGGGCGATCGGGGAGCGCGGCGCCCCGGCGCGCGCCGAAGTCGCCGCCTGGTGCGACGAGCGCCGGATCGACCACGCCTGGGTCACGCCGGGCCGCCGCTTCGCCGAGCTCGGCCTTCTCGCCATGGACATGGACTCGACGCTCATTACCATCGAATGCATCGACGAGCTGGGGGACATGGCGGGCGTGAAGGCGCGCGTCGCCGCGATTACGGAGCGTGCCATGCGCGGCGAGCTCGACTACCCGGCGAGCCTGCGCGAGCGGGTCGCGCTGCTCGAGGGACTCGATGCCGACGTGCTGCGCAGGGTCTACGAAGAGCGCCTGCGCCTGACGCCGGGCGCCGAGGCGCTCATCGCGCAATGCAAGGCGAACGGCGTGCGTCTCCTCCTCGTCTCCGGCGGCTTCACGTACTTCACCGACCGGCTGAAGGACCGCCTCGGGATCGACTACACGATCTCCAACACCCTCGAGCTCGCCGATGGCCGCCTGACCGGCAGGCTCGTCGGCGAGATCATCGATGCCGACGCCAAGGCGGCGATGTTCCTCAGGACCGCGGCGGCGCTCGGCCTGGAGCGCAGCCGCACCGTGGCGATCGGCGACGGGGCGAACGACCTGAAGATGATGTCGCAGGCCGGGCTTTCCGTCGCCTACCGCGCCAAGCCCGTCGTGCGCGCCCAGGCCGACTGCGCCCTCAACTGGTCGCCGCTCGACGCGGTCCTGAACCTCTTCGAGCGCTGACCGGCCGCTACTTCGCGGCGACCACCATGATCTCGACGAGGGCGTTCGGGTCGGCGAGCTTCGCCTCGACGCAGGCGCGCGCGGGCAAATTCTTCGGGTCCGCCCAGGCGGTCCACGCCTCGTTCATCGCCGCGCGATGCCGGATGTCGGTCACCCAGATGGTCGCCGAGAGCACCTTCGACTTGCTCGACCCGGCCTTGGCGAGAAGACGGTCGATCTCGGCGAGGATCTCCTCGGTCTGCCCTTTCGCGTCCTTTTTGGTGTCCTTGGCGACGATGCCGGCGAGATGGACGGTGTTGCCGTGCTCGACAGCGTTCGACAGGATGGGGTTCGGGTCGTGCCGGACGATGCTCATCGCTTGCTCTCCTCTGTTTGAACGACGCTTCTAGCCTACCCACTCGCGCGCGTTGTAGAACATCTGCATCCACGGCGAATCCTCGGGCGCCTCGTCCGGCGCCCACGAGAGCTGCACGCTGCGGAACACGCGCTCGGGGTGCGGCATGACGATGGTGAAGCGGCCGTCGGCGGTCGTCACGCCCGTGATGCCGCCGGGCGAGCCGCTCGGATTGTACGGATAGGTCTCGGTCACGCGGCCGCGGTTGTCCACGTAGCGCATCGCGACGTGCGCCGCCTCGCGGTCGCCCGCATCGTCGAAGTGCGCCCGTCCTTCGCCGTGCGCCGTGGCGATCGGCAGCCGGCTGCCCGCCATGCCGCGGAAGAAAATGGACGGGCTCTCCGGAATCTCGACCATCACCAGGCGCGCCTCGAACTGCTCCGAGCGGTTGCGGAGGAACCGCGGCCAGCGCTCGCCGCCCGGCACCAGCTCGCGCATCGCCGCCATCATCTGGCAGCCGTTGCACGCGCCGAGGGCGAAAGTGTCGGAGCGGGCGAAGAAGCGCTCGAACTGCTCGCGCACGCGCGCGTTGTGGAGGATGGCAGCGGCCCAGCCGCGCCCGCCGCCCAGCACGTCGCCATAGGAGAAGCCGCCGCCCGCGGCGAAGCCCTTGAAGCCGTCGAGCGAGACGCGCCCGGCGATGAGGTCGGTCATGTGCACGTCGAGCGCCTCGAAGCCGGCGCGGTCGAACGCCGCCGCCATCTCCACCTGCCCGTTTATCCCCTGCTCGCGCAGGACGGCCACCCGGGGCCTCGCCTTTCCGCCGACGGCAAAGCCGCTTTTCCGCGGCGTGAAGGAAAGCTGGAAGGAAAGGCCGGGATCGTCCTTGTCGAGGATCCGGTCGTATTCCTCCTGGGCGCACTCGCTGTTGTCGCGAAGCGAGGCCATGCGCCAGCTCGTCTCGCTCCAGGCGCGCTGCAGCTCCGCGCGCGGCTTGGCGAGCACCGCGCGGGCGTTGCGCGTCACGCGGATCTCGTCGCGCCCGTTCAGCTGGCCGACGATGTGCGTGCACTCGCCGAGGCCGGCCGCGCGCAGCGCGTCCATGACCTTCTGCCGGTCGGCGACGCGGATCTGCACGAGCGCGCCGAGCTCCTCGCTGAAGAGCGCGGCGAGCGCGAGGTCGTTGGCGCGCCCCGCGAGCTGCTCGTCGGCGTCGCGCTTGAAGGCGTCGACGTCGTCGGCCGCGGCATCGAAGGCGAGCGCATCGAGGCTCAGCGTGACGCCGCAGCGTCCGGCGAAAGCCATCTCGCAGGCGGCGGCGAAGAGCCCGCCGTCGGAGCGGTCGTGGTACGCGAGCACGTAGGGCCGGATCGCCTGGATGGCGCCGAAGAAGCTTTTCAGCGCCGCGGGCGAGTCGACGTCGGGCGGCGTCGCGCCCAGGCGCGAGTACGTCTGGGCGAGGATGGAGCCGCCGAGGCGGTTGCGGCCGCCGCCGAGATCGATGAGGAGGAGCTCCGTGTCGCCCGCATCGGTGCG
Organism: uncultured Enterobacteriaceae bacterium; assembly: GCA_964461055.1. Taxonomy (GTDB): domain Bacteria; phylum Pseudomonadota; class Gammaproteobacteria; order Burkholderiales; family SG8-39; genus SCGC-AG-212-J23. Next base: position 1,807 of record CAYWSG010000103.1, on the reverse strand, counting down.
CAGGCGCGGCGTCAGGGTGCCGCGCACGTCGTCCACCGTCGCGAAGGCGGAGACGACGAGCGAAAGCGGCGCGGTCATCTCCTTTCCATCCCATGCGGTGCGCATGGAGAGCGAATCCTTGCCGACGGGGATCGCCACGCCGAGCGCCGGGCAGAGCTCCATCGCGACGGCGCGCACCGTGTCGTAGAGCGCGGCGTCCTCGCCCGCCACGCCGGCGGCCGCCATCCAGTTGGCCGAAAGCTTCACGCGCGAAAGCGAGGCGACGGGCGCCGCGGCGAGGTTGGTGAGCGCCTCGCCGACCGCCATGCGGCCGGAGGCCGGCGCATCGAGCACCGCGATGGGCGCGCGCTCGCCCATCGCGAACGCCTCGCCCGCGTAGCCCTCGTAGTCGAGAAGCGTCGTCGCGCAGTCGGCCACGGCCACCTGCCAGGGCCCGACATACGGGTCGCGCGAGCAGAGCCCGCCCACCGTGCGGTCGCCGATCGAGACGAGGAAGCTCTTGTCCGCGACCGCGGGATGGCGCAGCACGCGCAGGGCCGCCTCTTCCAGCGGGATGCCCTCCAGCGAGAACTCGTCCGCGTAAGCCTCCGCATGACGCACGTCCCTCAGCATCTTCGGCGGCTTGCCGAGGACGATGGAGAGGTCGAGGTCGACGGCGGGCGCGCCGAGGAGGCGATCCTCGACCTTCAGATGGCCGTCGGCGGTCGCGGTGCCGAGCACGGCATACGGGCAGCGCTCGCGCTCGCAGAGCGCGCGGAAGCGATCCAGGCTCTCCGGCGCGATGGCGAGGACGTAGCGCTCCTGCGCCTCGTTGGACCAGATCTCGCGCGGCGACATCCCCGTGTCCTCGGTCGGAATGTCGCGCAGCTCGATGCGCGCGCCGCGCCCGGCCGAGTGCACGATCTCCGGCACGGCGTTGGAGAGGCCGCCCGCGCCGACGTCGTGGATCGACAGGATCGGGTTCGCCTCGCCGAGCTGCGCGCAGCGGTCGATCACCTCCTGCGCGCGCCGCTGCATCTCGGCGTTGCCGCGCTGCACCGAGTCGAAGTCGAGGTCCTCCGTGTTGGCGCCGGCGCCCATCGAGGAGGCGGCGCCGCCGCCCATGCCGATGAGCAGGCCCGGGCCGCCGAGCTGGAGAATCAGTGTTCCTTCGGGAAGCGGCTGCTTGGCAGCGTGCTCGGCGCGGATGTTGCCGATGCCGCCCGCGAGCATGATGGGCTTGTGGTAGCCGCGCCACGCGGCGCCGGTCCTCGCCTCGAAGGTGCGGAAGTAGCCGCACAGGTTCGGCCGGCCGAACTCGTTGTTGAACGAGGCGGCGCCGATCGGCGCCTCGATCATGATGTCGAGCGCCGAGGCGATGCGGCCCGGCTTGCCGGGATCGTCCGCCTCCCAGGGCTGCGGCGCGCCCGGGATGCGCAGGTGCGACACGGAGAAGCCCACGAGTCCGGCCTTCGGCTTCGCGCCCCGGCCGGTCGCGCCTTCGTCGCGGATCTCGCCCCCGGAGCCCGTCGCTGCGCCCGGGAAGGGGGAGATCGCCGTCGGATGGTTGTGCGTCTCGCACTTCATCACGGTGTGCGTGAGCGACACGTCCCGGCGGTAGACGAAGTCGGCGCCGGGAAAGAACTTCGCCGCCGGGCGTCCCTCCATCACCGCCGCGTTGTCGGCGTAGGCGACCACGGTGCCCTGCGGGCTCGCCGCATGGGTGTGGCGGATCATCGCGAAGAGCGAGCGGTCCATGCGCCGGCCGTCCACGATCCAGTCGGCGTTGAAGATCTTGTGCCGGCAGTGCTCGGAGTTCGCCTGCGCG
>CAYWSG010000102.1:0-10819 GCA_964461055.1 uncultured Enterobacteriaceae bacterium | reverse complement strand
TCGTCCTGGGCGAGCACGGGCGGCGCCAGGGCGAGCGCGAGCGCTGCCGAACCGAGCAAAGCGGCTTGCCTGATCATGGGTTCCCCCCTCGCTGAAGTGTGCCCCCAAGGTCCTACTGTGCAAATTGTCGCTTGCCCGCGACGGCAAAATAGCGACAATCGGGTGGATAACTACAAACTTTTGCCGTGGCTGCACAACCCTTCCGGCCGAGTACCGTCCTGTTTGCCGACGTCAGCGAGAGCACCAAGCTCTATGAGACGGCCGGAGATCATGTTGCCCACCAGGCGATCCGCCAGTGCCTCGACGCGATGCGGGCGAGCACGGTGAAGACGGGCGGCCGCGTGGTGAAGACGATCGGCGATGCGGTGCTCGCCGTCTTCGGCTCGGCCGACGCGGCGGCGGCGGCGGCGGCCGAGATGCAGGCGAGCGTCGACAGCCTCATGCCCGTCGCCTCGCGCAAGCTCGGCCTGCGCGTGGGCTTCCACAGCGGCCCGGTGCTGCAGGAGAGCGACGATGTCTTCGGCGACACGGTCAACCTCGCCTCGCGCCTCGTCGCCCAGGCGCAGAAGGGCCAGATCCTCACGTCCGCCGAGACGGCGCAGCAGCTGAGCCCCCTGGTGCGCGGCTCGGTGCGCAGCCTCTACAACATCCAGGTCAAGGGCAAGAGCGAGGACGTGCAGCTCTTCGAGCTCGTGTGGCGCCGCAACGACGAGGAAACCACCGTCATCAGCACGGGGCGCCCGGCGCGGCGGCCCTCGCGCTCCACGCTGCGGCTGCGCCACCGGGGCGAGGAGCTCACGCGCCGGCGAGACAGCGATTCGGTCACCATCGGCCGCGACGCCGGCTGCGGCATCACCATCGCGAGCCAGGCCGCCTCGCGCAGCCACTGCACCATCGAGCGGCGATCGGACAAGTGGGTGCTCAAGGATCACAGCACGAACGGCACGTTCGTCACCCTCGAGGGCGACACGGAGCTCATGCTCCTGCGCGAAGAGTTCATCCTGCGCCGCCACGGCGTCATCACGTTCGGCGCCCCGCGCGATGCCTCCGACGAAGTGGTGGAGTTCGCCATCGACGAGTGAGTAGAATGGAAAGCCTTCCGGGCCGGGCGCACCGGCCCGACCCCCGTCATCCCTGGAGGCTATCCCCATGGCAAGTGCCCTGAAGATCGAGGACGTCACCGTCGGCACCGGCGACACGGCGGCCGCCGGCAGCAACGTCACCGTCCACTACACCGGCTGGCTCCTCGAAGGCGACCGCAAGGGCGCCAAGTTCGATTCGAGCCGGGACCGCGGCGAGGCGTTCGTCTTCCCGCTCGGGCGCGGCCACGTCATCAAGGGCTGGGACGAGGGCGTCGCCGGCATGAAGGTGGGCGGCAAGCGCAACCTCACCATCCCGCCGGAGATGGGCTACGGCGCGCGCGGCGCCGGCGGCGTCATCCCTCCGAACGCCACGCTCCTCTTCGAGGTCGAGCTGCTGAAGGTGTCCTGAAGGGCCGATGACGGAGAAGAAGATCATCCGCTCGGCCGGCGCGGTGGTCTTCCGCCGCACCGAGCGCGGCATCCGCATCCTCGTGCTGCGCGCCTACAAGAACTGGGACTTTCCCAAGGGGCTCGCCGATCCCGGCGAAGACCTCCTCGCCGCCGCGCGCCGCGAGGTGCGCGAGGAAACGGGACTCGCCGACTGCGACTTTCCGTTCGGCGAGGAGCACAAGGAAACGCTGCCTTACGCGAACAACAAGGTGGCGCGCTACTACCTCGCCGAGACCGGGGAGCACGCGATCGAGCTCCCCGTCTCGCCCGAGCTCGGCCGTCCCGAGCACCACGAGTATCGCTGGGTGAGCTTCGACGAGGCCGAGGGCCTGCTGCCGCCGCGCCTCGCCATCATCCTCGACTGGGCCCGCAATACCCTCTCGGGCCATTAATCCGAAAATCCGGGACAGGTGCAGATTTCCGTGACGCCAGCGGCAACGCCGCTGGCAAGGAAATCTGCACCTGTCCCCCGATTTCAGGACCCGGCAATCAGCAACGCCTCGGCGAGCTCGAGAATGTCGTCGGGCCAGTAGTCCATCGGCCGCGGGCGCAGGGCGCCCGCCTCGTCGATGGGGCGGCAGGAAAGCACCGGGAAGATCCAGCGCGCGGGGATGGCATCGCGACCGTGCGCGGCGCCGAGCAGGGCACCGGCGATCGCGCCATTGGTATCGGTGTCGCCGCCCCGGCCCACCGTCTCGACGAGGCCGCTCTCGAAATCGTCGCGGGCGAGGCAGTAGAAGGCGTTCTGGACCGCGATGAGGACCCACCCCATGTGCGTCTGGAAGTCGTCCGGCGGCGTCCCGGCCGCGCCGCGCGCGATGGCCTCGCGCGCGCGTCCGCTCGCATGCGCGAGCGCCGCCTCGATCATCGCCTCCCTGCTCGCGCCGCCGACGCCCGCGGCGATGGCCGCGGCGTAGCCGGCGCAGGCTTCGACGCAGACCTCGTTCGGATGCGTGAGCGCCGAGTCTTCGCGCGCGATCGCCGCCGCGCGCGCGGGATCGCCGGCGGCGAACACGCCCACGGGCGATATGCGCATGAGCGAGCCGTTCGACTCGCTCTCGGCGGTGTGCTGCCCGAGCAGGCCGCGCTCGGTCGTGGTGCCGACGTCCACGGGCCTCGACTGAAGCCACGTGCGATAGGCCTCGAGCACGGCCTCTTTGTTGAAGGCACCTTGCCGGACGAGGCTCCTGGCGAGGGCAATCGCCATCTCGCTGTCGTCGGTCGGCTGGCCCGCCATGGTGTGGAAGACGCCGCCGTCGGCGAGCTCGCGCACACCCTGCGGATAGGCTTGCGCGATCTGCGCCGCGGTCTTGAACTCGACGAGCGCGCCGAGGCTGTCGCCGATCACCTGGCCTAGCAGGCAGCCCGCCGCGCGCACGAGCCGCCCGTCGCGCCGGCGAGGAAATCCGAGCGACACGCGGCGCGCTCGCCGCGGCTCGCGCTCGAGCGTGCTCCAGTCGTTTTGCGCGAGCGCAAGCGCCGCGTCGCGTGCCCCGGCAAAGCAGGCGCTCACGCGATGGCGCGGATCGCCGGTGAGCACGATCGCCTCGCCGGCGGCGTCGAGGAGGACGCCGCCCGCGGCGCGAACGAGCGCATAGCCCGCGGCGATGTCGTACTCGTTCACGTTGTGCGCCGTCATGGCCGCGACGCCGTCGCCTGCCGCGACGCGCGCGAGCCGGTAGGCGATGCTCGCCATGGCGACGTAGCGCGCGGGCCGGACCGCCCTCGAATAGGTCGCGGGCCGCAGGGCAGAAGAGAGGTTCGTCCAGACGTGCTCGCCCATGTCGAGCCGGCGATCGTCAAGGCGTCTCTGCACCGGCGCCCCATTGCGCGCAAGCGGCTCGCCTTCCGCCCAGGCGATCGTGTCCGGCCCACGGTCGGGAGGAAGCGGCGAGTGGACCACAGCGAGCACGGGCTCGCGGTTCCTGAGAAGCGCGACCGCGATGGACGAGCCGCGCCGGCCGGAAAGGAACTCGGAGGTGCCGTCCTGCGGATCGACGAGCCACAGCCATTCGGCGCGCGCGGGGTCGCGGCCCGGCGTGAGGCCCGTCTCCTCGCCGCCGAAAGCGCAGCCGACGAGCGCCTGCAGCCGCCCGCGCAGGCGCTCCTCGATCTCCACGTCGACGGGCGCCGACCCGCCCTTGCCGCGAGGACCCTCGGCACGATGGAATTCCTCCGCCAGGCGCCGGCCTTCCTCTTCGACCGCGGCGACCACGCCGCGAAGCAGCGCCTTCAATCGAAGTCCTTCGACCGCAGCGCCTTGAGGCGGGAGCGGCGCGTCTTGGCCTCGAGGCGCTTCAGCCGCGAAGCGAGCGTCGGGCGCGTGGGCTTGCGCTTGCGCGGCACGTGCGCGGCCGCCGCCACGAGCGCGTTCAGCCGCGCGAGCGCCTCGGCGCGGTTCATCTCCAGGCTGCGGTGCGACTGCGCCTTGATGACGACCACGCCCGTGCGCGTGACGCGCTGGTCCCCCAGGCGAAGGAGACGCTCCTTGACCGCGGGCGGCAGCGACGAGGAGCGCACGTCGAAGCGCAGATGCACCGCGTTAGAGACCTTGTTGACGTTCTGGCCGCCGGCGCCCTGCGCGCGCACCGCGGTGAGCTGGACTTCGCTTTCCCGAACCTTCATGGGGCAAGCTTAAAGCGAATCCGGCAAAAAAAGAGGCGGGCCCGCAGGCCCGCCTCTTTCGTGCAACGCTTTCGCGTTGCGGCGGTTGCAACGCCGAACCCTCGCTTCAGGCCCGGGGCGAGGAAACGTTCTCCTCGTAGCCCGGGCGCTCCTTCATCTTCTCCTTGCGCTCGGTCGCCCGGCGCTCGTCCTCGGCGCGCTTGCGCTCGAGATACGCGTCCTGCGGACCGGTCGGCACGAGCCTCGACGCGCCGGCACTCGAGGACCGGTCGCCCTTGGGACTCGGCGCCGGATCGCGAGCCTGCACGCTGGAGGCCAGCGCTGCCGAGGCTACGAAAGCCGCTGCAAGGAAGACGGACATGCAGCGTGTCTAGCTGCCGCCACCGGCGCCGCCAGCGCCACCCGCACCGCCAGCACCAGCGCCACCGGCACCCGCACCACCAGCGCCCGCGCCACCCGCGCCCGCACCGGCTCCGGCGCCGCCGCCGCTCGCGCCCGCTCCACTGTCGCCGGCTCCGCTCATGCCGGAGCCCGGCCCGCCGGGAACCGCGGTCTGCCCGCCCGGAGTCGTGCTCGTGGTACCCGTCCCGGTGCTCGCCTCGCCCGTGCGCTCGCGGTCCTTGTCGCGATCCAGGTCGCGCTCGGCCGTGCTCGCGCCCGCAGACGAGCTCGAAGCGCCCGGAGCAGGGCTTGTTACCGGAGTCGACCCTTGCGCCTTGGAGCTGTCGGGGCTGGCCCCACCGGTATCGACGCTACGACCCTCCTGGGTCGATTCGGGATTGCGGTCGCTGCTCGCGCCGGCGCTCGAGCCGTACGAGCCGCCGGCGGCAAAGCCGAGCGCGCTGAAGGAAACCGCGGCCACGCCGCATACAAACATCGGGATGAACTTCTTACGCATCGCTTTCTCCTCAAAGTGGATAGCGATGCGGTTGCAATCGCCATGCCCGCCACCGTGGGCAGGGGTCAGCGAGAGACGCGGTTACGCCCGCCCTGCTTGGCGCGGTAGAGGGCTTCGTCGGCCGCCTTGATGACCTGCGCGGGCGTGAGGAGGCGCTTGTTCGGCTCCGCCGCTCCCATGCTGACGGTCACCGAAAGCACCTTGGCGGAAACTTCGGCCTTGCCGGCCGCGCGGCGCTGGCGCCCGGCGCGCCGGCTCTTGGGACGATCCTCGCCGCGCACGGCCATCTTGTAGGCCTCGATGGACGCGCGCGAGGCCTCGAGGTGCTCGAGCGCCTGGCGCAGGCGCTGTCCGGAGAAGAGCACGGTGAACTCTTCGCCGCCATAGCGGAACGCGCGCCCGCCCCCACCCACCTCCGCGAGCCGCGCCGCCACGAGCCGCAGCACCTGGTCGCCGATGTCGTGGCCGTGCGTGTCGTTGAAGCTCTTGAAGTGGTCGACGTCCACCATCGCGAGCGCGTACGGCGGCTTGAGCGCGCGCAGCTGCTCTTCCAGCGCCCGGCGGTTCGGCAGCCCGGTGAGCGTGTCGCGGAACGCCATGCGATAGGACTCCTGCAGCACGGCGACGAGCAGCACCGCGCCGCTTGCCGTCATGAAGAGCGCATACGCCCATGGGTCGCCGATCCACGTGCACGCGATGAGGAAGGCGCCGAGGGCGCCGGCGATGGCGATCTCGAGGGGCGTGAAGTTCGGCCAGGCGCGCCAGGCCGCGGCGGCGAAGGCGGCGGCGAACGCAAGCCGCAGGAGGAGCGGCGGCTCGGGCGGGCGGAGAAGCACGTTCTGCTGAACGGCTTCGACGAGATTTCTTTCCTGGAGGAACCAGAGCACGCCCGCTTCCATCGCGAGGAGCGCGAGCCAGCGCCAGCCGCGGCCGAAGCGCGCACCGCGCTCCTGGAAGACGAGCGCCAGGAGCGCGTTCATGAAGACGAAGGTGCCGCCGGCGAGATACACGGCGGCGGTGGGCGCATAGTGGCGGGCGGCGAAGAACGCGAGCAGGGACAGCGCGACGACGAAGGCCCGCTCGCGGTTGAACCACAGGGCGACCGCGGTCGTGGCGACGAGCACCCCATAGGGTGCGACGTGGGTGAGTCCGGCGAGCGAGGGCGGCAGGCGCACGTCGACCCAGCCGGCGAGCGCCGCGATCGCGAGGATGGCCGCCACGGGCCATACCGGCCGCAGCACGGGCAGGGCGTCTTCCCACCAGCCGCGCGCTGCATCGCGCACGACGGCCGTGAGCGGCTTGCGTGGCACGCCCGCCGCCTTCATGGCCGCGGCGCGGCTACTCGCCAAGCCGCTCGACCGGTTTCAGGCCGACGTCGCAAAGCTTGCCGCGCTGCGCGCGCTTGCCCATGTGCTCGGAAAGCTGCTTCGCATCGAGCGTCTGGACGGCACGCTGCTTCCGGCGCTGGCCCGAGACCGCGAGCGACTTGCCGTCGGTGAGCGCCACCGACCGCAGGGTGACGCCCTCCGGGAGCGCCATCAGCTGCACGCCCACGCCGCCGTTCGGGCGCACCGGGACCTCGTCGAGCGGGAAGAGAAGCAGGCGCGCATCGGAGGAAAGGGCCGCCACGAGCTTCTTCTTCGAGCCCTCGGTAAAGACATGGGGAGGCTGCGCGCGCGCGCCCTCCCCCACGCTCATGAAGTCCTTGCCCTGGCGTGTCTTCGCCTGCAGGTCGCCCAGCCGGCAGAGGAAGCCGTGCCCGTCGGAGCTGTTCATGAGGAGCTGGCGGCTCATGTCGCCGCTCGCCAGCCAGACGATGTCCGAGGAGCCGGAGTTGACGAGCGTGTTGACGGGCACGCCGTCGCCGCGCCCGGCCGGGATGGCGGCCGCGTCGAGGGTGAAGCTCTTGCCGGAAGCCGCGAGCGCGACCACCACGTCGGTCGTCTTGCACTCGAGCGCCTGCAGCAGCGCGTCCCCGTCCTTGAAGCTCAGGTTGCCGAGGTCGAGGCCGTGTCCGTTGCGGGCGCGGATCCAGCCTTTCTGCGACAGGATCACCGTGATCGGCTCCTCCACCACCCGGCGCTCGATCTGCGCGCGGCTCTCCTCCTTGATGAGCGTGCGCCGGGCGTCGCCGTACTTCTTCGCGTCCTCCGCGAGCTCGGCGACCACGAGCTTCTTCAGCTCCTTGTCGTCGCCGAGGATCGCCCGCAGCTGCCTGCGGTCGGCCTCGAGCGACTTGCGCTCGTCGTTCAGCTTCACGCCGTCGAGCTTCGTGAGCTGGCCGAGGCGCAGGTTGACGATGTCCTCGGCCTGCCGCTCCGTGAACCGGTATTTCTGCATGAGGTTCTGGCGGGCTTCGGCCTGGTCCTCGGACTTGCGGATGAGGGCGATGATCTCCTCGATCTTCACGAAGGCGAGCAGGCGGCCGAGCACGATGTGCAGGCGCTCCTCGACTCTTGCGAGGCGGTGCTGCGTGCGCCGGCGCACGGTGGCGACGCGGAACTCGCCCCATTCGCGCAGCACTTCGACGATGCCTTTCGTCTCCGGGAGCCCGTCGAGTCCAAGCCAGGTGAGGTTGATGGCGTAGCGCGTCTCGAGCGAGGTGTGCACCATGAGCGCCGCCATGAGCTCCTGGGGGCTCTGGCGCGAGGAGCGCGGCTCGATGACGAGGCGCAGCTTCGACTTGCGGTCGGACTCGTCGCGCACGCCGCCCTGGTCGATCTGGTCGAGGATGAACTGGCGAAGCCGCTTCTGCTCCTGCGAGACTTCCTTCTTGCCCAGGCCCGGGCGCGGATTGGCGAGCGCCTCGATCTCCTCCATCACCTGCTTCACCGAGACGCCGTGCGGAAGCTCGGTGATGACGACGCGCCACTGGCCGCGCGCGAGCTGCTCGGTCTCCCAGCGGCAGCGAAGCACGAGCGACCCGCGCCCGGTCTCGTAGGCCTGGCGGATTTCCTCCGGAGGCGAGATGACCTGCCCGCCGCCCGGGAAGTCGGGCCCGGGCAGGCGCTCGAGCACGTCCTCCACTTTCGCCTTCGGATGGCGGATGACGTAGGCCGCCGCGTCGGCCACTTCCTTCAGGTTATGCGAGGGAATCCGGGTGGAGAATCCCACCGGGATCCCGAAGGAGCCGTTGAGCAGGCCGAAAGGCAGGCGCGCCGGCAGGAGCACCGGCTCGTCGAACTTGCCGTCGTAGTTTTTCTGGAAGTCGACGGTACCTTCGCCGATCTCGGAGAGCAGCAGCTCGGCATATCTCGAAAGCCGGGCCTCGGTGTATCGGTAGGCTGCGGCGGCGTCGCCGTCGCGCGAGCCGAAGTTTCCCTGGCCGTCGATGAGCGGATAGCGCATCGAGAAGGGCTGCGCGAGGTGCACCATGGCCTCGTAGGTGGAGCTGTCGCCGTGCGGGTGGTACTTGCCGAGCACCTCGCCGACGTAGCGGGCGCATTTCGAGAAGCTCTGCGCGCCGCCGGGCGTCTCGCTCATCGCGTAGAGGATGCGCCGCTGCACGGGCTTGAGGCCGTCGGCGACCTCGGGGAGGGCCCTTGCCTTGACGGTGGAGACGGCGTAGCCGAGATAGGCGTGCGAGGCGTGCTGCTCGATCGGCGCGGCGTCGCCGCCGTCGTCGGGCTTGAAGAGATCCAGGGTCGGGTTATCCATTGAAGAGATCCAGTTGTCGTTCCGCCATGAAGACCGCGAGCTCCACGGCCTTCTTGGCCTTGTCCAGGTCCTCGGTCAGGCCGACGCGGCCCGCCGCTTCCCACGAGTACTTGTTCTTCTCCAGAAGCCACACCTTGCCGAGCTTCTGCTTGCCGAGCCAATAGGCGTGTCCCTTGTAGGCGCGCTCCCAGAACGGCCTCGGGAGCTTGCGCCTAGCCACGGGGCGTGCGCCCGAGCCCGGGGCCGAAGCTAGACATCCGCCTCGACGGTCTTCCAGTGGCTGCGCATCCAGTCGCGCCGGCCCTCGGCCTCGCCGGCGTCCATGAGGAGCTCGAACTGCCGGCGGATCGACTTCAGGTCCTTCCGGTCGAGCTGCATGCGGATGAGCCGCCGGGTGTCGGGGTTCATGGTGGTCTCCCAGAGCTGCTCGGGGCTCATCTCGCCCAGGCCCTTGAAGCGCGAGATCTCCCAGCTCCCTTCCTTCACCTTCTCCTTGCGAAGCTGCGCGAGGACGTCTTCGAGCTCGTCGTCGTCCAGGCAGTAGAGGCGCCGCGCGGGCTTGCCCTTGCCCTGGCTGGGCACTTCAACCTTGTAGAGCGGCGGCTGCGCGACGTAGAGATGACCGTTCTCGACGAGGCGCGGCGCGTGCATGAAGAAGAAGGTGAGGAGCAGCGCCTGGATGTGGCCGCCGTCGACGTCGGCGTCGGTCATGACGATGACCTTGCCGTAGCGCAGGCCGGAGAGGTCGCCCTCGTCGTCGAAGCCGTGGGGATCGACGCCGATCGCCGTGGCGATCGCCTGCAGCTCCTTGTTGGCGAGCACCGTGCGGCTGTCCTTCGACATGGTGTTCAGGACCTTGCCGCGCAGCGGCAGCAGCGCCTGCGTCTCCTTGTCGCGCGCCTCCTTGGCGGAGCCGCCGGCGGAGTCGCCCTCGACCAGGAAGAGCTCGTTGCGGGAGACGTCGCCCGAGGCGCAGTCGACGAGCTTGCCCGGCAGCGTGGCGATGCCGCTCGACTTCTTCCGCTCGACCTTCTTGCCCTTCGACAGGCGGGAGAGCGCCTGCTCGATCGCGAGCTCGACGATCTTCTTGCCGTCCTCGGCGTGCTCGTTGAGCCACAGCTCGAAGGCGTCCCTGACGCAGAGCTCGAGAAGCTTCGCCGCGTGGCGCGTGGTGAGCTTCTCCTTGGTCTGGCCGTGAAACTGCGTGCGCACGATGCGCGCCGAGAGCGTGAAGCAGGCGCGGCTCCAGAGGTCGTCGGCGATGAGCTTCACGCCCTTGGGCGCGAGCGAGCGCGTGTCCATGAACGCCGAGAGCGCCTCGAAGATCCCGGCGCGGAAGCCCGCCTCGTGCGTGCCGCCGGAGCGGGTCGGGATCAGGTTGACGTGGCTGTCGGTGAAGACCTCGCCCTCGCTCACCCAGCCGATGGCCCACGCGGCGCCTTCGCCCGGCTCGATGTCGGACATGTCCCTGACGGCCTTCTCGTCGAAGAAGCGCTCGCCGGTGAAGAGCGGCGCGACCAGCTCGCGCCCCTGGAGCATGAACTCGAAGTACTGCACCATGCCCCGCTCGTACTTCCAGCGCTTCTCGTCCTTGCCCTCGATGCTCAGCACCATCTCGAGCCCGGGCAGCAGGTAGGCCTTCGATCGCGCGAGGTGCTCGAGCTCGGCGAGCGGGATGTTCGGCGAGTCGAAGTATTTCGGGTCGGGCCAGATGCGCACGCTCGTGCCGGTGCGCCGCTCCTTCGACCTCTCGCTCTTCAGCTTCTGCTTCACCTCGCCGTTCTCGAAGACGATGGTGTGCTTCTCGTGTCCCTTGTAGACCACCACCTCGCAGCGCTTCGAAAGGGCGTTCGAGACCGACACGCCCACGCCATGGAGGCCGCCCGAGATGTGGTAGACGCCGTCGCCCGAGCGGGAGAACTTGCCGCCGGCGTGGAGCATCGTGAACGCGACCTCGACCGCCGGCTTCTTCTCCACCGGGTGCAGGTCCACGGGGATTCCGCGGCCCTCGTCCTCGACTTCGACCGAGCCGTCCTTGCGCACGGTGATGGCGATGCGCTTGCCGTAGCCGGCGAGCGCCTCGTCCACCGCGTTGTCGATCGCCTCC
>CAYWSG010000101.1:0-10836 GCA_964461055.1 uncultured Enterobacteriaceae bacterium | reverse complement strand
GGGAGCGAGATCGCGGCGAGCTTGCTCGCTTCTTCCCAGGCAGGCGGCAGGTGCTTGCCGATCGACCACCGCTTCCGCAGGTCGTCCCATTCGCGCTGGAGATCGACGCCGTGCTGCTGCGCGAAGCGCAGGAAGCCGACCGGATTCTTCCTGCGATTGGGCATGCCCTTCGCGCCCTTGCGCACCAGCGCCTGAAGCTGCTGATCGAACACCTGGTCGGCGAGGAGCGCGTGGGGCGAGAACGGCTTCGTATTCGCCGCGCCACGCGGAAGGAGGCCGGCGAACTCCGGCGGCGGGCGGGCATCGCGGTCCCAGCGCGCATCGGGAACGAAGCCGCCCTCTTGCGCGGTCCCGACTACGCCGGCCGGATTGTTTCCATAAGTGACGGTCGGGGCGCCTTCTCCATTCGGCACCTCGTCCACCCACTTGAGCCGCCCGCCCTCGACGCTGTGGTCCATGATCCAGGGCATGGACTCATTGTCCGCCGGCCCGCAGCAGGGCGTCCAGGCCCGGATAGGTGGCGCGAGTGAGCGTGATTTTCCGCGCCGCCGCGCCCCATTTCTCGCCGGCGGCCAGATGGCCGAGGAGCGCCTCGGCATCGACGACCCACGCGCTGCCGACCGACGAGACGCCGGCGGCGAAGAGCGGATCGGGCGGGCAGCCCGCCGAGGGGCCGACGATGGCGACGGCGTCGGCGTCTCGCCACAGCGTGCTCACCTGCTCGAAAGTGTCGTTGAGGAGCAGCGTGCTCGTCGACACGATCTTGTTGCAGGCGGCGAGCCGCTGCGGGTCGAGCGTGACGGAAAGGCCCGGCTCCTCGCGCACGAGGTCGGCGCGGAGCTCGAGCACGGTGACCGGCACGCCGAGCGCGCGTGCTTCCCGGATGAGAGGCGAGAAGTGCCCCACCATGCCCAGCCGGTCGCCCGCCTGGAGCGCGAGCGAGCCGAACGAATCGACGGAGCCCTCCGGCACGAAGCCGGCGCGATCGTAGAGCCGGCGGGCGAGGGCGTTGATCGCCGCGAGGCCGAGGGCGCGTGCGGCAAGGTCGCCCGTTCCGTAGCCCTGCACCAGATCCATCGCCGGGACGCCGGCGCGGGGGAGATCGCGCTTGCCGGAATGCAGCGCCGCGAGCGTGCCGTCGAGGAGGACGAACGCGAGGCCGACGGCGCCGTCGTCGAGCTGTACGGCGCAGAACTCGCCCTCCTTGCCGGGGTTCTCCGCGAGCGGCGGCAGCACGATGCGCCGCACGCGAGCGGGCCCAAGCGCCGCCTCGATGCGGGCGGCCGCCTCCACGAGCCAACGGCGAACGCTCGGCGGATTCATGGTGTCCAGGGGGCTGGGGCGTCTACCGGAAAGCAGTCGGAATCGGAGTAAAATCGCGCACTTAGTTTAGCTCCTAACCGCATCGCAACTTCCCGGCAGGTCTTCCCTTGTTCGATCTCGTTCACAAGCACAAGGTGGTCGTCCAGGTCATCCTCGGCCTGCTCATCGTGCCTTTCGCCATCTGGGGCCTCGAGTCCTACCAGTTCGGCGGCGGCGCGGGAAGCGTGGCGAGCGTCAACGGGCTGGAGATCAGCCAGCAGGAGTTCGATGCGGAGGTGCGCAACCAGCAGGACCAGCTGCGCCGCATGCTCGGGCGCAACTACGACCCGGAGATGCTCGACACGCCGGAGTCGCGCGCGGCGCTGCTCGACTCGCTGGTATCGCGGCGGCTCATCGAGTCGGCCGCGCTCGAGGCCAAGCTCACCGTGCCGGACGAGCAGCTGGTGGAGCTCATCCGCTCCGTCCCGGCGTTCCAGGTCGACGGCCAGTTTTCGCGCGAGCAGTACGAGCGGGTGCTCCGCACGCAGAATCCGCCGATGTCGCCGGCGCAGTTCGAGGCGCGCGTGCGGCTCGATCTCGCCCTCCAGCAGCTCGGCCGTGCGGTGGGCGATGCGGCCATCGTGCCGCGCACGGTGGCCGAGCGCCTCACGGCGCTGCAGACCGAGCAGCGCGAGGTGTCCGAGGCGAAGATCGCCGCCGCGCAGTTCCGCGACCAGGTGAAGATCGACGAGGCGCGGATCAAGGCGTACTACGAGGCGAATCCCGCCGAGTTCCGCCGGCCGGAGAGGGTGCGCGCCGAATACGTGCTCCTTTCCACCGAAGCGCTCGCGCGCGAGGTCGAGGTGAAGCCGGAAGAGGTCAAGGCGCACTGGGAGTCCCAGTACGGCGCGAAGTTCGCCGAGCGCCAGGCGGCGCGCAAGAAGATCGGCGCCATCCTCGCCGAGGTGCGCAAGGACCCCGGCCGCTTCGCCGAGGTGGCGAAGGCCCGCTCGGACGACAAGCCTTCGGCCGAGCAGGGCGGCGACCTCGGCTTCCAGGCGCGCGGCGCCTTCGTGAAGCCGTTCGAGGACGCGCTCTACCGCCTGAAGCCCGGGCAGGTCTCGGGCGTGGTGGAGACCGAGTTCGGCTTCCACGTCATCAAGCTCCTCGAGACGCGCAAGGTGGACGGCCGCGAGGAGCGGCGGGCGAGCCACATCCTTGTCGCCGCGCCCGCCGAGGCCAAGTCGCTCGACGAGATGCGCCCGGAGATCGAGGCGGAGCTCCGCAACGAGCGCGCGGGGCGGCGCTTCGCCGAGGTGGCCGAGACCTTCAACAACATGGTGTACGAGCAGCCCGACAGCCTCGAGCCGGTGGCCGAGCGGTTCAAGCTGACCGTGCGCACGACCCCCTGGATCGAGAAGTCGGGGCGGCAGGAGCTCGGGCCGCTCGACCATCCCAAGCTGCTGGCGGCGCTTTTCTCCGAGGATGCCATCGTCCACAAGCGCAACACCGATGCGGTCGAGGTCGCGCCCGGCACGCTCGTGGCCGCGCGCGTGGCCGAGCACCAGCCGGCGGCGCAGCTGCCGTTCGAGGAGGTACGCGACGAGATCGCCGGGAAGCTTCGCCGCCAGGAGGCGGTCGAGCTTGCGCGCAGGGAGGGCGAGCGCAGGCTCGAGGCGCTGCGCAAGGGCGAGGGCGCCGCGCCCAAATGGAGCGCGCCCAAGGCCGTCTCGCGCGAGGCGCCCGCGGGGCTGAAGGGCGAAACGCTGCGCGCGGTCGTATCGGCCGACGTCTCGAGGCTGCCGGCCTACCAGGGCGTGGCCGTCGAGGACGGCTACCTGCTGCTTCGGATCTCCAAGGTGACCGACGGCGCCAAGGCGGGGGACGGCAAGCAGGACGGCGAGGACGCCGCCAAGGCGCGGCTCCAGCGCGCCGCCCAGATCTACGGCTCAGCGCAGTACCAGGCCTATCTCGCCAGCCTGCGCGCCGACGCCGACATCGAGATCAAGCAGGAGGCTCTGCAGCGGAAGTAGGCGCGGGGCTGAGGCCCGGCACCACCTGGCTGAAGCCGCCGTCGACGTAGAGGATCTCGCCCGTGATCGCGGAGGCCAGGTCCGAGAGCAGGAACGCGGCGGCATTTCCCACCTCGTCGATCGTCACGTTGCGCCTGAGCGGCGCGTTCTGCTCGACGAACTTGAGAATGCGTCCGAAGCCGGCGATGCCCGAGGCGGCGAGGGTCTTGATCGGCCCGGCGGAGATGCCGTTCACCCGCAGCCCGCGCGGGCCGAGGCTCGCCGCCATGTAGCGCACGGAGGCCTCGAGGCTCGCCTTGGCGAGCCCCATGGTGTTGTAGTTCGGCACGGCGCGGACCGCGCCCAGGTAGGAGAGCGTGAGCAGCGCGCCGCGGCGGCCCTCCATCATGGGCAGCGCCGCGCGCGCGAGCGCCGCGAAGCTGTACGAGGAGATCTCGTGCGCCTGCGTGAAGGCGGCGCGCGTGACGCCTTCGAGGAAGTCGCCCTCGATGGCCTCGCGCGGCGCGAAGGCGATCGCGTGGACCAGGCCGTCGAGCCCGTCCCAGCGGCTTCGCAGGGCCGCAAAGAGCGCCTCGATCTCGGCGTCGCTCGTGACTTCGCACGGCAGCGCGATGTCGGAGCCGAGCTCGCGCGCCATGTCGGCCACGCGATCCTTGAAGCGCTCGTTCTGGTACGTGAAGGCGAGCTCGGCGCCCTCTCGCCGCGCCGCGCGGGCGACGCCGTACGCGATGGAGCGATTGCTGATGAGCCCGGTGACGAGGATTCTCTTGCCGGCGAGGAATGACATGGCGGCGATTATACTGTCCGCGTGCGCATCGTCCTGATCCTCCTCGGCTTTTTGTCCTTCGGGCCGGCCGGTTGCAGCCTTCAGTGGAACGACCCGTACCCGGCCGCCGAGCGGGGCGCCAACATCCTCTACACGGCCTTCATCCAGCGGCCCAAGCATCTCGACCCGGTGCAGTCCTACACCTCGGACGAGGCGCTCTTTACCCGGCAGATCCTCGAGCCGCCGCTGCAGTACCACTATTTGAAGCGGCCCTACGAGCTCATGCCGATGACCGCCGTTTCCCTGCCGCAGGTGACCGAGATCGACGGCGGGCGCTTCACCGAGTACGAGATCCGCATCCGGCCCGGCATCCTCTACCAGCCGCATCCGGCCTTCGTCGAGGCGAACCAGGCGCTCTCCGAGGCGCGCATCGCGCGGCTCGGCAATCCGTACGAGCTGCCGCTCGGCACGCGCGAGCTCGTCGCGGCCGACTACGTGTACCAGATCAAGCGGCTCGCGCATCCGCGCCTGCACTCGCCCATCTTCGGCCTGATGGCCGAGTCGATCGTCGGGCTGAAGGCGCTTGCCACCCGGCTAAACACGCGGCTGACGGCCGCCGACGCCGAGGGCGGCGAATGGCTTGACCTGCGGGACTTCGAGCTCGAGGGCGTGCAGGTGGTGGATCGCCATACCTACCGCATCCGCGTGAACGGCCGCTATCCGCAGTTCAAGTACTGGCTGGCGATGCCGTTCTTCGCGCCCATTCCATGGGAGGCGGAGCGGTTCTTCCACCAGCCGGGCATGGCGCGCAGGAACTTCACGCTCGACTGGTGGCCGGTCGGCACCGGGCCGTACATGCTGACGCAGCACGATCCCAACACGCGCATGGTGCTCGAGCGCAACCCGAACTACCGCGGCACGCCGTATCCGGCGGAAGGCGAGCCCCAGGACGCCGCCGCGGGGCTTCTTCGCGACGCCGGCAAGCCGATGCCGTTCATCGACCGGATCGTGTTCAGCCGGGAGAAGGAGAGCGTGCCCTACTGGAACAAGTTCCTGCAGGGCTACTACGACAGCGCCGCCATCAGCTCCGACAGCTTCGACCAGGCGGTCCGCGTCGCGGTCGACGGTGCCGCCGAGCCCTCGCCCGAGATGCTCGAGAAGGGCATCGCCCTCAGCACCTCGGTGGCGGCGACGATCTACTACTTCGGCTTCAACATGAAGGACCCGGTCGTCGGCGGCGACTCGGAGCGCGCGCGCAAGCTCCGGCAGGCGATCTCGATCGCCGTGGACATGGAGGAGTACCTCGCCATCTTCCAGAACGGCCGCGGCGTGGTGGCGCACAGCCCCATCCCGCCCGGCCTCTTCGGGCGGCGCGAGGGCGAGGCGGGCATCAATCCGGTCACCCATGCCTGGCGCAACGGCCGCGCCGAGCGGCGCTCGCTCGAGGAGGCGAAGCGGCTCCTCGCGCAGGCGGGCTACCCGGACGGGCGCGACGCGCGCACGGGGGCGCCGCTCGTGCTCTACTTCGACACGACCTCGCGCGGGCCGGGCGACAAGGCGCGGCTCGACTGGTGGCGCCAGCAGTTCGCCAAGCTCTCCATCCAGCTCGAGGTGCGCGACACCGACTGGAACCGCTTCCAGGAGAAGATCCGCAAGGGCAGCCAGCAGGTGTACGGGCTCGGCTGGTCGGCCGACTATCCGGACCCGGAGAACTTCCTCTTCCTGCTCCACGGGCCGCAGGCGCGCGCCGACGGCGCCGGCGCCAACAGCTCGAACTACGCCAACCCCGAGTTCGACAGGCTCTTCGAGCGCATGAAGGACCTGCCCGATTCGCCGGAGCGCCAGCGGCTCATCGATCGCATGGTCGACATCGCCCGGCGGGACGCGCCGTGGATCTTCGGCTTCCACCCGACCGACTACACGCTGCACCACGCCTGGCTCTCAAACGTGAAGCCGAACGAGATGGCGGGCAACACCTTCCAGTACCTCAGGCTCGATCCCGCGCAGCGGGTCGCGGCGCGCGAGGCGTGGAACCGGCCGGTCCTGCTCTGGCCGGGACTCCTCCTTGCCGGGCTCGCCGTCTCCGCCGTTCCCGCGCTGCGGAGCTACCGCCGGCGCGAGCGGATGGCCGCGAAGCGTCCGGCCTGATGCTCGCGTACATCCTCAGGCGGGCGCTCTACGCCGTGCCGATCCTCGTCGGCGTGAACCTGCTCACCTTCGCGCTCTTTTTCGTCGTCAATACGCCGGACGACATGGCGCGCATGCAGCTCGGCGTCAAGCGGGTCACGCCCGAGGCGATCGAGAAGTGGAAGGCCGAGCGCGGCTACGACAAGCCGCTCGTCTTCAACGCCGGGGCCGGGGGCGCGGCGAAGCTCACCGACACGGTGTTCTTCCAGAAGTCGCTGCGGCTCTTCGTGTTCGACTTCGGCGCGGCCGAGGACGGGCGCGACATCGCGGCGGAGATCCGCGCCCGCATGTGGCCGAGCCTCGCGCTCGCGCTGCCGGTGCTGCTCGTGGGCCTCGCGGTGAACGTCACCTTCGCCATGACGCTCGCCTTCTTCCGGGCCACCTATCTCGACTTCTGGGGCGTGGTGCTCTGCGTGGCGATGATGTCCATCTCGACCCTTTTCTACATCATCGGCGGGCAGTACGTGGCGGCGAAGCTGTGGCACCTCGTGCCCATCTCGGGCTATGCGCACGGCTTCGACGCCGCGCGCTTCCTCGTGCTGCCCGTGATCATCGGCGTGGTGGGAGGCATCGGCGCCGGAAGCCGCTGGTACCGAACGCTCTTCCTCGAGGAGATGGGACGCGACTACGTGCGCACGGCGCGCGCGAAGGGCCTCGCCGAGCCGACCGTGCTCTTCCGCCACGTGCTGAAGAACGCGATGATCCCCATCCTCACCGGCGTGGTCGTGCTCGTGCCGCTCCTCTTCCTCGGGAGCCTCCTCATGGAGTCGTTCTTCGGCATTCCGGGGCTCGGGAGCTACACCATCGATGCGATCCAGGGCCAGGACTTCGCGGTCGTGCGGGCCATGGTGTTCGTCGGCTCGGTGCTCTACATCCTGGGCCTTCTCCTCACCGATCTCTCGTACACGCTGGTCGATCCGCGCGTGAGGCTCGACTGATGCCATTTCTTCCGGTCATCCTCGCGACCGACGCGCTCCTCTGGCTCCTCGTGGCGGCGGTGGGGCTCTACGCCTGGTATTGCGTCCGCCGGCCGCACCTCGCGCTGCCGTGGCAGCGCGTGTTCCGCACCCGCGCGGCCGCGGTCTGCACGGTGGTGCTCGCGTGCTACGCGGCGATCGGGCTCGCCGATTCGCTGCACTACCGGCCGGCCCTTCCCGGGCCCGGGGCGAGCTACTCGCCGGAGGTGCACTCGCTCCTCGACCTCGGGCTCGCGCGCCTACGAGAAGGGCGCGAGCGCACGTACTCCGCGCCGCTCGCCACCCGCTCCTACGCGCGCGAGCAGGTGGAGGTCGACGGCCGGATGGTGCGCGCGTATCCGCGGCTGCTGCACGGCGGCGCGCACCTCGAGGACGAGGCGGAACGGCCGCGCGACATCGCCGCCCGCGTAGGCCTCGGTCTCTTCTGCGCTTCGCTCGCCGCCATGGCGCTCGGGCTCATCGTGAAGCGGCTGGAGCGGCGCCGGCCGGGCTATCCCTGGCGGACCGCCGGCGCCACGCTCCTCGTCATCCTTGCCGTGGCGCTTCCGGTGGCGTTTCTCGCCGGCGGCTACCACGTGCTCGGCACCGACAAGGTGGGGCAGGACGTGCTCTACCAGGCGCTCAAGTCGGTGCGCGTCAGCCTCGTCATCGGGACGCTGACGACGCTCGTGCTGCTGCCGCTCGGCATCGCGCTCGGCGTCATGGCCGGGTACTTCCGCGGCTGGGTGGACGACGTCATCCAGTACGTCTACACCACGCTCAACTCCATTCCGGGGGTGCTCCTCATCGCGGCGGCGGTGCTCATGATGCAGGTGGTGATCGACCGGCACCCCGAATGGTTCGCGACCGCGGCGCAGCGCGCCGACGTGCGCCTGCTCGTCCTGTGCGCGATCCTGGGGCTCACGAGCTGGACCGGCCTCGCGCGGCTCCTGCGCGGCGAGGCGCTCAAGCTCTCGCAGCTCGAGTACATCCAGGCGGCGCACGCCTTCGGCGTCAGCCACGCACGGGTGCTGGGCCGCCACATCCTCCCGAACGTCACGCACATCGTCGTCATCACCGTGGTGATGGACTTCTCGGGGCTCGTGCTGGCGGAGGCGGTGCTCTCCTACGTGGGCGTCGGCGTCGACCCCTCCACCACGAGCTTCGGCACCATGATCAACGCCGCGCGCCTGGAGATGGGCCGCGAGCCGGTGGTGTGGTGGTCGCTCGCCGCGGCGTTCGTGTTCATGTTCGCGCTGGTCCTCGCCGCCAACCTTTTCGCCGACGCGGTGCGCGACGGCTTCGATCCGCGCGTGCGCATGGGGCCGGCGGCATGACGCAAAGCGCTCTGCTCGAGGTCGAGAACCTGAATACGGTCCTCGAGACGGCGGCAGGGGAGGTGCGCGCCGTGGCGGGGGTGGACTTCGCGTTGCGCCCGGGCGAGTGCTTCGCGCTGGTGGGCGAATCGGGCTGCGGCAAGTCCATGACGGCGCTCTCGCTCCTGCGGCTGCTACCCGAAGCGGGCCGGATCGTCGACGGCCGCGTCGTGCTCGAGGACCTCGACCTCCTCGCGCTGCCGGAGGCGGCGATGCGCAACGTCCGCGGCCGGCGCATCGCCATGATCTTCCAGGAGCCGGCGACGGCCCTGAACCCGGTGCTCACCGTCGGGCGGCAGATCGTGGAGGTGATCGAGCGCCACGACCCCGGCTGCAGCGATCCGCAGGCGAGGGCGCTCGAGCTGCTGCGCGCGGTCGGCCTGCCGGAGCCCGAGCGGCGGCTGCGCTCCTATCCCTTCCAGCTCTCCGGAGGGCAGAAGCAGCGCGTGATGATCGCCGCCGCGCTCGCCGTCGATCCGGAAGTGCTCGTCGCCGACGAGCCGACCACCGCGCTCGACGTCACGATCCAGGCGCAGATCCTCGAGCTCCTCGGGCGGCTGCAGGCCGAGCGGAGAATGGCGCTCCTCCTCATCACGCACGACCTCGGCGTCGTCGCGCGCATGGCCGATCGCGTAGCCGTGATGTATGCCGGCCGCATCGTGGAAGTGGCCGATCGCGAGACGTTCTTCCGCGCCCCGCAGCACCCTTATTCGCAGATGCTCTTTTCCGCGCTGCCGTCACG
Organism: uncultured Enterobacteriaceae bacterium; assembly: GCA_964461055.1. Classification (GTDB taxonomy): domain Bacteria; phylum Pseudomonadota; class Gammaproteobacteria; order Burkholderiales; family SG8-39; genus SCGC-AG-212-J23. Next base: position 1,474 of record CAYWSG010000101.1, on the reverse strand, counting down.
GGCGACCCGGCAGCAGGAGCTCACCGCCATCCGCGGGCACGTGCCCTCGCTCGCGCGGGCCTTCGGCGGCTGCCGCTTCGCGGAGCGTTGCGACTTCGTGTTCGAGCGCTGCCGCATCGAGGAGCCGGCCCTGCTGCAGCCGCTTCCCGCGGCGCTCGCCCGCTGCCACCTCCGCGAAGAGCGCCCTGCGCCCGAGCGCTCCGCTTCGGCCCCGTTGTCCTTGCAGGCGAAGGAGCAAGAAGCTGAAGCGAAGCACTCCTCGCGTGAGGCCGAAAAGCCTTTGCTCGAGGTGCAAGACCTTCAGGTCCACTTCCCGATCCGGGCGGGGTTCTTCCGGAGAACCGTGGGCCATGTGAAGGCGGTCGATGGCATCTCGCTCTCGCTCGCCGAAGGGCGCACGCTCGCGCTCGTGGGCGAGTCGGGCTGCGGCAAGACGACGGCGGGCAAGGCGATCCTGCGGCTCATCCGCCCGACGGGCGGCGCGGTCCGCTTCGAGGGCGAGGACCTCGCGAGGCTCTCCGAGGCGCGGCTTCGCGAGCGGCGCCGGGCGATGCAGATCATCTTCCAGGATCCGTACGCCTCGCTCAATCCGCGCATGCGCGTCGTGGACATCCTTCTCGAAGGGATGCGCGCGCTCGGCGTCGGGCAGGACGATGCCGGGCGGCTCAAGCGCCTCGCGGCGCTCCTCGACTCGGTCGGCCTGCCCGCCGATGCGCTCGGCCGCTACCCGCACGAGTTCTCGGGCGGACAGCGCCAGCGCATCGCCATCGCGCGCGCGCTTTCGGTGGAGCCGCGCCTCATCGTCTGCGACGAGCCGACGAGCGCCCTCGACGTCTCGGTGCAGGCGCAGATCCTGAACCTGCTGCGCCGGCTGCAGGCCGAGCTCGGCATCGCCTATCTCTTCATCACCCACAACCTGGCGGTGGTGGACTTCCTCGCGCACGAAGTGGCGGTGATGCTCCAGGGCCGGATCGTCGAGCACGGCAGCGTCGACGACGTGCTTCGCCGCCCGCGGCACCCCTATACGCGCGCGCTGCTCGAGGCGGTTCCTGAAGTTCCGGCCTGAAAGACACCTCCTGAAGGCGATCTGCCGTCTCAGGGCGACTTATGGTCTCAGGGCGACTTATCGCGTCAGGGCGACTTATCGTCTCAGGGCGACTTACCGCCTCAGGGCGACTTAACGTCTCAGGGCGACTTACCGTCGTTCCCGCGCAGGCGGGAACCTATTTACTTAAAAATGGGGCCCCCGCCTTCGCGGGGGCGACGAATGGACTCGCTTTACCGGAGCTTCAACCTCTTTACCGGAGCTTCAACCTCTTTACCGGAGCTTCAACCTCTTTACCGGAGCTCCAACCTCTTTAACCGGAGCTTCGACGTGGCTACCGCGGCCCGAGGCGGATCTGCTGGCCGATCTGGAGATAGCGGCCGAGGTTGCCGCGGTTCCAGGCGCGCAGGGACTTCACGCTGACGCGGT
>CAYWSG010000100.1:0-10986 GCA_964461055.1 uncultured Enterobacteriaceae bacterium | reverse complement strand
CGCGATGAGAGGCGCCAGCCGAGCGGCTTGCACATCCGCTAGCGCTTGTCTTGCTATCGACGATGCCTGCATGCGGCCTCCCCCCGGCGGGTAAGTTACCCGCGACCCGGGGGTGGCGCAAATTCGAAGGCTTTGCGAGCGGGGGGCGGGTCAGGCGGCGCGCGGGTGGCGCATCCAGTGGTCCATGTCCTGGAGCCGGGGCGTCATGAAGGCGGGGAGCTCCGGATAGCCGGGGGTGCGAAGCCAGAGCCGCAGGAGGAGGCGCTTTTTCTCCGGCTCGTCGTAGTCGACAAAGTCCGTCCGCGAGTGCAGGACGACGTGGTTGTTCAGGAGCTGGATGTCGCCGGGCCGGAAGTCCATGTCGAGGCGGAACTCGTCGCTCGCGCAGAGCTTGTCCACGAGGGCGACGGCCTCGAAGTGCCGCTCGGTCATGCGGGGCACCTCGGGGAACCGCTGCGCGGAGCTGAGGTAGGTGTTGCCGTGGTGCGTGAAGAGGCGACCGCCAAGGCGCGCGAAGCGCGGCTCCATATAGTAGGGCAGGCGACCTTCGGGCTGCTCGCCCCGCGCATCGCAGTACCACTCTCCGTAGAGCAGCTCGAGGAGGTCGGGCCGCTCGGCCAGGATCCGGTTATGCACCGCGGCCGCGCTCGAGACGCAGCTCAGGCCCCCCGACTTCGCGCGCCGCACGCACAGGAGGCCGACGATGTCGCAGAAGTCGTTGTGGAAGGGCATCGCGTGCGCGGTGTGGTAGCCGCGCGCGTTCGGGTCGACGTTGGGGTTGCCGCCCTTGTCCGCCACCTCTCCGAGGAGCTGCCCGCGGGCGTTCTGCGCGAGGGGCTCGCCCAGGTGGGTGCCGAGGCCCCAGTAGGCGAGCTTCGCCGTCTCGAGGTCCCATTCCTCGAGCGGAAACCCGCGGATCAGCATCACGCCGCTGCCGTGCTCCGCTTCCTCGCGCAGGCGCTCGAGCTTTGCCGTGAGGGGACCGAGCGGGAAGCGCTCCTTGCCGAAAGGAATGCGGGTTCCGCTTGCGCGCAGTGCGGAAAGAGCCTCGCGCAGCTCCCGCCGGTCTTCCTCCGTAAGGTGGTAGATCCAGCGGTCGCTCGCCTTCATCTGCGCCGCGGTCCAGGCGCAGGGTCCTTCGATCGGTGAAATCGCCATCAGTAACCCTTTCTCGGATCGACCACGTTCTTCAGCCGCCGGCCCTGCAGGTGCCGCCCGAGGTTGTCGAAGCCGATGTCCAGGCAGTGCGCGAGGAAGTTCACGCTGTCGTCCATCGCCACGTGGGGCATCATGACCAGGTTGGGCGTCTGCCAGAGGTCGTCTTCGGGCGGCAGGGGCTCCGGGTAGAACACGTCGAGGATCGCCCCGCCGACGTGGCCGCTGCGCAGGCATTCCTTCAGCGCTTCGTAGTCGACGACCTTCGCCCGTGCGACGTTGATGAACCCGGCGCCCGGGCGCATGGCGGCGAATTGCGGCCGGCCGATGAGGCCTTCCGTCTCCCCCGTGAGCGGCATGCTGACGACCACGAAATCGGCCTGCGAAAGCGCCTCGTCGAGGGCCGTCGTCGGGTACATGCGCTCGACTCCGGCGCGCGGGCGGCCGGAGCGCCGCACGCCGATCACGCGCAGCCCGAGCCGCCGGCCCTCGGCGACGAACGCGAGCCCGAGCTCGCCCACGCCGACCACGCACAGTGTCTTGCCGGCGATGGTGGGACTGAGCACCTTCTCCCATTTGCGCTGCGCCTGGTTGGTAAGGATGCGCGGCAGCTGCGCGTTCAGCATGAGCAGCGCCATCGCCGCAAATTCTTTCGCTTTGCCAAAGTGCGCTCCGGCACTGTTGGTGAGCTTCACGCCGCGCGGCAGCCATGTGAGCGGCAGCAGCTTCTCGATGCCGGCGTTGGTGACGTGCATCCACTTCAGCCGGGGCGCAGCGCGTGCGAGGTCCTTCAACGGGAAGCGGGGATGCGCCAGCACGAACTCCGACGCGATCAGCACGTCGGTCTCGGGAAGCACCTCGTCGAGGCGCTCGAGGTCCTCGCCGCGGCTCGGCTCGAGCTGCGCCGCGATTTCGGGATGGCGTTCGAGTGCCTCCTCGAGCCGCTCCTCGGAGATATGGAAGGTCGGCCGGGCGGTCAAGCTCTCGAAATGCACGCGCAGCCGCGGCTGCGCCCCGGGCCGGGGCGAGGGCTGTTCCACTCGAGTCCCTTCAGTTGGGCTCGATGCCCGCGGCGCGGACCGCTTCGTCCCAGGCGCCGATCTGCTCCCGGATGAAGCGGCCGAGGCCGGCGGAATCGGTGGCCTGCGCCTTGACGCCGAACTTGATGAGCTGCGCACGGGTTTCCGGGTTCGCGAGCACCTTCGCCATGTCGGCGGAGAGCCGCTTCACCACGTCCGCCGGCATGCCGGCCGGCCCGAGCACGCCGAGCCAGGGGATGATCGTCATGCCCTCCACGCCGGCCTCCTTCATGGTGGGCACGTCGGGCAGCGTCGTGATGCGGCTCGGCGAGAGCGCGGCGACCGCGCGCAGGCGCCCTTCCTGGATGTACTGCATGGGCGCGCCGGGGCTCGCGAACATGAGGTGCACGCGCCCGGCCACGAGGTCGACCAGCGCCGGCGCGTCGCCCTTGTAGGGCACGTTCACCGACTGCAGGCCCGCGCCGCGCTGGAGCTGCACCGAGGCGAGGAGGGCGGTGCTGTTCGACGTGGCGAAGTTCGTCTTCTCGGGGTTGGCCTTCGCGTAGCGGATGACCTCGAGGAGGTTCTTCCCTTCGACGCTCGGATGCGCGAGCAGCACCATCTCGAGCGTGCCGACGAGCGAGACGGGCGTGAACGCCGTCCGGGGATCGTACGGCGGGTTCTTGCGCATCGTCGGGACGGCGCAGATGGCGGTCGTGGAGGAGAAGAAGAGCGTCTGGCCGTCCGGCTTCGCGTTGACGACGGACATAGCGGCGATGGTGCCGTCCGCGCCCGGCTTGTTCTCCACGACCACCGACTGGCCGAGCGCCTCGGAGAGGCCCTTGGCGACGATGCGCGCGGCGTTGTCGGTGGCGCCGCCGGGCGAAAGCGGAACGACCAGGCGCACCGGCCCGTTCGGATAGGCGAAGGCGGCCGTCGAGGCGAGGCTTACCGCGCAGGCGAGCGAAGCCAGGCGTACAAGGCGAGTCCATTTCATGGCTGGGGCTCCATCGATTGGGCGTTGCGGGCTTGCGTGAGGGGACGTTGCTACTCGAAAAATTATAGGGTGCCGACTTCGGCGCGCACCGTTTGCCGGCGCTCCGTTTCGCTAGGCCGGCCGCGCTTCCGCTCGCGACTTCGCTTCGCGTTCGTATTCCCGAACGAGAACGACAGTTCAGTAGGCCCATGCCGTGGCAGCGATGGCCGCGGCGGCGATGCCGGCGACGGTGCGCACGTGGTTCCACCAGGTCCATTCGCGCACGTAGGTCGGCCAGTACGCGACGGCCTCGGGCGTGTCGCCGAGGCGCGCGAGCCGTTCGTTGCGCGGCACGTTGAACACGATGGTCACGCCGAGCGTGCCGAGGAGGTAGAGGAGGGCGGCGGCGAGGGCGAGCGGCGAGCGCGGGGCGGTCCAGGGCAGGAATGCCATGACGAGGCAGGCGGCGGAGAGCGCCGCCGTTCCCATGAGCGCGCCGAGAAAGAGCCGGTTCAGCACCACCACGTTGATGCGCTGCATGGCGGCGTCGGCGCTCACAGGGAGCCTCAGCCGCGGTGCGCGGCCTCGATCCTGGCGATGTCGATCTTCTTCATCGTCATCATCGCGTCGAACGCGCGCTTGGCGGCGGCGCGGTCGGGATCGGTGACAGCCTGCATAAGGGCGACGGGCGTGATCTGCCACGACAATCCCCATTTGTCCTTGCACCAGCCGCAGTCGCTCTCCTGGCCGCCGTTGCCCACGATCGCGTTCCAGTAGCGGTCCGTCTCGGCCTGGTCCGCGGTCGCGACCTGGAACGAGAAGGCTTCGCTGTGCCGGAACGCGGGGCCGCCGTTCAGGCCGATGCAGGGGATGCCGAGAACCGTGAACTCGACCATCAGGACGTCGCCTTCCTTGCCCGACGGGAAGTCTCCGGGCGCGCGATGCACCGCCCCGACGGAGGAATCGGGAAAGGTCCGCGCGTAGAACTGCGCGGCTTCCTCGGCGTCGCCGTCGTACCAGAGGCAGACCGTGTTCTTTGCTGGATTCGCCATGTCACTTCTCCATGTGTATGCCCGGAGGGCTCGATGCCGGGTAGTCGAACGAAGCGACCGCGTTTCGACAAGGGTTCATCCGGGGCGCAGGCGGGCGGGCTAGTGCGCCCGGAGCCGCTCGACGACCCGCGTGCCGAGCGGCCCTTCCAGGAAGTCCGGATACTCGGTGACGGCCGTGAGGCGCAGGTGGGCTTCGCCGAGCCGGGCGGCATGGCCGGGCTCGAGCGCCCCGCCGGCGGCCCGGGCGAGCTTGAAGAGGCCGTTGAAGAGCGCGAAAGCCTCCTCTTCCTCGGAGGGCCTCCCGAGCCAGGCGAAGTCCACGACGCCCCAGCGGTGGAATCCTTTCGAGCAGAACCACACCTCGTCGTCGTCCTTGAGGAGCTTGGCCACGCCGGTCCAGACGCCGAGGGGAGGCTCGGCCCGCAGGCGCGCGAGCTGCACGGGCGCGAGGAGCTGCCGCAGCGGCCCCGCCGGCGTGCAGGTCCAGGCGTCCCGGTCCACGATGCCGAGCAGGCCGTCGTCGAGGAACGCGCCGGCGAGCTTCCAGCAGGCGAGCATCTGCTCGGCGGGGTCGTCGCTTTCGCCCTCGTAGTAGCAGAGGACGTGCGAGCGGTGCCCGTGCAGCGGCTGCTTTACCTCGTCGTCCCAGCGGGCGCACTCGATCGCCTCGTAGATCGACTCGATGGGCGCCGGCGAGTCGTACCCCACCAGGCGGAGGCTGTGCCCGTCGTAGGTGATCCCGGCGAGTGCCGCTCGGTCAATCTTCGCCGTGTCGAGCACCTGCAAACGCTCCCTCACCGGCTCGATTGCTTCGATCCTTTCCTGGAGGGCGCGCTGGTTGAGCGGCGGCAGCGCCCTGAAGAGGAACACGAGGGAGAGCCGGTGGTCGCCGCGCAAGATCGGAGGCGCTTCGGCCGTCTCAGCCTTCGGCTTGCTTCGCTTCCACGTAAAAAGGCTCATGTTCAGCTTGTCGCCGGTGCGGCAAATCGTATTCCCTGAAGGTTGCGCAATGTCACCTCCATCCAGACTGATCCTGCGGGGTTAGCTTGTCACATTCGGCGCGCGGGCTGAAGCCGGCCGGAAAATTGCCCCGCCAGGGTGTCGATTCCCGGCCGGGCCGTTCGACCAGTGCGAGAAATGATCCCCACCATAGCCGTCTTTGAGCGCTCGCCCGACCGCGGCCGGGGGCAGGCGCGTGACATGCGCGTGCGCTGGGCCCTCGAGGAAGTGGGCCAGCCCTACGACGTGCGGCTTCTTTCGTTCGGGCAGATGAAGGAGCCCGCGCACCTGGCGCTGCATCCCTTCGGCCAGATCCCGACCTACGAAGAAGGCGACCTCGCGCTCTTCGAGTCGGGGGCGATCGTGCTCCATGTCGCCGAGCGCCATGCGGGCCTTTTGCCGGACGACGCGAATGCCCGGGCGCGCGCCATCGCGTGGATGTTCGCCGCGCTCAGCACGATGGAGCCGCCGATCGTCGAGCGCGAGATGGCCATGCTCCTCGAGCGCGACGAGCCCTGGCACGAGCAGCGCCTTCACCTTCTCGACGATCGCGTGCGCGTGCGCCTGGGCCAGCTCTCCCGCCGCCTGGGCAATGGCGAGTGGCTCGAGGGCGCGTTCAGCGCGGGCGACCTCCTGATGGTGACGGTGCTTCGCCGGCTGAGCGGATCGGACCTGCTCGGCGAGCATCCGAACCTCGCAGCCTATGTCGCGCGCGGCGAGGCGCGGCCTGCCTTCAAGCGCGCGTTCGAAGCTCAATTGGCGGTCTTCACCGGTCACTCAACGGGCCCTTCCTAGCGCGGTTGCTTGCGCCTCCCGGGATTCAGTACGATCGGTGTCGCTCTTCGTGCATGCGGAACAGGCAAGCCGCCCGCATGTTCCATTCTCTCCGGCGGGGACCACCGACATGGAATCGACCATCATGGATTGGGCGCGCGGCATTTCCGACAGCCTCTGGGCCGATGCAAGCTACACGTTCCTGATCGTCCTCGCCGTCCTTGTCTTCAACGCCGTCCTGAAGCGGGTGCTCGAGCTCTTCGCCCGCCGCGCGGACGACGGAAGCCGCTACTGGCGGGCGGTCTTCCTGGAGGCGACCAGCGCGCCCTTGCGGGGCCTGGTGTGGGTGATCGGGCTCACGGTCGCCTTCGGCATCCTCACCGAGGACGGCGACTATTCGGTGCTCGCGAAGCTCTTTCCGCCCGCGCGGGATGTCGCGGCCATCGCGCTGATCGCCTGGTTCCTCTTCCGGGCGATCGCCGGGGCCGAGCAGAGCATCGTGGCCCGGGCGAAGAGCGAAGGCCGCACGCTGGATCCCACGGCCATCGACGCCATCGGCAAGCTCGTGCGAGCGGCGGTCTTCATCACGACCGCGTTGCTGGTCATGCAGTCGCTCGGCCTTTCCATCGGCGGGCTCGTCGCGCTGGGCGGCGTGGGCGGCATCGCGCTCGGCTTCGCGGCGCAGAGCCTGGTGGCCAACCTGGTCGGAGGGCTGACGATCTACGCGAGCCGGCCGTTCCACGTCGGCGAATGGATCATCCTTCCGGGCACCGAGATCATGGGCGAAGTGCAGGACATCGGCTGGCGCGCGACGCGCATCATGGGCTTCGACCGCCGGCCGTTCTACGTGCCGAACGCCATGTTCAACACGGTGGCGGTGATCAACCACTCGCGCATGACGGCGCGCCGGATCATGGAGCACATCCACATCCGCAAGGACGACATCGGCCAGGTGCAGGCTATGGTCGCCGAGGTGAACCGGATGCTGGCCGCGCACCCCGGCATCCAGCACGACTTCTTCGCGTTCAACTTCGACACCTACGGCGATTTCTCGCTGAAGCTCTTCCTGTACGCCTTTACCGTAAGCACGGACTACAACGAGTACCTGAACGTCAAGGAAGACATCCTGATCCGGATCGCCGAGATCGTGCGAAAGCACGGCGGGGCGCTCGCGGTGCCTACGTCGACGGTGCACGTGCCCGAGGGGCTCCAGCTCAGCCGGCCGCGCAAGTCGGAGGGCGAGCCGCTGATCGAAAGCCTCGTCGAAGGGATGTCGAAGGCAGGGTAGGGGCCTTCTCCCGGGTCAAGCCCGCTACCAGCACGAATCATTCCGTACGTGCTGCCGGTGCCGCGCTATTTCCCGTCGGCGGGGATGACGATCCTGGAGTCGTCCCGGTTCCCCCATTCGCCCCAGGCGGCGACGTAGTTGCGCACGCTCGGATAGCCGAGCGACTTGAGCGCGATGAACGTGCTTGCCGAGCGGTATCCGCCATGGCAGACCGGGATCACGGTCTTGTCAGGCGTAACGCCTTTGGAGACGTAGAGCTCGCGGATCTCGTCCGGCGACCGGAACGCGCCCCTCGCGTCCAGATGGTCGCGCCAGAAAATGTGCACCGCGCCTGGAATCGTTCCGACGCGCCGCGCGCGCTTTTCCGTGCCGCGGTACTCGGACTCGCGCCTGACGTCGACGATCACGCCCTGCGGGTCGTCGATGGCGCGATGGACATCGAACCGGGTCGCCAGCAACGCCATGTCGGGATTCGCCTTGAGCGGAGGCGCCGTCGGCGGCGCTTTCGTCGGATCGACGGGCGGCGGGGCTTCGGTGAGGCGCACGAGCCGGTTCCCGGCCGCCGTCCAGGCCTGCGTCCCGCCGTCGAGAATCCGGACGTCCGGATGGCCGAGGACCGCGAGCAGCCACACCGCGCGCGCGGCCCGCTCGCCGCTCTCGTGGTCGTAGATGACGACCGGCCTGTCGTGCCTCACGCCGCGCGCTCCGAAGAGCACCCGGAAGATCGCGAGGAACGCGTTGAGCGGCGCCTCGGACGAGTCGTTCAGGCTGATGCCGTAGATGTCGGCGTGCCCGCTTCCCTCGATATGCCCGACCGCGAAATCCTCCGCCGGCCGCAGGTCGAGCAGCGTCACCTCGGCCCGCCGCTCGGCGAGCTCGCGAGCGCTGATGAGGTATCTCCGGTCCGGAAACTCGCTCGCCATTCAAGCGTATTGCAGCATTGCTGTCATGCGGGCGGGCAGGGCTTCGCCTTGCGCGGCTTGTCGAGGAACGTGGTGATCTCGGTCGCGATCTCCCGGAACTCCTCGGCCTCGCCGTAGATGTCGACGAAGTCGGCGAGCATGGCGCGGCCTTCGATCCGCTCCTGCTCGAGGCGCCGGCACTCCCGCTCGGCCGCCTCGCGCGCTTCCTGCGCGGCGCGCTGGCGGGCGAGTTCTTCCGCCGCCTCCCTCTCCCGGCGCTCGCGCTCTTCCTGGGCCTTGCGCGCGGCTTCCTCCTCCAGCCGGCGGCGCTCGGCGGCGAGCCGCGCCTCCTCGGCCTCCCGCGCCTTGCGGGCGGCCTCTTCCCGGGCAAGCTGCTCGGCGCGCTCGCGCTCGAGGCGCTCCCGCTCGGCCCGCTCCGCGGCTTCCCGACGAGCCCGGGCCTGCCGCTCCTCCTCCTCGATCCGGGCGAGGCGCTCCTCCTCGGTGACCTCGCGGCACAGCAGGTTGCCGTCGTCCGTTTCGATGGGCCGGCTGCACTCCTGCTCGCTCACCTTGCGCGTCGGATCCATCGGCGGCGCCTCGACGCCCGTGGCGCAGCCGGCCGCGAGCACGAGGAGGAACACGGCGGTCATATTCTTGTTCATGGCTCTCCCTTAGGGTGGTTGTGGGCGCAGCGCCAGAACTGCGCGACTCCACTTTGATGCGAAGGATACGCGCAGCCGCGCCGGCGTGCTGCGCACATTCCCACACCCGCGTCTCCCTCGCTCGCACAAGCGGTAGTTGCCCTAAGATGGGCCTTCACTCGATCGAAGGAGAAGCCATGGGCAAGACCGTCAGCTTCAAGCGTCCGGACGGCAAGGACGTCAGCGGCTATCTCGCGGAACCCGCCGGCGGCAAGGGCCCCGGCGTCGTCGTCATCCAGGAATGGTGGGGCCTGACCGACCAGATCAAGGGCGTCGCCGACAAGCTCGCCGGCGCCGGCTACCGGGCGCTCGTGCCCGACCTCTACCGCGGCAAGGCGACGCTCGACGCGAAGGAAGCCGAGCACCTGATGAACGGGCTGGACTTCGGCGACGCCGCGAGCCAGGACGTGCGCGGCGCCGTGCAGTACCTCAAGTCCACCGGCAGCGCGAAGACCGGCGTCACCGGCTTCTGCATGGGCGGCGCGCTCACCGTCCTCGCCGCGGTGAACGTCCCAGAGGCCGACGCCACGGTGGTGTGGTACGGCTTTCCGCCCCTCGAGTACGTCGACGCGTCCAGGATCAAGGGCCCGATGATGGCGCACTGGGCGCTGAAGGACGAGTTCTTCCCCATCGCCAAGGTCGACGACCTCGAGAAGAAGCTCAAGGGGGCAAACGTCCAGTTCGACTTCCACCGCTACCCCGCGAAGCACGCCTTCGCCAACGAAACGGCCAACGAGCGCGGCCTTCCGCCGCTCGAGTACAACCCCGAGGCCGCCGAGCTCGCCTGGAAGCGCACGATGGAGTTCTTCGGGAAGAACCTGCGCTAGTCGTCGCCGGGGTCGGTGCGTCGACCACAGGAGATTGGATCTTTCAGCGATAGGCGGCGCAGACGCGGCTGTCGCACGATTGGGCCAAGTCACTTGGAGGAGGACACATGACCCCCTGGGAAATCGAAGGCAGGGAGCTCGTCAATTGCAACTGCGCGTACGGGTGCCCCTGCCAGTTCAACGCGCTGCCCACCAAAGGGAACTGCGAAGCGGTGGCCGCCTTTTCGATCGACAAAGGCCACTACGGGGATGTCCCGCTCGACGGGCTCAAGGCTGCCGCGGTCTTCCGCTGGCCGGGGCCGATCCACGAGGGCAAGGGCCAGCTCCAGCCGGTCATCGATGCAAAGGCCGACCCGCGCCAGCGCGAAGCGCTGCTGAAGATCATGTCGGGCGAGGACACCGACCCGTTCGCCACGATGTTCTCGGTCTTCGCGACCACGCTCGACAAGGTATTCGAGCCGCTCGCGCGGCAGATCACGTTCGACGTCGACATCGAGGCGCGCCGCGGCAGCGTTGACGTCGAGGGCGTCTTCGAGACCCGCGGCGAGCCGATCCGCAATCCCAAGACCGGGGCGGAGCACCGGGCGCGCATTCAGCTGCCTCAGGGATTCGAGTACGAGGTCGCCGAAGTCGGATCGGGGACCAGCCGCTCGCACGGCGCGATCGCGCTCGAGCTGAAGGACAGCTACGCGCAGTTCGCTCACCTGCACCTCCACAACCACGGCGTCATCCGGCACCAAGCCGCGGCGTGAGGGGGCTGGAAGCCGTACTGCGCCGCGAGCAGCTTCTCGTCGCGGGCGCGCTCGCGGTCCTGACGGCGCTCGCGTGGCTCTACGTCTGGCGCGGCGCCGGCATGGGCATGTCGGCGCTCGACATGACGACGGTTGCGCTGTTTCCCCACCTGGTCGAGGCTCGCATGCCCGGCATGTCGATGGGCGGCATGGACGCGCCGGTCATCGGCTGGACGACCGTGGTGGCCATGTGGTGGGTCATGATGATCGCGATGATGACGCCGAGCGCGGCGCCGCTGGTGCTGCTCTACGCCCGCGTCATGCGGCACCGCGCGGCGCGGGACGCCGCGGCTCCCGCAGCGTCTTCCTACGTCCCTTCGCTCGCGCTCGCCGCCGGCTACCTCGCCGTGTGGCTCGCCTTCTCTGTCGCCGCGACCGCGCTGCAGTCCGCGCTGGTGGGGGCGCAACTCATCTCGGGGACGATGCTCTGGTCGGAGAGCGCGATGCTGTCGGCGGGCGTGCTCCTCCTCGCCGGGGCGTACCAGCTTTCGCCGCTCAA
>CAYWSG010000099.1:0-11393 GCA_964461055.1 uncultured Enterobacteriaceae bacterium | reverse complement strand
GGCGCCGCCATTCCGGCAGGATGGCGAGCAGCGCGCCGGCCACGCCGGCGGCAAGCAGCAGGACGAGCGCTTCATCCATGGAGCGCGGCGTACTTCTCGGCAAGCTGCTCGGGCGTCTCCACGAAGTCCGGATCCTGCACGATGCAGTCGGACGGGCAGACGAGCCTGCACTGCGGCTCGTCCTTGGCGCCGACGCACTCGGTGCACTTCATCGGATCGATGACGTAGAGCGGGTCGCCGGCCGTGATCGCCTCGTTCGGGCAATCGGGCACGCAGGCGTCGCAGAGGGTGCAGCCGTCGACGATCTTGAGGGCCATGGGCGTTCCTTTCAGGCAGCGATGCGTTGCTGGAGATCCTTCAGCTTCCCGTGCCGGTAGGCGCCCCAGAGCGCCGCGCCGATGGCGCCGGCATGGATGGAGTCGGGATGGCTGCAGGCAGTAAGGCCGGTAATCTTCTCGTGCGCGAGCTCCTCCTGCAGCGCGGCGAGGAGCCCCACGTCGAGCGCGAGCCCGCCGGTGAGGAGCACCGTGCCCTTCGTGATGCCGGTCACCTTGAGGAGCTTCACCAGGCGCGAGGCCATGGAGACGTGGATGCCCTTCAGGATGTCGGGCGTCGCGATGCCGCGCGAGACCATGTTGATGACGTCGGTCTCGGCGAGCACCGCGCAGATGGAGCTCACCTTCTCGGGCGCGGCGGCGCTCTTCGAGAGCGTGCCGATCTCCTCGACCGCGACGCCGAGGTAGCGCGCGATGTTCTCGAGGAACTGGCCCGAGCCCGAGGCGCACTGGCTCGTCATCTTGTAGGAGAGCACCTTGCCGCGCTCGTCGATGTAGATGGCGCGGCCGTTCAGCGCGCCGATGTCCACGACGGCGCGCGCCTCCGGGTTGAGGAACACTGCGCCCCGCGCGTGCGTGGTCATCGAGTAGAAGTGCCCGGTGGCGAACGGTACCTTCTCGCCCTCGCCGGTGGTGGCGACGTAAGCGACGTCTTCCGGCTTGAGGCTCCGTTCCGAAAGGACCTCTTCGAAGCCGATCCGGGCAAGCTCCATGGGGTCGCGGCGGCGGATGCGCTCCACCCGCTTTCCGAGCCACGCCTCCTTTCCGGGCGCCGTCTCGAAGAGGACCGTCTTGACGGCCCCGGAGCCGACGTCGATGCCGACGGTATAGGTCATGCCGCCACCCGCCTTTCTTCCGTGTGTTCCCTGCGCTCGGCGACCTTGCCCTCCTCGTTCACCGCGCGCCAGGCGAACGTCGCCGCGCCGAGCGCGCCGGTGTAGATGGAGTCGGGGTCGATGTTGAGCGTGAGCTCGCCGTAGTTCTCGCGCACGAGTCCCGTCAGCGCCTTCACCGCCGCCTCGTTCTTGGCCACGCCGCCCGTGAAGGTGAACTCGTTGCGGATGCCGCCCGAGCGCGCGAGGATCGACATGGCGCGCAGGATGATGGCGCGGTGCAGCCCCGCCATGATGTCCTCGCGCTTCTCGCCGAGCGCCAGCCGGTCGCGCAGCTCCGCGCCGGCGAAGACGGTGCAGGTGGAGTTGATGCGCACCGTCTTCGTCGCCTTCATGGCGAGGGGCCCGAGCTCGTGCAGGCCCATGTTCATCTCGTCGGCGATGTAGCCGAGGTAGCGCCCGCAGCCGGCCGCGCAGCGGTCGTTCATCTGGAACGACTCGACGATGCCCTTCGGGTCGACCTGGATCGCCTTGGTGTCCTGCCCGCCGATGTCGAGCACCGTCGCGGTGCCCGGATACATGACGTGCGCGCCCAGGCCGTGGCACAGGATCTCCGAGCGGATGTGCTCCTTCGAGAACGGCAGCCGCGCCCGCCCGTAGCCCGTGCCGACGACATAGGTCTCCTCCAGGGGCGTATCCAGGACGGACTGGATGGGGGCGCGAATTTCCGAGGAAAACGTGTTTGTCTGAGGCAAGGCGGCAAAGGTGCGGTCAAGCGCGGAGAGCAGATGCGGCTTGATGGACGCGTCGTAGACGCGGTTCTCGACCTCGATGATCGAGCGGTCGAAGACGTTGAGGAGCTGGTCGTAGCGCACGCCCGCGTCCTTCGCCACCGGCTCGCCGAGCGCCAGATACTGCGCCCCCGCAATGTCGCGGAAGAAGTCGCTCTTTCTTTTCGCGCCGGGGGCGAAAAGCGCCGCGGCTTCCCTTTTCAGCCGGGAGAACAGTTCTTCCAAGGCAAGGGCGACCCCGGCCGCCGCCTCGCCGAACTTCGCGCTCTCGACGTTCCGCTGGCACACCGCCTCGAGGTCCGCGAGCTGCTCGAGGTACTGCTCGAGGCGGAAGTCGCGCTCGAGCTGGCCGAGGAAGGGCTCGAGGTCTTCGCCGAGAAGCCCTCCCCGGGAGAGCTCCTGCCGGAAAAGGAGGAACCTCGAGGCGACCAGCGCCTCCTGCTTGGCCACCGCGGCCGCCGTGTCGTAGTTGGAGCGCGAGTTGGTGATGCCGCGGCCGAGGACGTTGCGCGCCTCGTCCATGACCACGGCCTTGGTCGTGGTCGAGCCGAGGTCGATGCCGATGAAGGTCTTCATGCGTGGACTGCCTCGTTCGTCGCAGCGGCGGAGCGCTTCTGCCGGATCATCTGGAAGTAGCTCTCCAGCCGGTTCTTGATGTTCGCCGCCGAGAAGTAGCGGGGATCGACGAGGTCGGACTCGATGAAGGCGGCCGGCTTGCCGGTGCGCTTCTCGACCTCGCGCAGGATGAGAAGCTGGCCGGCGGAGAAGCTGTTGCAGCTCTTGATCGAGTTGATCAGCAGGCCGTCGGCCTGGTACTCGTCCATGTAGCGGCAGATCATGTCGATCCGCTGCGGGAAGTTGAGGTTGGTGTAGCAGCCGAGGCAGTACTCGGCGAGCGACTCGAGCGGCCGCTGCGGGTCGTGGCGGAAGCCGAAGTCGTAGACGCCGCCGACCTTCGAGTAGGTCGAGGCGACCACCACCGCGCCCTCGTCGTAGAACATCTTCCAGAAGTCGCGGAAGCTGGTCCAGTTGGGCGGCCCCTCGACCACGAGGCGGTACTTCTCGCCCGGATGGTCGCCCTCGGGCGTGATGGGCCCCTTGCCGCTTTTCATCCTCTCCAGCACTTCGTCCTTCAGGACCGCGTAATACCGGGTCGCCTCCGGCACGCCGCGGAACGCGGTGAAGATGGGGCCGATGTAGTACACCGCGCCGAAGTAGCCGTCGATCGGGCTTGGCCGCTGCTTCGCCGTCTGCAGCACGGCGACGAGGTCGTCCTCGGCCTTCTGCGACTCCTTCATGTACTCGCGCAGGCGATCGATGTCGAACTTCACCCCCGAGACCTTCTCGAGGGTCGGGATCACCTTCTCCTTCAGCTGCCGCACCACGTACTCGCGCATGGTAGGGCTGATCTTCCCGTCACCCTGGTAGGGGACGTGGAGCATGGTGGTCTCGCAGTCGTACTTCTGACGGATGAGCTCGAACCACTTCATGAAGGTGAAGCAGCCGGTGTAGGAGAGGAGCAGCACGTCGGGGCGCGGCAGCGGATCGCCCGTCGGCCCCTTCTCGCCCTGCAGCATCATCCCGAGGTCGGCCTTCACGTAGGTGCACACGTCCTCGGAGTGGCCGTCGCGCTCGGCGTCGAGCACCATCTTCCCCGACTTCTTGCGCATCGCGTTCTGCAGCGCGTTCGTCTCGGGGAGGCTTCGCGCGAGGTCGAAGCACATCAGGAGCTCGTTCAGGTTGCCCGGCACGAACGTGGCGGCGACCTTGCGGCCTTCCTCGTGCGCGCGGGCGAGCTCCGCGTAGTTGCGGTTGATGAGCTCCTTCTGGAGCAGCATCGCATCCTCTTTTATGACGTCCTTCTTTGGCGCGGCCTTCGGTGCGGTGGCGGTCGTCATGCGGCGCTCCAGAGCTTGATGGAATCGGCGAAGGTGCCGGCCTGCTCGCGGATGGGCGCCATCTGGCCGGTGTTCTCGGCGTACTTGAACGCCGTGTACGGGATCTTGTGCTTCGCGAGGATCTCCTGGAGCATCGGCCGCTCGAGCAGCGCCGGGTCGCAGAAGGACGGCGCGGCGAAGATGACGCCCTCGGCGCCGCGCATCTTCACCTGGCGCAGCAGGTGCCTGCCCTTGTCCTCCTTCCTTTCGTCGTACTTCGACGAGGTCTGCGCCGAGCGGTGCAGGAACGCCTCCGAGAGTGCCTCGAGCGGCGGCTTTTCCAGCGAGACGTCGTCGAGCAGCCAGCTCTGGATGAGCTGGAAGTCGTCGTCGACGACGTAGCAGCCGGCCATCTCGATCGACTTGATGAGCCCGAGCGGCGGCTGCTCGCAGAAGGAGCCGGTGAGCACCACGCGAGCGTTGTCGCGCTGCGGCCGCTTCTCCTCGTCCACCTTCGCGATGTACTCCCGGATGAGCGCAGTGTGCTCTTCGGGCGGCAGCACGCACCCGGCTCTCAGGACCAGGTAGACCTCGGAAGTCGGCGCCTGCCACGGCTTCCCGGCACGGTACGCATAGAGCTCGCGCACCGCCTTTCGGTTCTCGTTGTAGACCTGGATGGACCTCCTCAGGTCCTCCTCCGTGACCGGCTTGCCGCCCAGCCGTTCCAGGTCGGCCTTCAGCGCCGCCATCTCGTGGACGTAGAACCGCCCGCCCGTCGCGTCGTCGTAGTTCTGCGGCAGGTCGAAGTACTTGACGTACTTCTCCTGGAACATGATCTGCCACATCCCCGAGAGGTTGCGGATCACGTCGCAGATCGACGGAAAGAGCATGCCGTCCAGGCAGTCGAGGCGCCCGGTGAGGCCGAGCTCGATGGTCGAGCGCGGGATGCGGCAGATGTAGCTCTGGTAGTAGGCGTCGCCCTGGATGACCTCGAGCTGGTCGCCGCCGCCGAAGATGCCCACCGGCAGCATGCCGGCCGCGTGGATGATCTCGCGCGGCACGTAGATCGGCATGTAGCCGATCGCCTTGCGCCCGGGCGCCGCCGCCTTCCACTGCTTCACGGCGTTGAAGTCGAGATCCTCGAACAGGGTCTCGCAGCGCTGCATCAGCGCGCCGAAGCCTTGCGCCTGTGTCTCGCTCATCGGTGCTCCCACCTGGGTTGTCGTTTCTCGAGGAAGGCCGAGAGGCCCTCGTTCGCGTCGCGCGTGGCCATGAGCTTCTCCAGATAGAGCGCTTCCACGTCCTCGAGCCGCGCCGCGGCGAGCGCCGCGAACGGCTCGCGCGCCGCCTGCATCGCGAAGACCATGGCGGCCGAGCTTTTCCTCGACAGATGCGCCTCGAACCAGGCGAGCGCCGCGGCCGAAGGGTCTTCGGCAAGCTGGTTCACGAGCCCCCAGGCCTGCGCCGTCGCCCCGTCCACCGGGCGGCCGGAAAGGAGAAGATCCTCGGCGCGCGCCTGGCCGATGCGAAGCGGCAGCAGCACCGAGGCGGCCGGCGCGAACACGCCGAGCTTGAGCTCGGGCTGGCCGAGCGCCGCTTCCGGCGCGGCGAAGACAAGGCTTCCCGCGAGCACGAGCTCGAGGCCGCCGCCCAGGCACTGCCCGCGCACGGCAAAGAGGATCGGCTTCGGCCACTCGAGCATCTCGCGCACCAGCGCGTGCAGCGAGCGCAGCATCTGCTCGCAGTGCTGCGGCAAGTGCTCCTCGACGCTCGCGCCGAAGGAGAAGTGCGGTCCTTCGTGGTCCACGAGCGCCGCGAGCAGCCCCGGGTTTTCGCGATGCGTGCGGAACGCGTCATGCAGCGCCGCGATCATCGGCGCATCGATGACGTTCGCCTTGGGGCGCGCGAGCCGCAGGCGAAGCAGCGCCCCGTCGCGCTCGAGCCACACGCTGACCGGCGCCTGGCTCATCCGCTTGCCTTTCCGGGCTGGATCTCATCGTGCAGCGCACCGACCCACGGCTGGCCGGCGGCGATCTTCTGGCGAAGCAGGATGAAGTCCACCTCGCGGTCGTCCTTCGGGCCTTCGTTGAAGGCGGTGAAGCCGGCGCGCGCCTCGGTCACCATGTTGAGCGCGAGCCAGGCGCGCGAGTTCTCCTTGTTGCGGTTCCACGCGTCGAGCTTGGGCTTTCGCAGCTCTTCCAGCGTCTTCGTCGTGCAATCGGGGAAGGTCATCAGCATCTTCGCGCAGAGCTCTTCCACCTTTTCGTCCAGCAGGGAAAGATCGACGGTGCCCTTCTTCATCAGCGCCTTCCCCTGCTTCAGCGCCTCCCCCGCCTTCGGCTTGCCGAAGACGAAGCGACCGTAGTCGTCCACCATGCGCTGCGTCTCGACGAGCGGGTTGGCGACGAACCGGCCGTCGACCTTGAGCGCCGGCACGATGTCGGTCAGCACGCCCATGTGGTAGGCCTCGTGCGCCGAGAACGGCTCGCAGAGCACGCAGGCGGCCATGGCGCGCTCGGCGCCGGCCATGACGGGGAGGAAGTCGGTGGCGCCGCCGATCGGCGCGGAGCCGTGCTTGGGCCCCGCCTGGCCGAAGCGGGCGAGGTCCTGCGCCACGGAGAAGTCGCACGCCATGCCGATCTCCTGCCCGCCGCCGATCCGCATGCCGTTCACGCGGCAGATGACCGGCTTGTCGCAGGCGAGGATCGCCGAGACCATGTCGTTGAACAGGCGCATGTACTGCCGGTACTCCTGCGGGTGCCCCGCGTAGTACTCGGCGTACTCCTTGGTGTTGCCGCCGGTGCAGAAGGCCTTGTCGCCCACGCCGGTGAAGACCACGCAGCTCACGTCGCGCGCGTTGGAGGCGGCGCGGAAGGCGAGGATCACGGCCTTCACCATCTCGGTCGTGTAGGAGTTGTACTGCGCGGGGTTGTCGAGCCAGATCCAGGCGTTGAAGAGCCCCGGCACCACGGCGCCGTCGGGCCGGCGCGCGGGACGGCGCTCGAAGCGCACGCCCGCGCCCTCGAAGCGCTCCGGGGCGGCGAGGTCGTGGCTTCGCAGGAAGCGGGTTTCGGGTGCGGACATCCGATCCTCCTCAAATCAGCATTCGAATACCGAATTCGGCGTGGGACCAAGGTACGCCCCGCCCTCCGGCGCGGATTTGATCCAGTTCAAGGAATTGCCGGCGCGTTGGCCCAAAGTGGTCCCGGTGGCACTCCCGGGGCTCGAGGCAGGAGGACAGGCGATGAGGCGAACGGTATCGGCGGCGCTCGCAGGCAGCGGCGGCGCCGGCGTGATGACCGCGGGCAACATGCTGCTCGAGGCCGCCGCGGCGGCCGGCTACTACGGCCTCATGACCCGCACGAGCGGCCCGCAGATCCGCGGCGGCGAGGCCGCCGCGATGGTCCGCGTGGCCACCTTCCCCACCGACGCCCAGGACGACCGCTTCGACATCCTCGCCGCGATCGACTGGCAGAACGTGCACCGCTTCGCCTCCGAGCTTCCCCTCGGCGCGCACAGCGTGGTGCTGGGCGATCCCGCGCAGGGCGAGCCGCCCGAGGTGTTCCTGAAGACGGGCGCCCGCTTCCTCCCCGTGCCGCTCAAGAAGATCGCCGCCGCCATCCCGGGCGCGTGGCCCAACATGGTCGCGCTCGGCGTGCTCGCCGGCCTCATGGGCCTGCCGCCCGAGGCGCTCGAGCGCGCCGCCCGCAAGTCGATGAAGAAGGGGCTCGAGGCAGGGCTCGCTGCCGCGCGGGAGGGGATGGCCCAAGCTTCCACTTTCCCTGAGGAATCTTTATTTCGATTGGACAAAAGGCCGCAGGACCGGAAACGCTGGCTCGTCACGGGCAACGAAGCCGCAGGCTACGGCGCGCTGCGGGGAGGGGTGCGCTTCGTCGCCGCCTATCCGATCACGCCGGCGACCGAGCTCCTCGAGTGGCTCTCGCCCGCGCTCGCGAAGGTGGGCGGCACGCTCGTGCAGGCCGAGGACGAGCTCGCCTCGATCAACATGGCGCTCGGCGCCTCCTACGGCGGCGTGCCGGCGCTCACCGCCACCTCGGGCCCCGGGCTCTCGCTCATGAGCGAGGCGCTCGGCCTCGGCGTGGCGGCGGAGATCCCGGTGGTCGTCGTGGACGTGATGCGCACCGGCCCCTCCACCGGCATCGCGACGAAGAGCGAGCAGGCCGACCTCGACATCGCGCTCCACGGGCTGCACGGCGATGCGCCGCACGTCGTGGTCGCGCCCAACTCGGTCGCCGACTGCGTCGCCGCCACCGAGTGGGCCGTCGGCCTCGCCGAGTCGCTGCAGGTGCCCGCGCTCGTGCTCTCCGACCAGTACTTCGGCCAGGCGCGCGCCGTGGTTGACGCTCCGAGGAGCGAGCGCTTTGCCCTGAAGCGCCTTGTCGCGGAGCTGAAGGAGAGAGAAGCAGCAGGAGATCAGGAAGAAAAGGAATCGAAGGAAAAGAGCTACAACCGCTATGCGATCACGCCCTCGGGCGTCTCGCCGATGGCCATTCCCGGGACGCCGGGCTGCCGCTATACGGCGGACGGGCTCGAGCACAACGAGAAGGGCACGCCGTCCTCGCAGGCCGGCGACCACCTCGCGCAGATGGACAAGCGCGCCCGCAAGCTCTCGCAGCTCGACCCGGGCGAGCACTGGGCGAGCATCGAGGGCGAAGGCGACACCGCCGTGGTGACCTTCGGCTCGTGCACCGGCCCCGTGCGCGAGGCGATGGCGCGCGCGGGCTGGAAGGCGAAGCTCGTCTCGCTGCGCCTGCTTTCTCCAGCGCAGCCCGAGCGCCTGGCGAAGGCGCTCGCCGGCGTGAAGCGCGTGCTCGTCGTCGAGCAGAACCACAGCGGGCAGTTCCTGCGCTACCTGCGCGCCGACTACGACCTGCCCGGGGAAGTGAAGAGCCTGCGCCGCCCCGGGCCGCTGCCCTTCCGTCCGGAGGAGATCCTGCAATCGCTGCAAGCCTGGGAGGCCGCATGAACGCACCCCTCACCGCGGCCGCGCTCGCGGCCAAGGACTTCAAGTCGGACTACAAGCCGGTCTGGTGCCCGGGCTGCGGCGACTACTCCGTGCTCTCCGCGATCACCAAGGCGCTCGCCACGCTGGGCCTTCGCCCCGAGAACGTCGCCGTGATCTCGGGCATCGGCTGCTCCTCGCGCATCCCCGCGTACACGACCTGCTACGGCTTCCACGGCGTGCACGGCCGGGCGCTGCCGGCGGCGACCGGCCTCAAGGCCGCGCGCCCGGACCTCACCGTGCTCGTGGCGAGCGGCGACGGCGACGGCTACTCGATCGGCGGCAATCATTTCCTGCACGCCTGCCGGCGCAACGTCGACCTCACCTACATCGTCATGGACAACCACGTGTACGGCATGACGAAGGGCCAGCCCTCGCCCACGACGGAGCCCGACTGGTCCTCGAAGCTCGCGCCCGGCGGCACGGGGCTGCGCGAGTTCCATCCGCTCGTCATCGCCCTCGCCTCCGGCGCCAACTACATCGCGCGCGGCTTCTCGGGCGACCCGAACGGCTGCGCGGCGCTCATCGCCGAGGCCGTGCGCCATCCGGGCTTCTCGTTCGTCGAGATCCTCTCGCCGTGCGTGACCTTCCGTCCCGAGCAGCGCGAATGGAAGCAGGCCGTGCGGCCCTCGCCGGTCGCGCCGACCGACGACCCGGCGCGCGCCGCGCGCCGGCTGATGACCGACGACGGCTTCAACCTCGGCGTGCTCTACAAGGGAAGCCGGCCGCCCTTCGCGGGCGAGCCGGCGGCGCCCACGCATGCCGTGCAGGACCTCGAGAAAGGATTCGAGCTATGAGCGCGAGAAGCCCCGCGGCGGCGCAGGCCTACGACTACGCGGAGTTCATGGCGCGCGCCTACGCGATCGAGCTCGAGGCGACCGAGCGCTACGCGCAGTTCGCCGAGCAGATGGAGGCGCACAACAATCCCGAGGTGGCGGCGCTCTTTCGCAAACTCTCGGGCTTCGAGGCGCTGCATGCGAAGCGCATCCTCGGGGAGATGGGCTGGGTCGACATGCCGGCGCTGCCGCCGCCGCTTGCCTGGGAGGGCGGCGGCGAGGGGCCGGAGACGGCGCCCTTCGAGGCGCTGCACTACCTCATGCAGCCCTACCACGCGCTCGAGCTCGCGCTGCGCTGCGAGCTGCAGGCGCTCGAGTACTTCGAGGGCATCGCGAAGCGCGATGTGCCGGCCCAGGTGAAGGCCGCGGCGCTCGACATGGCGGCCGAGGAGCGGCTCCACGCGGCGCTCATTCGCGACTGGATGCAGAGAGTCCCGCCGCCGGCCGAAGGCTGGGACGAGGACCCGGACCCGCCGAGGATGAACGAGTAGCCGATGCGCGTCCTTCATCCGGCGGGCTGGAAAGCCCCCATCGGCTACGCGAACGGCATCGAGGCCCGCGGACGGCTCGTGTTCATCGCCGGCCAGGTCGGCTGGGATGCCGGGCAGCGCTTCCGCTCGGAGGACCTCGCGCCGCAGTTCGCGCAGGCGCTCGAGAACGTGCTCGCCGTCCTCGCCGAGGCGGGCGGCAAGCCGCAGCACATCTGCCGCATCACGGCCTACTGCTGCGACAAGCCGGCGTACCTCGCCGCGCGCCGCGAGCTCGGCACGATCTGGCGCACGCGCATGGGCCGGCACTATCCGGCGATGACGATGATCTTCGTCTCCGACCTCCTCGATGCGCCCGGTAAGATCGAGCTCGAGGCCACCGCAGTGATTCCAGACCAGGAGCAAGAGGAGCGTCCATGAGAGGCTTGAAGGGAAAGACGGCGATCGTCACGGGCGGCGCCGCCGGCATCGGCGCGGCGATCGTCGAGCGCTTTCGCGCGGAAGGCACGCGCGTGGTGGTGTTCGACCTGAAGGCGGACCCGAAGGTGGACATCACGGACTACGAGGCCGTCCAGAAGGCCGTCGCCGAGGCCGGGCCGGTGGACATCCTCGTCAACAACGCCGGCTGGGACATGTTCCGCCCGTTCCTGAAGACCGACCCGGCCTTCTGGCAGCGGATCATCTCCCTCAACCTCGTCGGCGCGATGAACGTCCTGCACTGCGTGCTGCCCGGCATGGTCGAGCGCGGCGGCGGCAAGGTGGTCAACATCGCCTCCGACGCGGGGCGCGTGGGCTCCTCGGGCGAGGCGCCCTACTCCGCGTGCAAGGGCGGCATCATCGCCCTCACCAAGACGCTCGCGCGCGAGCTTGCCACGAAAGGGGTGCGGCTGAACGTCGTCTGCCCCGGTCTCACCGAGACCGGCATGCTCGAGAGCTTCATGCAGGGCGCCGGCAACCCCGAGAAGCTGCGCGAGGCCTACCGCCGCGCCGTGCCGATCGGCCGCCTCGGCAAGCCCGAGGACATCCCGGGCGCGGTGCTCTTCTTCGCGAGCGACGACGCGGAGTTCATCACCGGCCAGGTGCTCAGCGTCTCCGGCGGGCTGACCATGCACGGATAGAGGAAATGGGGACAGATCCCATTTCCGCCCGGAAATGGGGTCTGTCCCCATTTTCACGGCGTCCGTCTCTCAGGCGAACCGGCGAATGCCCT
>CAYWSG010000098.1:4899-11498 GCA_964461055.1 uncultured Enterobacteriaceae bacterium | reverse complement strand
CTTGTTGAAAGACATCGGTGCCGGGTAAGCTTTGGCGCCATGTCTTCCGTCCTCGTTTCCCTCGACGCCGGCGTCCTCAAGATCACGCTCAACCGCCCGGACAAGCTGAACGCGTTCGTGCCGGAGATGCACCAGCTGCTGCGCGAGGCGTTCCAGCGCGCGGCGGACGAGGCGGCGGTGCGGGCCGTGCTCCTCACGGGCGCGGGTCGCGGCTTCTGCTCGGGCCAGGACCTCTCGCAGCGCGACGTGAGCCCGGGGGCGGCGCCGATCGACCTCTCGGTGTCGCTCGGCTCCAACTACAACCCGCTCGTCCGCCGCATGCAGGGGCTGCCCAAGCCCATCGTCTGCGCGGTGAACGGCGTGGCGGCCGGCGCCGGCGCCAACCTCGCGCTCGCCTGCGACCTCGTGGTCGCGGCGCGCTCGGCGAGCTTCATCGAGTCGTTCTCGCGCATCGGGCTCATCCCCGACGCCGGCGGCACCTACTTCCTGCCGCGCCTCGTCGGCCGGGCGCGCGCCATGGGACTCGCGCTCCTCGGCGAGAAGCTCTCGGCCGAGGACGCCGAGCGCTGGGGCCTCATCTGGAAGGTCTTCGACGACGACCGGCTCATGCCCGAGGCCACCGCCATCGCGCGAGCGCTCGCCGCCGGGCCCACCAAGGGCTACGGCCTGCTCAAGAAGGCGCTCCAGGCCTCCGGCGGCAACACGCTCGACGCGCAGCTCGACCTCGAGCGCGACCTGCAGCGCGAGGCCGGGTTCTCGGAGGACTATCGCGAAGGCGTGTCCGCGTTCAAGGAAAAGCGAAAGCCGGTTTTCAAGGGGAGGTAGCGTGAAGACGTTCCCGCTCGAGCCGATCGAGAAGGCATCCCGCAAGGAGCTGCAGGCGCTGCAGCTCGAGCGCCTGCAGTGGACGCTCAGGCACGCGTACGACAACGTGCCGCACTACCGCAAGAAGTTCGACGCCGCAGGCGTGCGGCCGGAGGACTGCAGGCGGCTCGAGGACCTTGCGCGGTTTCCGTTCACCACCAAGGCGGACCTGCGCGACACCTATCCCTTCGGCATGTTCGCCGTGCCGCACGACAAGGTGGTGCGCATCCACGCCTCCTCCGGCACGACCGGCAAGCCCACGGTGGTCGGCTACACGCAGAAGGACCTCGACATGTGGTCCGACCTCATGGCGCGCTCCATGCGCGCCGCGGGCGCGCGGCCGGGCGACAAGGTGCACAACGCCTACGGCTACGGGCTCTTCACGGGCGGCCTCGGCGCGCACTACGGCGCGGAGCGGCTCGGGCTCACCGTGATCCCGCTCGGCGGCGGCATGACCGAGCGCCAGGTGCAGCTCATCCGCGACTTCAAGCCCGACATCATCATGGTCACGCCGAGCTACATGCTCGCCATCGCCGACGAGATGGAGCGCCAGGGCCTCGACCCGAAGGCGGCGTCGCTCCGCATCGGCATGTTCGGCGCCGAGCCGTGGACGAACGAGCTCCGCGCCTCGATCGAGAGCCGCACCTCGCTCGAGGCGCTCGACCTCTACGGGCTCTCGGAAGTGATCGGCCCGGGCGTCGCCGCCGAGTGCGCGGAGACCAAGGACGGGCTCACCATCTGGGAAGACCACTTCTATCCCGAGATCGTCGATCCCGAGACCGGGCAGCCGATGCCCGAGGGCGAAAAGGGCGAGATCGTCTTTACCTCGCTCACCAAGGAGGCGCTGCCCGTCATCCGCTACCGCACGCGCGACCTCACGCGGCTTCTCCCGGGCACCGCGCGCACCATGCGGCGCATGGAGAAGATCACCGGCCGCTCCGACGACATGCTGATCATCCGCGGCGTGAACGTCTTCCCCTCGCAGATCGAGGAGCTCATCCTCAAGCAGCCGGAGCTCAGCCCCCACTACGTGCTCGAGCTCTCCAAGGACGGCCCGCTCGACTGCCTCACCGTGCTCGTCGAGCTGCAGCCCGGCATGAAGGAAGACGACTCGGCCCGGCGCCTGCAGCACAACATCAAGAGCTTCATCGGCGTGACCACCGACGTGCGCATCGTGCCCATCACCACCATCGAGCGCTCGATCGGCAAGGCCAAGCGCGTCATCGACAAGCGGAAATGACCCGAGCGAAAAGGGGTCCCGAAAAAGGGGTCAGAACAATTTTCCGGAAATGGCGACGGACGTACGAGCTCATTTGAGGAAAATTGTTCTGACCCCTTTTTCGCCCTTTTCGTAGCAAGAATCGGATAGCCGGGGCCCCCGGGCGGGCGCTAAAGTGAGGCCCATGGAAAGCGTCGTCGACAAAGCCAGGAGCTATCTGGACGAGCGCCGCGGCGAGCGGGTCACGCTCGAGGAGCTCTCGCGCGCGGTGGGGGCGAGCCCGTTCCACCTGCAGCGCTCGTTCAAGCGGGCCATGGGCGTCTCGCCGCGCGACTACCAGGATGCGCACCGGGTCGAGGCGGTGAAGTCGTCGCTCAAGAACGGGCGGCGGGTCACCGAGGCGCTGTTCGAGGCCGGCTACGGCTCGGTGTCCCGGTTCTACGAGAAGGCGGCGCCGCAGCTCGGCATGGCGGCGCGCGAGTACCGCGCGAGCGGCAAGGGCCAGACGATCCGCTACTGCTGCTTCCCCTCGCCCCTCGGCGCGATCCTCGTGGCGGCGACGGACAAGGGCGTGTGCTCGGTGAAGATCGGCGATTCGGCCGAGGCGCTCAAGGACATCCTCGCGCGCGAGTTCAGCCAGGCCTCATTGCGCGAGGACGCACGGGCGCTGAAGGAGTACCGCGAGCGCATCCTCGCCTTCGTGCGCGGCGACGACTCGCTCGCCCGCGTGCCGCTCGACATCCGCGGCACGGTGTTCCAGCGCAAGGTGTGGGACGCGCTCCGCCGCATTCCGGCGGGCGAGACGCGCACCTACCGCCAGATCGCCAGCGCCATCGGCGCGCCGAAGGCCGTGCGCGCGGTCGGCTCGGCGTGCGGCGCCAACCCCGTCGCCCTCCTCGTGCCCTGCCACCGCGCGCTTCGCACCGATGGCGGCCTGGGCGGCTACGCGTGGGGTCTCTCAAGGAAGCGTAGACTTCTCGAAACGGAGAAAGCCCGGGGGAAGAAGCCGTGAGGATGGCCATCAGAATCTGTTTCGTTCCATCGCTTCTTGCCCTGGCAGCCTGCGGCGTCGAAACCGCGAGCACCGCGGCCACCGCGGCGACGATGAAGAAGCAGGAGCTCGAGCAGGGGCGGGAGACGCTCCAGCGCGCCGAAGACAAGATCAACGCCGCCACTGCGAAGATGCAGGAGCGCGCGGCCGCCGCCTCCGGCGAGCAGTAGTTTTCAATAAATTGTTCTGACCCCTTTTTCGGGGGAGCGCTTCGCGCGGGCGGATAGAATCGGCCGCGTGAATTCCTATCCGCATCTTTTCCGGCCGCTCGAGCTCGGCTTCGCGACGCTGCCGAACCGCATCCTCATGGGCTCCATGCACACGGGGCTCGAGGGGCGGCCCGACGGGCCGGAGCGCCTGGCGGCCTTCTACGCCGAGCGCGCCCGCGGCGGCGCCGCGCTCATCGTCACGGGCGGCTTCTCGCCCAACGACGCGGGCAACCTCGGGCCGCACCGCGCGCAGTTCTCGACGCCCGAGGACCGCGACCGCCACCGCGTGATCCCGCAGGCGGTGCACGAGGCGGGCGGACGCATCGTGCTGCAGCTCCTGCACTCGGGGCGCTACGGCTTCCATCCGAAGATCGTCGGGCCCTCGGCGATCAAGGCGCCCATCAACACGCACACGCCGCGCGAGCTGCCGGCCGCCGGGATCGAGCAGACCATCGAGGACTACGCGAACGCGGCCAAGCTCGCGCGCGAGGCGGGCTACGACGGCGTCGAGGTCATGGGCTCCGAGGGCTACCTCATCTCGCAGTTCCTCGCGCCGCGCACCAACCAGCGCACCGACGCCTGGGGCGGGCCGCTCGAGAACCGCATGCGCTTCGCCACCGAGATCGTCCGCCGCGTGCGCGCCGCGGCCGGGGCCGACTTCATCATCGTCTACCGCATCTCGGCCCTGGAGCTTGTCGAGGGAGGCCTTTCCGCGGACGAAATTCTGGAAGTAGGAAAGGCGGTGGAAAAGGCTGGCGCGACCCTGCTCAACACGGGCATCGGCTGGCACGAGGCTCGAATCCCGACGATCGCCCAGGCGGTGCCGCGCGGCGCCTTCGCCTGGGCCACGCGGCGGCTGAAGGCGGCGGTGCGCATCCCCGTCATCGCCTCCAACCGCATCAACGCGCCGGAAGTGGCCGAGGCGATCCTCGAGCGCGGCGACGCCGACATGGCGTCGCTCGCCCGGGCGTTCCTCGCCGACGAGGCGTTCCCCAACAAGGCGAAGGCCGGCGACCGCGCCGGGATCAACATCTGCATCGCCTGCAACCAGGCCTGCCTCGACCACTACTTCATCGGCCAGTCGGTGAGCTGCGTCGTCAATCCCCGGGCAGGCAGGGAAACCCGGCTGGTCTTCCATCCGGTGAAAGCCAGGAAGCGCGTCGCCGTCGTCGGCGGCGGCCCCGCCGGCCTCGTGTGCGCTTCGGTCGCCGCCGAGCGCGGCCACGCGGTCACGCTCTTCGAGCGCTCGGGCGAGCTCGGCGGCCAGTTCAACCTCGCCAAGGTCGTGCCCGGCAAGCAGGAGTTCGCCGAGTCGGTCGCCTATTTCGCCGAACGCCTCCGACGAGGAGATGTTGAAGTACGCCTTTCTCATTCACCGAATGAAAAGGACCTTCGGCCATTCGATGAAATCATCCTCGCGACAGGGGTGACTCCGAGGAAGCCGGCGATCGAGGGGATCGACCATCCGAAGGTCGTGGGCTACGCCGACCTCCTCTCCGGGCGGCGCAAGGCCGGGCCGGAGGTGGTGATCATTGGCATGGGCGGCATCGGCTTCGACGTGGCGCTCTATCTCCTCGAGGCGGGGAGCCGCTCGCCCCTCGATCCGGCCGCCTTCGCCGCGCACTGGGGGATCTCGCTCGAGCCGGAGCGGCCGGGCGAGCTGCGGCCGCCGGCGGCGGAAAAGCCGGCCTGCCGCATCACCATGCTCAAGCGCTCCACGACCCCCTTCGGCCACACGCTGGGGCGCACCACCGGCTGGGTGCACCGCGCGGAGCTCGCGCGAAACGGCGTTCGCATGATGAAAGGCGTGGAATACCGGCGCATCGACGACGAGGGCGTGCACATCGTCGCCGAGGGCAAGCCGCTCGTGCTGCCGGCCGACACGGTGGTCGTCTGCGCCGGCCAGGAGCCGCATCGGCCTTTCGCGGCGCAGCACGTGATCGGCGGCGCGCGCGAGGCGGGCGAGCTCGACGCCAAGCGCGCAATGCTCGAAGGCGCCGAGCTCGGCGCCCGAATTTAGGGACAGACCCCATTTCAGCTGAAATGGGGTCTGTCCCTAAATTGGTAGTATTGATGCGGAAGAAGCAGGTAGAGGAGCGGGCGCATGGGGAGCGTCGTGGCGCTGGCGGGACAGATCGGGGGGGCGAAGCTCGCTGACGGGCTGTACCGGCTGCGCGCGCAGGACCTCACCGTGATCGTCAATACCGGCGACGACTTCGAGCACCTCGGGCTCGCCCTCTCGCCGGACCTCGACAGCGTCCTGTACGCGCTCGCCGGCATCGCCTCGCCCACCGCCGGCTGGGAGCCGCAGGGCGAAAGCCGCGTGGCCTACGGCATGCTGAAGGCGCTGGGCGGCCCCGACCGGCCGATCGTGGGCGACAAGTCCCTTGCGGTGGCGCTCCTTCGCACCGAGTGGCTGCGCAGCGAGCGCAGCCTTACCCACGTGACCCTCGAGCTCTGCAAGCGCATGGGCGTCGTCGCGCGGGTGCTGCCGATGAGCGACGACCCGGTCTGCACCCAGGTGCTCACCGAAGACGGCGCCGTCAGCTTCCATGAATACTTCACCGAGCTAGCCTGCGAGCCGATCGTGCGCGGGTTCTACTACGCCGGGGCGGCCGACGCGCGCCTCTCCGACGAGGTGCTGGACGCGCTGCACGCCCACGACCTCGAGGCGGTGGTGATCACCCCGGCCAACCCGTACCACGCCATCCGCCCGATCCTCGAGGTGCACGGCCTGCGCGAGCTCCTCAGGAAGCGCGGCGCGCCCATCGTCGCCGTCTCGCCCATCGTCGGCGGCAAGGCGCTCAAGGGCTCGGCCGGCAAGATGATGCGCGAGCTGGGGCGCGAGCCCTCGGCGCTCGCGGTGGCGGGCGAGTACCTCGGCCTCGTCGACGGCTTCGTGATCGACCGCGAGGACGCCAGGCTCGCCGACAGCATCCGCTCGCTCGGCATGCAGGTGCTCGTGACCCAGACGGTCATGCGCACCGACGAGTCGCGGCTCTCGCTCGCGCGCGCCGTGCTCGACTTCGCCGAGGCCATCCGGGAAACCAAGGCCGCCGCGCTGCAGTCCTAATGGGGTGGTCCTTCCGGTTTTCCTGATCCTCGTTTCTCTTTCACCCCTGGCGACCGCCCAGGATCAGGAGACGCAGCGCGCCCTCATCCAGCGCGACCAGCAATCGGCGGAGTTCGGCGCGCGCCTGCGGGGGCCGGACGCGGCGCGCCGCATGGAGTCGCTCCACGAGCGCCAGAACCGCGA
>CAYWSG010000098.1:0-4799 GCA_964461055.1 uncultured Enterobacteriaceae bacterium | reverse complement strand
ATTCCGGGCTGGCGCCGCTACCGCTGCCAGGCGGGCCGCCGCGAGGGGTCGATCCCGTAACGACGCACGGCCTCCCCTACTGAGGGGCTCCCCAGGGCCGAGAGCGCGGCGACGGCGATGTGGTGCCGGTCGACTTCGAAGAAGTCCCGGAGCGCCGCCCGCGTGTCGCTGCGGCCGAAGCCGTCGGTGCCGAGCGCCACGTACTTGCCCGGCACGTAAGGGCAGATGAGATCGGCCACCGCGCTCACGTAGTCGCTCGCCGCGATCACGGGCCCGGCCGTGCCTTTCAGGCACTTCTCGACCCAGCTCTCCTGCTCGCGGCCAAGGCGGCGGGCGCGCGCCGCCTCCATCCCGTCCCGGCGAAGCTCGGTGAACGAGGTGACGCTCCAGACGTTCGCCGGGACGCCCCAGTCCTTCTCGAGAAGCTCCGCCGCCGCGATGACTTCCCGCAGGATGGGACCGCTACCGAGCAACTGCGCTTTTGCCTTCGGGTTCTTACGGAAAAGATACAAGCCTTTCAGGATGCCTTCGGCAGCGTCCGCAGGAATCGCGGGGTGGCTGTAGTTTTCGTTGGCCACCGTGAGGTAGTAGAAGACGTCCTCCTGCTGCTCGAGCATCCGCCGCACGCCATCCTGCACGATGACGGCGAGCTCGTAGCCGAAGCAGGGGTCGTAGGCGCGGCAGTTCGGGATGGCGGAGGCGGCGAGGTGCGAGGAGCCGTCCTGGTGCTGCAGCCCCTCGCCCGAGAGCGTGGTGCGCCCGGCCGTGCCGCCGACGAGGAACCCGCGGGCGCGCGAGTCGGCCGCCGCCCACACGAGGTCGCCCACGCGCTGGAAGCCGAACATCGAGTAGTAGATGTAGAAGGGCAGCATCGGCTCGCCGTGCGACGAGTACGAAGTGGCCGCGGCGAGCCAGGAGGACAGCGCGCCCGCCTCGGTGATGCCCTCCTCCAGGATCTGGCCGTCCTTCGCCTCGCGGTAGTAGAGCAGCTCCTCGTGGTCTTCCGGCGCGTAGAGCTGGCCCACGGCGGAGTAGATGCCCACTTGCCTGAATAGCGTCTGCAGGCCGAACGTGCGCGCCTCGTCGGCGACGATCGGCACGACCCGCCGGCCGAGCTCCGGATCCTTGATGAGCTGCGAGAGGAGCTGCACGAAGATCATCGTGGTGGACTGCTCCCGCGCGGTGCCCTCCAGGACCTTCTGGAAGGCCGGAGCGGAAGCGATCGTAGGGGCGCGGAGCGGCCGTGCCGTGGCCCTTCGCTCAGGAACGAAGCCGCCGAGCGCGTTGCGTCGGGCGAGCAGGTAGCGGATCTCGGGGCTGTCCGCGCCCGGGTGGTAGTAGCGAAGCTGCGCGACGTCCTCGTCCGAGAGCGGCAGCGAGAAGCGGTCGCGGAAGGCGCGCAGCGCCTCGTCGTCGAGCTTCTTCTGCTGGTGGGTGCCCATCTTGCCCTGCCCCCAGTGCCCCATGCCGTAGCCCTTCTTGGTCTTGGCGAGGATGACCGTGGGGCGGCCGCGATGGCGCACGGCGGCGTGGTAGGCGGCGTAGATCTTGACCGGATCGTGGCCGCCGCGGCGCAGGCGGTCGATGTCCTCGTCGCTCAGGTGGGCGATGAGCGCCTGCAGCTCCGGGTACTTGTTGAAGAAGTGCTCGCGGTTGAACCGGCCGTCGGTGGCCGCGTAGAGCTGGAACTCGCCGTCCACCGTCTCGTGCAGGCGCTTGAGCAGCACCCCGTCCGCGTCGCGGGCGAAGAGCGCATCCCAGTCGGAGCCCCACAGCACCTTGATGACGTTCCAGCCGGCGCCGGCGAA
The DNA here is from genome assembly GCA_964461055.1 of uncultured Enterobacteriaceae bacterium. GTDB lineage: Bacteria > Pseudomonadota > Gammaproteobacteria > Burkholderiales > SG8-39 > SCGC-AG-212-J23. Next base: position 2,991 of record CAYWSG010000098.1, on the reverse strand, counting down.
AAGCCCCTCGAGCTCCTGGACGATCGAGCTGTTGCCGCGCACCGGGCCGTCGAGCCGCTGCAGGTTGCAGTTGACGACGAAGATGAGGTTGTCGAGCCCCTCCCGCGCTGCGAGCGAGAGCCCGGCGAGCGATTCGGGCTCGTCCATCTCGCCGTCGCCGACGAACGCCCAGACCTTCCTCGACGCTTCGACGGACGACTCCTTCTCGAGGATGCCGCGGTTCTGCAGATACCTCAGGAAGCGCGCCTGGTAGATGGCGTTCAGGGGCCCGAGGCCCATGGAGCCGGTGGGGAACTGCCAGAAGTGCGGCATGAGGTACGGATGGCAGTAGGACGAGAGGCCGTTGCCGCCCGTCTCGCGGCGGTACGAATCGAGCTGCGCCTCGCTCAGGCGTCCTTCGAGGTAGGCCCTGGCATACACGCCGGGCGCGGAGTGCGGCTGGAAGTAGACGAGGTCGCCGTGCTCCCCGCCGCGGAAGAAGTGGTTGAAGCCGACCTCGAAGAGATCCGCCGCCGAGGCGTAGCTCGCGATGTGGCCGCCGAGCTCGGCGTGGGCGCGGTTCGCCCGCACCACCATCGCGAGCGCGTTCCACCGGACGATGGACGAGATGCGCGTCTCGAGCTCCAGGTTGCCGGGGAATTGCGCCTGCTCGGCGAGGTCGATCGAGTTCCGGTACGGCGTGTTGAGGACCGGCGGCAGCGGCACGCGGCGCGCGCGGGCATGCTCCAGGAGCTTGAGCAGCAGGTAGGTGGCGCGCTCGCGGCCCTCGACCGCCACGAGTGCGTCGAAGGCCTCGAGCCACTCGCGGGTCTCGAGCGGATCGGCGTCGGGCGGGCTCACCCGCCAGAAGGCCGAAGCGGCGATGTCGGAAAGGTCGGTCATGGCGGGATCTTAGACAAGTACGCGAGGCATGGGGTTCTAATCTTTACCGCCTCTCGCGCCATTAAAAGCATAAACTGCTGTGACTTAGCTATCTGACAACACAAGCTGCCATGGATGCCATAGACCTCAAAATCCTCTCCGAGCTGCAGAAGAACGCTCGCATCGCCAACGTGGACCTCGCGCGCGCGGTGAGCCTCTCGCCTTCGCCGTGCCTCGCGCGCGTGCGGGCGCTGGAGCAGTCGGGGACGATCGACCGCTACGTCACGCTCCTCGACCCGAAGAAGCTCGGCCTCACGGTGAGCGTGCTGGTGCAGGTGACGCTCGAGAAGCAGGTGGAGTCGGCGCTCGAGATCTTCGAGCAGGCGGTGCGCGAGCGGCCGGAGGTGATGGAGTGCTATCTCATGACGGGCGACGCGGATTACCTGCTTCGCGTCCTGGTGCCCGACGTGACCGCGTTCGAGCGCTTCATCCTCGACTTTCTCTCGCGGGTGCCCGGCGTGGGCAACATCAAGTCGAGCTTCGCGCTCAAGCAGGTGAAGTACCAGACGGCCCTACCGTTGGGAAATAGCGACACCCGCGCAAATAGGGTCAATACCTCCCGCGATGCGTCCGCGCGCTTGCGCAGGCGCGCGAAAAAACGGTGATATGATTCCTCGCGCAGGATATCGAGTTGCGAATTTGCACCCTCGTCGCCTTCTTCAAGACGTTCGCAGTGGCAGTCAAATCCCTCCCTTGATGGTCATGCCCGGCATCGTCGCGCCCGGATCCGTCGCGGCATTCAGCAGAGGAAGTGGATAGTCATGGCAACAGGCACCGTGAAGTGGTTCAACGATTCCAAGGGCTTCGGGTTCATCACGCCCGCGGAAGGCGGCGAAGATCTCTTTGCCCACCACACGGCCATCCAGATGAGCGGCTTCAAGACGCTCAAGGAAGGCCAGAAGGTGGAGTTCGAAGTGAAGCGCGGCCCCAAGGGGCTGCAGGCGACGAACATCAAGCCGCTCTGAGTCCGAGCGCTTCGCCACGAAAAAGCCCGCTTTGGCGGGCTTTTTCTTTTTGTCCTTGATTCAGGGACAGACCCCATTTCAGCTGAAATGGGGTCTGTCCCTGAATTCGGTGCCGGCTGACGGATTCGAACCGCCGACCAACGGTTTACAAAACCGCTGCTCTACCAGCTGAGCTAAGCCGGCCTCGGGGAGACCTGCGGGCGATTATGCGCCCGGGCTACTTCACGCGCCGCAGGGTCGGCCTGGTGCCGCCCGAGGGACGCGGCGGTGTGTCGTCGGGCGTGGGCGCGGGGGCGGGCAGCGCGGCGGGCGGCGTCGCGTCCTCCGCCTCGGCCTGCGACTGCAGGGCCGGCTTCGGCTCGTCGATCTCGAAGGTCATGCCGTGCCCGGTCTCGCGCGCATAAAGCGCGTAGACCGCGGCGACGGGAACCGAGATCTGCCGCGCCACGCCGCCGAAGCGCGCCGAGAACTCGATCAGCTCGTTGCCGAGCTGCAGCTTGTGCACGGCCGTCGGGCTGATGTTGAGCGTGATCTCGCCGTTCCTGACGTACTCGGCCGGGACCTGCGCACGCGAGTCGACCCTCACCGCGATGTGCGGCGTGTAGCCGTTGTCCACGCACCACTCGAAGAGGGCGCGCAGCAGGTACGGCTTGGTCGGGATCTCTTTCATCGGGAGGCCGGAAAAGCTATTTCCGCATCACCTTTTCGGAAGCCGTGAGCGCCTCGATGAAGGCGGGCCGCGAGAAGATGCGCTCGGCGTACTTCATGAGCGGCGCCGCGGTCTTGCCGAGCCTGATGCCGTAGTGGTCGAGGCGCCAGAGGAGCGGCGCGATCGCCACGTCGAGCATGGTGAATTCGTCGCCCAGCATGTGCTTGGTGCGCGTGAAGACGGGCGAGAGCTCGATCAGGCGGTCGGTCACGTGCTGGCGCGCCTTCTCGACCGCCTTCTCCTTGCCCGACTCGATCGCCTCGATCTGCGAGAAGAGCTCCACCTCCATGTTGAAGAGCATGAGCCGCGCCCGGGCGCGCATCACCGGGTCGGCGGGCATGAGCTGCGGATGCGGGAAGCGCTCGTCGATGTACTCGTTGATGATGTTCGACTCGT
>CAYWSG010000097.1:0-11664 GCA_964461055.1 uncultured Enterobacteriaceae bacterium | reverse complement strand
TCGGCAGCTGCAGCACCTCGAGCGGCCGGCCGTCGGGAAGCCGCACGCGCGCAAGGCGCGCGAGATTGTCCTGCAGCGGCGCGTAGTTCTCGTCGGCCGGGTCGCGCGCCACCACGGTGACGACCGTTGCCGGCGCGACGAAGCGCGTGATGTCGTCCACGTGGCCGTCGGTGTCGTCGCCAACGATGCCCTCGCCGAGCCATACGACCTGGCGGGCACCCAGGTAGCGCGCGAGCATCGCTTCGATGTCGCCACGGCCCATCGTGGGATTGCGGTTCGGGTTGAGCAGGCACTGCTCGGTGGTGAGGAGCGTGCCCTCCCCATTCACGTCGATGGCGCCGCCCTCGAGGACCATGTCGACGGACACGCAGGGCAGGCCGAGCGTGGCCGCCATGGCGGGCGCCACGGCATCGTCAAGGTCCCAGGGCGGATACTTGCCGCCCCAGGCGTTGAAGCGGAAGTCGAGCGCCACGCGATCGCCGTTCCCGTCGCGGACCACGATCGCGCCATGGTCGCGGCACCAGGCGTCGTTGGTCGGGATCGGGTGCAGCACGACGCGCCGGCGCCCGATGAGCGCCGGGAAGCGCCGCTCGAGCGGCGCGGGCTCGGTCGTGTTGATGTGGACCGCCTCGCCCTCGGCGAGCGCCTCGACCGCGGCCGCGAGCGCCGCCTGCGCCTGCTCGAGCTCGTCGGGCCATGTCTCGCGGTTGTGCGGCCAGGAGAGCCAGGTCGCCTCGTGCGGGGCCCATTCCGCAGGCATGACGAAGCGCGATGGCAGGACGACGCGTGCCATGACCCGCGCCCCCTCGCAAAACCCGTGCCCTTCTGGCCGCCCCCCTGCCGGACGGCGGTGCTATCGTGCGCGTTGCGATCCCGCAACCGACAGCAAGAGGGAGATCCGATGCCCAGAGTGACCGAAATCGACGACGCACGGGGCGATCCAGTGCTCGAGGAGGTATTCGCCAAGGAGCGCGCCGCCTTCGGCGACGTCCTGAACCCCTCCAGGGTGCTCGCGCACTGCCCGCCCATCCTGCGCGCGGCAAAGGCCCTCAGCGCGTCGATTGCCCAGTCAGGGCAGCTCTCCGCCGGGCTCGTGGCGCTCGTCTCGCTGCGCGTCGCGGCCATCAACGGCTGCCCGTTCTGAGTCGACATCAATTCCGTCCGTGTGACGGACATCGACCCGACCGGGCGCAAGGTGGACGAGCTCGCCGGCTGGCGCGAAAGCAGCGCCTATAGCGAAGAGGAGCGGCTTGCGCTCGAGTATGCCGAGCGCATGACGCACACCGGCCAGAAGGTCGACGATGCGCTCTTCGCGCGCCTGAAGGCGCGCTTCACCGAGCCGCAGATCGTCGAGCTCACCGCCGCCATCGCGCTCGAGAACTTCCGCAGCAAGCTGAACCCGGCGCTCGGCGTCGCGTCGCAGGGCTTCTGCCTCCTGCCGCGGCGCTAGGCGCGGATTTCCTGGCGCTGGAAGAGCACGTAGGCGATCGTGAAGATCAGAATCAGCGCGGCGACGAGGCCCGTGAGGTGCGGCCAGACGAGCATCAGGCTCTCGCCGAAAGGCAGCGGCGAGCCGAGGAGCGCGCCCTCGAGCTGAGCGAAGAGCACCGGGCCGAAGGCGCGCGCCGCGGGGTTGAGGAGCGCGAGCGTCGCCTCGCCGAAGAGGACGTTGGGCGAAAGGCGCGCGAGCGCGTGCTCGAGCTGGGCGCGCTCGAGCGCGCCCAGCGGCCCGGCGGGACTCGCTGCCTCGGCCGCAAGCGGCGCCAGCATGGCCCAGAACACCGCGAAGAGCAGCCACACGGCAAGCGCCGCCAGGGCGGCGGTGGCCTGCTGCCGGAACACCACCGAGAAGAGCATCGCGAGCGCGAGCCAGACGCCGCCGTAGGCGAGCGTGACGCCGAGGAACGCGAGGCCGCGCAGCACCTCCTCGCCGCTCGGGGGAAGGCCGAGCATGAGCAGCCCCAGGCCCACGACGAGGAGCCACAGCGTGGCGAACGCGACGGCGAGGGTCACGAGCCCGGCGAGGAACTTGCCGATGAGGAGCGCATCCCGGTAGATCGGCTGGGCGAGCAGGCGGCTGAGCGTGCGCCGCGAGTGCTCGCCGTTCACCGCGTCGAAGCCGAGCGCGATGGCGACGAGCGGCACGAGGAAGCCGAGGAAGACGACGAACGACGGTAGCGGCTCGCGCGCCACGGTGAAGAGACTGAGGAAGAGGAACGGGTCCTCGCTCACGGTGTCGCGGATGCGCCCGCTCGCCGCGTACACCGCGCCGCCGGCGGCGAGCAGCATGAGGCCCTCGAGAAGCCACAGCCGCACGCTCGTCAGGTGGTCGGCCGCCTCCTTGGCGAGGACGGTGCCGACGCCCTTGAGCGGCGATCCTTCACGCCGCATGGCGCACCTCCGGCGTCGAGGCTTCGCGGGACTGGGCCGCGAAGTACGCGGCGTAGACGTCGTCGAGCGTGGGCGTGCGCATCGCGAGCCCGAGGAGGGCCGCGCCGCTCGACGCGACGGCCGGGGCGATCGCCGGGCGAACGTCGCGCTCGGCGTGCACGACGTACGTGCCCTCGCCGGCCGGCTCCACGCGGTTCACCTGGGAAATGGCGCGGAGCGCCGCCGCGACGCCGTCGCCCGCCGGCCGCGCCGCCGCGGCCGGGGGACCCGCCGGCCGGGCCGTCTGCACCGTCACCTGGAAGCCGCCGCCGAGCACGCGCCGCGAGAGCTCCTCCACGCGGCCTTCGAGCACCATCCGGCCGCGGTGGAACAGGCCCACCCGGTCGCAGACCGCCTGCACCTGGTCGAGCAGATGCGAGGAGAGAAGCACGGTGATCCCCTCGGCCTTCAGGCCGCGGATCATGTCGAGGAACTCGTGCGTCGCCTGCGGATCGAGTCCGCTGGTCGGCTCGTCGAGGATCGCCACCCGCGGCGCCTTGAGCAGCACCTCGGCGAGGCCGAGGCGCTGGCGCATGCCGCGCGAGAAGCGCCGCGCCGGCGCGTCGGCCGCCTCGGCGAGGCGCACCCGCTCGAGCACCTCGCGAATGCGCGCCTCGAGCGCCTCGCCGCGCAGTCCGGCGAGCTTGCCCGAGAAGCGCAGGTTCTCGCGCGCCGTCAGGTCGTCGTAGAAGCCCACCGCATCGGGCAGGTAGCCCACGCGGCGCTTGACCTCGAGGGGCTCGCGCGCGGGGTCGAGGCCGAGCACGCGCACGCTCCCGGCGCTCACTTCGGTGAGCCCCATCAGCATGAGGATCGTGGTGGTCTTGCCCGAGCCATTGGGCCCGAGCACGCCGAAGACCGTGCCCTCGTCGATGCGCAGGTCGAGCGCTTCCACCGCGACGAAGCTGCCGTAGCGCTTGGTGAGCCCGCGAGCCTCGATCGCCGCGCTCATGACCCGCCCCTCTTCATCGACGGCCGAAGCGCAGCATGGCGGCGACCAGCACGACGGCCGCGGCGGCAATGACGAGCACGCCCACCACGCCCCAGAGCGTGGAGGTGCGCACCGTCACGCGGAACTCCGCGGACTCGTTCGCGCCGCCCGTGAGCGCCCGCACGTTCAGCATGTAGTCGCCGGCGATCGCCTTCTCCGAGGGCGTGACGAGCGCCGTCGCCTTCGCCGTCGCGTTGGGTGCAATGGCGTCGAGCCGCTCGGGCTGGAAGGTGACCTTCCAGCCCGAGGGCGCGTCGGCGGAGAGCTTGACGTCGCTCGCCGTTGCGCTCCCGCGGTTGGCGATGACGAGCTCGATGGGCGAGGCCTCGCCGGCGGTGGCGCTCGCGCTCAGGCGCTCCTGCAGCCCCGTGAGCTCGAGCCGCGGCTCGCCGCTCACTTCCATGGCGAGCTCGAGCACGGCGCGCGCCTTGCCGCTCGTCGCCTGCACGAGCACGGGGTAGCGGCCCTCCTTCGTGCCGGAGAACGGCGTCACCTTCACGCTCAGCGTCTTCTCCTCGCCCACCTTGAGCGGAAGGCTGGTGAGCTCCTGCGAGCCGTACTGCTCCGTGACCTTCGTGCGGAAGCCCTCGGGCACCTGCGCGTCCACGCGCACGAGCGCATCGTCGCCGCCGTCGTTTCGCACGGTGAGCTTGAAGTCGAAGTCCGACGAAGGCGCGCCGCGCAGCTCCGGAAGCTCCGCGTCGAGCGAGAGCCTCGGCGGCAGCGCCTGGCCGACGGTGAGATCGATCGGCAGGCGAAAGCGCGACCGCTCCCCCGCGGCCACCACCTCGAAGCGGTGCGAGCCGCCGGTGACCTCGCCCGCCGGCTGCAGCCTGAGCTTCACCGTGGCGGTTTCGCCCGGGGCGACGAACACCGATTGCACGCGCTTGCCTTCGCCGAGGAAGGCGGCGGACCAGCCCTTGGGCAGGCGCTCGAGGTCGAGCGCCACGCGCTGGGGCGGCAGGCCCGAGTTGCGCACGCTGAGCTCAAGCGTCACCGGCTCCCCGGCCGGAACGTTGAACGCGGGGAACGGGGTCGACACCCAGAGGCCCTTGTAGGCGTCCCCGGCCGCGCCGCCGCCGCCTTGCGCAAGCGCCGCCGGTACGAGCGCCAGTGTTGCGCCCAGGGCGAGCCCAAGGGCAAGCAACCTGCTGAATTTGCACATGCTATTTCTCCTCCTAGAGGCCCCCCTCGGCCGGTCCGACGGCCAGGAGTTGTTTGCAGGCTTTGTTCACGGAACCCCGGCCCGGGTTTTCGGCCGGTTCGAAATTCGAAACCGGAGAGCGCCTTCGCCTGTCAAAAGCGCCGAGGGGGCTTGCGGCCCCGGGGTGGCGCGGGACTCCCTCACTGATGCACTATCGGGGCATGAGAACCAGCCTTCCCCCCATCGGCTCCAAGTGGATCGAGCGCGACAACCGCAAGGCGCGCACGATCGAGGTCATCCGCTACGACACCGACAAGCGGCGGGTGCGCATCCATTGCATCGAGACCGAGACGCTCAGCTGGGCGAAGCCCGAGCGCTTCAACGGCAAGAGCGGCGGCTACATGCCGGTCGCCGCGGCGAAGGCCAAGGCCGCGCCGCGCGGTGCCCGCCGTACGCGCTAGGCGCGCGAGCGTTTCTCACAAGCCGGGTCGCGCCGACAGCAGGCGTGCAACGGGAGTAGATCCCGCCCCGGCTAAGGGGCGTTGCACCCATTCATCGCCGGATGCGCCTCCTGTAGACAAGAGGCATGTCGAAACGCGTCCCCGCTCCGCTGGATCACCGGCAGGCCTACCGGGGGGGCTCGCTTCCCCAGGTGATCCGGGCGCTGCTCGACCTGATCGAGGCGATGGAGCAGCTGCGCGACGCGATCCGGCGGGAAGAAGGACGCGCGGCAGCCGCCGCGACCGCGGGGCTCGTGCAGGCCTTCGTCGCGACGTTCTCCCACGACGACGAGTTCGTCCGCGAAGGACTCAATTTCCTCGCCCGGGTACGAAGGCTCGTCCACGCCGGGAAGTTCCACGAGGCCGAGGCGATCATCCTCGCCTGGCTCGTGCGCTTTCACAACGTGGCAGCAACACTGGCTGGTGCGCTGCGTAAGTAGCAGGCGGCGCTAGCGCGCGTCGCGGCGCCGCTGCAGCATGAGCCAGGCGCCCGCCACGACGAAGACGAGCGCGATCGGGAGCACGATGCCCGGATGCGGGAGCCGGCCGATCCAGCGCTCCACTGCGTGCCCGGCGAGGTAACCCAGGCCGGCGACGAGCGGCGCCCAGATGAGCACGCCGATGAAGTTGAAGAGCGTCACGCGCCACAACGGAATGCCGCAGGTGCCGATCACGATCGGCCCCGCCATGCGCACGCCGTACGCGAAGCGCACGAGGATGATGGCCAGGACGTCCCAGCGGCGCAGCAGCTCCTGCACGCGCGGGGCGCGCGCCGCGATGCGGGGGAACCGCGCGAGCAGCCGGTTGCCGTAGCGCCGGCCGATGAAATAGAAGATCTGGTCGCCGATGAACGCCCCGATCACCGCCACCGCCACGACCCGCGGAAACGTCAGGAAGCCGTTTTGCGCGGCGAGGCCGGCGAGGAAGAGCACGGACTCGCCCTCGAGCATCGTGCCGAGGAAGAGCGCCAGGTAGCCGAGCGGGAACTCGTCGAGCATGGACACCCGCCGGCCGTTGAAATATTCATTCCCGGCGGTGCGTCCGGAACCAGAGGAGGCCGAGACCCGTCCCGAGTCCCCATGCGCCGTTCACGATCGGGCCGACCAGCATCGCGGGCAGGGCGAAGCCGCCGGCCGGCGGCAAGCCCTTGAGCGGCGCCACCAGAAACCAGGCGACCAACGTTGGCAGGATGGCGCCGAACACGGTCGCCGCAACCACGAGCTTTGCGCCCGTGAGCCGCGCGAGCGTTGCCGCGAGCACCGCGCCCCACACGCCGCCCCAGAACGCGTACGAGATGACCTGCGGCACGCCGAGCGGCGCCACCGCCTGCATCGGGAACGGGCCCCTCGGCGTCCAGCCGATCGCGTAAAGCAGGGCGACGGCCGACTGGTGGAAGACGAGCACCGAGACGAACCCGGCCGCAAATCCGACCATGAGCCAGCGCGCGAGGCTCGTCGTTGCGTGCGAATGGGGATGACGAAGGGCGTGAGTATCCATGCGATGACTCCCTGGAAGGTTGAGGGTTGACCGCCGCTTCCGCCGGCCGTTCACCGGGGATCTTCCAAAAGCTTCCCCGTAGTACGAACAGCGACGCGCAAAGCGGGCAGACGGTGCTTCGGACGGGGCACGGGCGGCCCGTAAACTTCCCGGCATGGCGAGGAGCGCGAAGACGACGAGGAAGCCTTCTACGGAGGCCGCGAAGCGTGGCGCAACCACCGGCGACGCGACCAAGGCGGCGGGCGGGGCGTCCGATGCCCGGGTCGAGCTCTCGGACGACGAGTTGCGCGGGCTGATCGCCGAGACGGCGTACTACAAGGCGGAGCAGCGCGGCTTCGAGCCCGGCTACGAGCAGCGCGACTGGCTCGAGGCCGAAGCCGAGGTCATGCACCGGCTCGGCATGCGCCCCTGAAGCCGATGACGCAGGGGCGCGCCGTCGCACGCACGGTATGCGCCTTGCATGAGCCGTGTTTTTACCCAAGCGCAAGCACAAGGAGGCACTCCATGAGGGACAAGCTCAAGGGCCCGGACACCGACTCGTCCACCGCCGCGGCCGCGCATGAGCGACGGCTGCAGCCGGGCGCGCAGGGGACTGGACGGGCCGGCGACGCGACCGGCCGCTCCGGCCAGGCGAAGCAGGACAAGCTCGAGCAGAACCGCGAGCGGCTCAAGGTCGGCGACGACCACAAGACGAGGGAGATGAAGAAAGGCCATCGCGGCACCTTCCCCTGAGGCGGTGGCGATGCTGCACTCGGTCAAGGAAATGCGCGGCGACGTGATCGTCGCGCGCGACGGCGAGGTGGGCGCGGTCGGCGACCTCTACTTCGACGACGAGCGCTGGGGCGTGCGCTACCTCGCGGTGGAGACGAACGGCTGGCTTGCCGGCCGGCAGATCCTCATCCCGCCCTCGTCCATCGACCGCAGCCGCTCCAGCGAGCAGACGATCTGCGTCACGGTCTCGCGCGACGAGCTGCGGCGCAGCCCCGAGCTCGGCGGCGGCGAAGTGTCGCGCTCGCACGAGATGGCGCTCGCCCGCTATTACGGCTTTCCCTACTACTGGATCGGGCCGGAGCTGTGGGGGCCGGCCCCGCGGCCGGTCAACGCCGAGGCCGCGCGCGACGCCGGCCGCTCCGCGGCGATCGAGATGCAGGAACACGCGGAGTCGAGCGAAGCCGGCCCGGCGCCCTCGCGCCTTCGCAGCGCCGCCGACGTCGTCGGCTACCGGCTCGAGGCCACCGACGGCGCGGCGGGCCACGTGGAAGACGTGCTCTTCGACGACGACACCTGGTCGGTCGCCCATCTCGTCATCGACACGCGCGACTGGCTGCCCGGGCGCAAGGTGCTCCTCTCGCCCGGCCTCGTCGAGGCGGTGGATCCCACGCACCGCACGGTGCGCGTGCGCGCCGCGCGGCGCGAAATCGAGCAGGCGCCCGAAGCGCTCGGGCGCTGATCCATGCTGCGCCGGCTGAAGCCGCTCATCGGCGACGCGGTCGCGGCGACCGACGGCGAGGCGGGGCGCCTCGAGCAGGTCTACTTCGACGACGAGCACTGGCGGCTTCGCTACCTGGTGGTGAACACGGGCGGCGGCCTCACCGGGCGCAAGGTCCTGGTGCCGCCGGAAGCCGTGGACCGCGGCCGCTGGTCGGACGATGCGGTCGGCGTGCGCCTTACGCGCGAGGAGGTAGCGGACAGCACGAGCGCCGACGAGGACATGCCGGTCTCGCGCCGCTTCGAGGAAGCGAGCGCACCGGAGCTCTCCGAGGAGGAGCGCGAGGCCTCGCGCGCCCGGCTGCGCGCGAGCGGCGAGGTGCTCGGCTACTCCGTCTTCGCGCCGGACGGCAAGCTCGGCCACCTCGACGACCTGCTCTTCGACGACGGGGAGTGGACCATCGCCGGGCTCATCGTCGAGGGCGGCGCCCCCATTCCCGTCTCCGCCGTGGACGGCATCGACTGGCGCACGCGCGAGATCAGGGTGCGCCTGCGGCGCGAGGAGCTTCGCCGCTAGCCCGGGTCTCGGCGCGCCGGTGCACGCCCTCGCCGATCTCCTCCACGAGCTTGCGGCAGAACGCGGGCAGGTCGGCGGGCTTGCGGCTCGAGACGAGCCCGCGGTCCACCACCACCTCCTGGTCGACCCATTTCGCCCCGGCGTTCGTGAGGTCCGTCTTGAGCGACGGCCACGACGTCAATGTCCGCCCCTTGACGACGCCCGCCTCGATGAGCGTCCACGGGCCGTGGCAGATGACGCCGACGGGCTTGCCCGCGTCGAAGAATGCCTTCGTGAACTGCACCGCCTTGGGGTTCGTGCGCAGCTGGTCCGGGTTGGCGACGCCGCCGGGTAGCAGAAGCGCGTCGTAGTCGTCGGCCCTTGCTTCGTCCACGGGCACGTCGACGTGGAACCGGTCGGCCTTGTCGAAGTGGCTCCAGCCCTGCACTTCGCCCGGCTGCGGCGAGACGATGTACGTCTCGGCGCCGGCGCTCTCGAGCGCCTTCTTCGGCTCCACCATCTCCGACTGCTCGAAGCCCTCGGCGATGAGGATGGCCACTTTCTTTCCGTTCAGCATGGGATTGCTCCTTTCGGTCTCGCTAGTGGATAGGGGAAGACGCCGCCGTCACGCAAGCGGTGTCTGTTGGTGGAAGGCGAGCTTCCACGCGTTTCCGGCCCGTACGTAGGCGCTGCTCGCGCGCGCGACGTAGGGCGGGCCGTCGGGGCGACGCGCGGTCGCCTTGTAGGTCACCACGGCGGCGTTGTCGCTCAGCTCGAGAACGCGGTGCTCCTCGAGCTCGACGTCGGCCCAGCGGGCGCCTGCGCCGATCGACGAGGCGATCTCGTCCTTGACGAGCACGCCGGCCGGCTCGGGAAACACCATGAGGGCGCTCGGCGCGAGATGGCTTCGGTAGTAGTCCGCGCCCTCGGTCCAGAAGTGCTTCTCCAGGTCGAAGAGCTCGTCCTCGAGCTTGATGGGCATGAAAGCCTCCTTTGCCTGCTCGCCCGGGCTCAGGCTGCCTTGCGCTGGGCTGCGGCGCGAAGCTCGACCTTCATCCAGCCGGGCTCGCGCCGGTCGAAGGCCTTGTAGGCATCGATCGCGTCGGTGAGCGGCTCGGTCTGCGTGAGGATTCCCGCCGGGTCGAAGACGCCCGAGGCGACGAGGTCGACGAGGTGCGGCAGGTAGGCCCGGTGCGGGCAGTTGCCCATCTTCAGAGTCAGGTTCTTGTTCATCGCCTCGCCGATGGGGAAAAAGCGGTCGGTCGGCGGATAGAGGCCGATGATCGAAAGCGTGCCCGCCTTGGCAAGGCTGCGGACCGCCCAGTCGAGCACCTGGGTAGGGGCATCGCCCGCGACCCACTGGTCGCCCTCGCGCTTCGCCTTGGGCGAGATGAGCTTGAGCTCCTGGTCGCGGCGCGCCTTCTCGCCCTGCGCTTCCTTTGCCGCCGGCCCGGCGCTCGGCGCGAGGGCATCCACGCCGACCGCATCGATGACGCGGTCCGGGCCGATGCCGCCGGTCAGCCGCTTCAGCGCCTCGACGGGATCCTCGCGGTTGAAGTCGATCGCCTCGGCACCCTGGCGGCGCGCCGCCTCGAGGCGCGACTCGACGCAATCGATGGCGAAGATGCGCCCGGCCTCGTGCAGCCGCGCCGACGCGATGGCGAACTGGCCCACCGGCCCGCAGCCGTAGACGGCCACCGCGTCGCCCGCCTCGATCTCGGCGAGGTCGGCGCCGAAGTAGCCGGTGGGGAAGATGTCGGAGAGCAGGATCGCGCGCTCGTCGTCGATGGAATCGGGCAGCCGCACGAGCCCCGTGGCCGCGTAGGGGATGCGCGCATACTCGGCCTGCAGCCCCTGGATCGGCCCGCTCATCGCCGGGCCGCCGAAGAACGTCGTTCCCGCGTCGGGGCCGTTCGGATTCGCCACGTCGCACTGCGAGTGGTAGCCGGCCCTGCAATACGAGCAGTAGCCGCAGGCGATCGTCGAAGGCACGACGACGCGGTCGCCCTTGCGGAAGTTGCGGATGTCGCTGCCCACTTCCTCGACGATCCCGATCGCCTCGTGGCCGAGGATCGTCCCGGGCTTCATGCCGGGCACCGTGCCGCGCACGAAGTGAAGGTCGGTGCCGCAGATGGCGCTCGCGGTAATGCGGACGATGGCGTCGGTGGGCTGCTCGATTTTCGGCTCGGGCACGTCGTCGAGCCGGATGTCGCCGATGCCGTGGAAGACGACGGCTTTCATTTCCCTGGGCTCCTTCGAATCTGGGACGGAAAACAGGACTTGCGGGCAAGCGCCGTTCCCGCACAGTTTCGGAGGCCCGGACGGGAAGGCAGGCATGGAACACGGCTTGCGAGGGCCCGGGCCGATGGACGCCTTTCTCGAAATTTCGGCGTGGCGGGGCTACCGGCGCGCGGACTTTCCGACGGAGAGCTGGACCGTCGAAGGCGACGCGCTGTGCGCGCTCGCCAACGGCCCGCAGGTGGATCTCGTGACCCGCGAGGGCTTCGGGGACTTCGACCTCAGCTTCGAGTGGCGCCTTCCCGTCGGCGGCAACTCGGGCGTGCTTTACCACGTCGACGAGTCGCTGGAAGCCGCATGGCAGAGCGGTCCGGAGCTGCAGCTCGTGCACGACAGCGGACATCCGGACGGCCGCGTGCCGGAAACCTCCTGCGGCGCGATCTACGGGCTGATGGCGCCGGGAAAGCCGGCCGCCTGCCATGTGGGGCTCTTCAACGTCGGCCGCATCAGCGTGCGCGGCACGCAGGTCGAGCACTGGCTGAACGGCGTGCGCGTCCTCGCGTGCGACCTGGGCGACGAGACGTTCCGCCGCCGGGTGCAGCAATCGAAGTTCGCGGGCTATCCGCGCTTCGCCGCACGGCCCGAAGGCCACATCGCGCTACAGCACCACGGCACCGAGGCCTGCTTCCGCGATTTCCGGATTACGACCTTCTGATCGCCTTTCTTACGACCTTCTGATCGCCTTTGGCAGCCCCCCATTGTCGTTTCCGCGTCGCGCCCTATCGTCGTTCCCGCGTCGCGCCCTATCGTCGTTCCCGCGCAGGCGGGAACCCATGTTCAAAGCAAAAAACTGGGCCCCCGACTAAAGCACTCGGGGGCG
>CAYWSG010000096.1:0-11731 GCA_964461055.1 uncultured Enterobacteriaceae bacterium | reverse complement strand
ACCAGTTGTTGAGGCGCGCGAAGGCCATGTCGGGCGCGCCGATCTGCATCGGGATGAGCCAGTTCGCAAGCCCGACGAAGGCCGGCATGATCGCGCCGAAGATCATCACGAGCCCGTGCATCGTCGTGAGCTGGTTGAAGAAGTCCGGCTCGAGGAACTGCAGGCCCGGCGAGAAGAGCTCGGTGCGGATGCCGAGCGCCATGAGGCCGCCCAGCACGAACATCACCAGGCTGAACCACAGGTAGAGGGTGCCGATGTCCTTGTGGTTCGTCGTGGTGATCCAGCGCATGATGCCGCGCGGAGCCGCGTGGCCATGGCCGTGGCCGTGGTCGGCGGGGAGCGTGTCGGCAGCGGCGCTCATGACGCGGCCTGCGCGGTTTCCTGGCGTCCGCGGAGGAGGCTCTCCACGGCGGCCGGATCGGCGAGCGTCGAGGTGTCGCCCAGGTCCTCGACCGACCCGGCGGCGATGCGGCGCAGGATGCGCCGCATGATCTTGCCCGAGCGGGTCTTCGGCAGCGCCGGCGCCCAGTGGATGCGGTCGGGCAGCGCGATGGGGCCGATCTGCCGGCGCACCCAGCGCGCGAGCTCGCGCTCGAGCGCCTCGCTCGGCTGCGCGTCGGCCTTCAGCGTCACGAACGCGTAGATTCCCTGGCCCTTCACCTCGTGGGGGCAGCCGACCACCGCGGCTTCGGCGACCTGCGGATGCGCGACGAGCGCGCTCTCCACTTCCGCGGTGCCCAGGCGGTGGCCCGAGACGTTGATCACGTCGTCGATGCGCCCGGTGATCCAGTAGTAGCCGTCGGCGTCGCGCCTTGCGCCGTCGCCGGTGAAGTAGAGGCCCGGGTACGCGTTGAAGTAGGTCTTGACGAAGCGCTCATGGTCTCCGTAGACCGTGCGCATCATGCCGGGGCCGCCGTCGCGCAGGCAAAGACGCCCCTCGCACTCGCCTTCGAGGACCCGTCCCTCGTCGTCGACGATGACGGGCTGGACGCCGTAGAAGGGCAGCGTTGCCGAGCCCGGCTTCGCCGCCACGGCTCCCGGCAGCGGCGCGATCAGGATCCCGCCCGTCTCGGTCTGCCACCAGGTATCGACGATCGGGCAGCGGCCCTCGCCCACTACGCGGTGGTACCAGAGCCAGGCCTCGGGGTTGATCGGCTCGCCGACCGAGCCGAGCAGGCGCAGCGATTTCCGGCTCGTGCGCTTCACCGGCTCCTCGCCCGAGCGGATGAGCGCGCGGATCGCCGTCGGCGCGGTGTAGAAGATGCTGACCTTGTGCTTGTCGACGACCTGCCAGAACCGGGAGGCGTCGGGGTAGTTGGGCACGCCCTCGAACATGAGGGTCGTGGCGCCGTTGCAGAGCGGGCCGTAGACGATGTAGCTGTGCCCGGTCACCCAGCCGATGTCGGCCGTGCACCAGTACACGTCCTCGTCGTGGCAATCGAGCACGAGCTGGTGCGTGAGCGACACCGAGACGAGATAGCCGCCCGTGGTGTGCAGCACGCCTTTCGGCTTGCCCGTGGAGCCCGAGGTGTAGAGGATGAAGAGCGGGTCCTCGGCGCTCATCTCCGCTGCCGGGCACGAGTCGGGCTGCTCGGCGAGGAGCTCGTCGTACCAGAGGTCGCGCTCGTCGTTCCAGCCGATCTTGCCGCCCGTGCGCCGCAGCACGATGCACTTCGACACCGAGGGGCACTGCGCGAGCGCCTCGTCGGCGTTCGCCTTGAGCGGGATGGACTTGCCGCCGCGGCGTCCTTCGTCGGCGGTGATGAGGAGCTTCGCGCCGCAGTCGCGGATGCGCCCCGCGAGCGCCTCGGCCGAGAAGCCGGCGAAGACCACGGAGTGGATGGCGCCGATGCGGGCGCAGGCGAGCATGGCCACGGCCGCCTCGGGCACCATGGGCATGTAGATGGCGATCCGGTCGCCCTTGCGCACGCCGAGGGACTTCAGGCCGTTCGCGAGCCGGCAGACTTCCGCGTGGAGCTCGCCGTAGGTGAGGGTGCTCGACTCCGAGGGGTCGTCGCCTTCCCAGATGATGGCCGGGCGGTTGCGCCGGGTGCGCAGGTGCCGGTCGAGGCAGTTCGACGCGGCGTTGAGCGTGCCGTCGGGGAACCAGCGGATGAAGACGTCGCCGGGGCCGTAGGAGACTTCCCGGATGCGCCTCGGGCGGTGGAACCAGTCGAGGCGCCGGGCCTGCTCGGCCCAGAAGGCGTCGGGTTGTTCGAGGGAGCGAGCGTATTCGCGGCGGTAGGCCGCTTCGTCAACCCAGGCGCGCTTCGCGAACGCCTCGGGGACCGGGAAGAGGACCTGACTCATAGACCACACATGCTGAGCCGCGCGCGCGCGCGAGTAAATCGAAAGTTATTCGATCTTTGCTTCATCTCCTTGCATGGATGGGAATCCCATGAGCGCACTAATAGAATTCCGCCATGCTCGCAGAGCTCTCGCCGGCGAACTTCGCGATGGTGATGGCGACCGGCATCGTGTCGGTCGCGGCGCAGCTTCACGGCCTGCGCACCGTGGCGCTCGCGCTCTTCGGCCTGAACGCCGCGGCGTGGCTCGCGCTCTGCGTGCTGAACGCCCTTCGCCTCGCGCGCCATCCGGCGCGCTTCTTCGGCGACATGGCCGATCACCTGCGCGCGCCGGGGTACTTCACTGCCGTGGCGGGCACCGCGGTGCTGGCCGGGCAATGCCTGATGCTTCTTTCTCAGGGCGGGGAACTGGCCGTAGCGCTGGGAGCGATCGCAACGGCGCTCTGGGCGGCGCTCGTCTACGCCATCTTCGCCGCGTTCACCGTCAAGGCCGAGAAGCCCGCGCTCGACAAGGGCATCAGCGGCGGCTGGCTGCTTGCGGTGGTGGCCACGCAATCGCTCGCGGTGCTCGCGGCGCTCCTCGCCGAGCGATCGCCGGGGCCGCGCGGCGAGGCGCTCGACTTCGTCGCGCTCTCGCTCTGGCTCTTCGGCGGCATGCTCTACATCTGGATCATCTCGCTCATCTTCTACCGCTACACGTTCTTCCGGCTCTTGCCGGGCGACCTGACGCCGCCGTACTGGATCAACATGGGCGCCATGGCGATCTCCACGCTCGCCGGCGCGCAGCTCGTCGCCAACGCGTCGGCCTCGCCGCTCCTCGATTCGATGCGGCCCTTCCTCAAGGGCTTCACCGTGCTCTACTGGGCGACCGGCACCTGGTGGATCCCGATGCTCCTCGTCCTCGGCGTCTGGCGCTACGTGTACAAGCGCCATCCCCTGCGGTACGACCCGCTCTACTGGGGCGCGGTGTTTCCGCTCGGCATGTATTCCGCCGGCACGCACCGCATGGCGGAGGTCCTGAGCCTCGATTTCCTCGCGTTCCTCGGGCCGCTCTTCCTCGCCGCCGCGCTTGCCGCGTGGGCGGCTACCTTCTGCGGCCTCGCGGGCCGGCTGCTGCGGCCGCTCCGCAGCCGATCCATGAGGAAAGCTGGAGCGAATCACCAATAAGTTTCGTTGTACTTGGCTCCGGGTTCGGCCGAGCATCGCGCGAGGAGGTACCTATCGCCATGCCCGAAAGAATCGCCAGAGCCCTCGTCACCACCTTCGCCGCCCTCGCCGCTACGGCGCTCGTGGCCGGTTGCGCCGAGAAGCCGCAGCGCGTCGCCACCGGCGCCAACAAGACCCAGTACAACTTCGAGAACACCCAGACCCAGCCCCTGCGCCACCGCACGCTCAACCAGGGCGAATCCCGCCGCCTGGGGGTGTAGGGAGCGCCGTCGTCGCCCCCGCGCAGGCGGGGGCCTAGTTTTGTTTAGGTTCGGTTGACGTCCTGTCTTCCGACGCCCCCCGGCGCTCAAATCCCGCCGGGTCGCGGCCCTCGAGGCGGTCGCGGTGCAGGGCGGCGCGCACGAGGAGCGTATAGGTCACCGGCGTGCCGATCGTCATGAAGGCGCCGATCAGCACTTCGTGCAGCACCGGGCGCGAGGCTTCCACGGTGAAGAAGACGATCGAGCCGATGAGGACGAGCCCCGTGCCGAGCGTCGTGCCCATCGTGGGCGGGTGCACGCGCTCGTAGAACGTCTTCAGCGTGAGCAGGCCCAGCGAGCCGAGGAAGGCGAGCGCGGCGCCGGCCAGGACGAGGAGCGAGACGACGATCTCGGTCATCGCTCGATCACCTCGCCGCGCAGCAGGAACTTCGCGAGCGCCACGGTCGCGACGAAGCCCACCATGGCGATGACGAGCGCCGCCTCGAAGTAGACCTCGGTGCCCTCGCGGATGCCGACGAGGACGAAGAGGATGAGGGCGTCCACGTACACGGTGTCGAGGGCGAGCACGCGGTCCTGCGCTCGCGGGCCGCGCAGCAGCCGCCAGGTGGCGAAGACCATGGCGAGCGCGACGAGGACCTGCGCGGCGAGCAGGGAAGCGTTCAGCACGGCCTCCGGCAGCCCGCTCATTCCAGGATCTCCATGAGGCGGGTCTCGTAGCGGTCCTTGAAGGTGGTGATCCACCCCTGCTCGTCGATGAGGTCGAAGACGTGGATGGTGATCACGTTGCGCTCGGCGTCGTAGCGCGCCCAGCTCGTGCCCGGCGTGGCGGTGATGATCATGGCGAGCACGGCGAGCGAGCCGGGGTGGCGCACGACGAGCGGCATGTGGATGAAGCCGGCCACGCGCCGCACGGAGCGGCGGTAGAGCACGAGCCGCGCGACGGCGAGGTTCGAGCGCACGATGTCCTCGAGCACGAGCCAGAAGAGCTCCGCGATGGCCCGGGCGCGGCGCAGGTTCGAGCGGGGCGGATGCAGGGGCGCCTGGAGCTTGCCGAGGATCCAGGAGCCGGTGAGCCCGAACACGGCGCCGAGCAGCAGGTGCCCGGGCGCGAGCGACCCGTTCAGGAGGAGCCACATCGCGAAGAGCGAGGCGGCGAGCAGGGGATAGGCGGGCAGCAAATTCATTCGGTGCAAATGGACGGTCGGCCGTTCATCGGCGCAGGACGCTGTCGAGATAGGGCGCGGGCGCGCGCAGCGCCTGCGCCGCGTCGTTCATGTAGCGCATCGCGGGCCCGGCCGCCACGGTGAGCCAGAGGCACAAGCCAAGGAGCAGGGCGACCGGCGCCATTTCCACCACGCGAACGCGCGGCACGGTGCGCGTGGTCGCCCAGAAGATGCGCACCCCTGCGCGTCCCACGGCGATGATCGCCGCGAGCCCCGAGAGCATGAGGAGCGCGAGGATCGCCCACGCCGCGCCCGGCACCGGCTCGGCGGCGAGGAGCGCCGCCAGGATGCCGAACTTGGCGAGGTAGAGCGGCAGGGGCGGGAGTCCCGCCAGCAGCAGCGCGCAAAGGAGGAACGCGAGCCCGAGAAGCGCCATGGTGGCCGGAATGGCGACGCCGACCTCCTCCTCCGGGCCCTCGCCTTCGTCCTCGGCGCCGAGGAAGGCCGCCGCCGTCACGGCGAGGATCTCGGCGCCCGGCTCGCGGGCGCGCTCGACGAGCTCGACGAGGAGGTAGAGCGCCGCCACGCCCAGCGTCGAGCCGACGAGGTAGAAGAGGGCCGCCGCAAGCGCGCCGCCTTCGCCCGTGCCGATCACGGCGAGGAGCGTGCCCGAGGAGGCGAGCAGGCTGTAGCCTGCAAGCCTCGGCAGGCCCTGCGAGGCGAGCATGCCGACCAGCCCGAAGACGAGCGTCGCCATGCCGCCGTAGAGGAGGAGCTCCCCGCCGGAGGCGCCGCCGAAGAAAAGCAGCCACAGCCGCAGGACGGCGTACACGCCGACCTTGCTGAGGATGGCGAAGAGCGCGGCCGCCGGGGCGGCGGCCGCGCCGTAGGTCGGCGTGAGCCAGAACCCGAGCGGCCACATGCCGGCCTTGACGAGGAAGGCGACGCCGAGGATCGCGGCGCCCGCGTGCAGGAGCGCGAGGTCGTCCGCGGGAACCGCGGGGATGCGCACGGCGAGGTCGGCCATGTTGAGCGTGCCGGTGACGCCGTAGATGAGCGCCGTGCCGATCAGGAAGAAGAACGAGGCCGCCAGGTTGATGGTGATGTAGTGCAGGCCCGCTCGCACCCGCGGGGCACCCGAGCCGTGCAGCGCCAGCGCGTAGGACCCGGCGAGCATGAGCTCGAAGAAGACGAAGAGGTTGAAGAGGTCGCCCGTCAGGAAGGCGCCGTTCAGTCCCATCAGCATGAACTGCAGGAGGGCATGGAAGCGCGGCCCGGCCCGGTGCCAGCGCGCGAGCGAGAACACGAGCGCGCAGAGTCCCAGCACCGCGGCGAGCAGCACCATGAGCGCCGAGAGCCGGTCGACGACGAGGACGATGCCGAAGGGCGCCGGCCAGGCGCCCAGCGCGTACGCCTGCACCACGCCCGAGTCGGCGCGCTGCACCAGGGCGATCGCCGCGGCGAGGAGCCCCACGCCGGCGATCAGCGACACGAGCCCCTTCAGGGCATTTCGCCGCTCGTCGAGGAGCAGCATCGCCGCGCCCGCGAGAAGCGGCAGGACGATGGGCACGATGGCGAGGTGGTCGGTCCAGGTCATCGGCGCGTCATTGATCGGTTTCCCGCCCGTCGACGTGGTCGGTGCCCGTGACGCCGCGCGCCGCGAGGAGCACGACGAGGAGGAGCGCGGTCATGGCGAAGCCGATGACGATCGCGGTGAGCACCAGCGCCTGCGGCAGCGGATCGGCGAAGCGCGCCGGGTCGGCGCGCGCGCCCGCCTCGACGATGGGCGCGGCGCCGCCCTGCACCCGTCCCATCACGACGATGAAGAGGTTCACGGCGTACGAGATCAGCGACAGCCCGACGATGACCTGGAACGTGCGCGGGCGCAGCATGAGCCACACGCCCGAGCCGGTGAGCACGCCGATCGCAACCGAGAGGACGATCTCCATCAGCGGCGCAGCGACTGGTGGGCGAGCGCGATGAGGATGAGGCCGGTGGCGCCCACGACCAGGGCGAAGACGCCCAGGTCGAAGGCCATGGCGCTCGGCAGGTGCAGCTCGCCCAGCACCGGCAGGCTCACGTGCGCGGTGTGCGAGGTGAGGAACGGGTGCTCGAAGAGCCACGCGGCGGCGCCCGTGCCCGCGGCAAGCACGAGCCCCGCGCCCACCCAGCGCATCGGCCGCAGGCGCAGGCGCTCCTCCGCCCAGCGCGTGCCGCCCGCCATGTATTGCAGGATCAGCGCCACGGCGAACGTGACCCCGGCGACGAACCCGCCGCCCGGCAGGTTGTGCCCGCGCAGCAGGAGGTGCGCGGCGAGGAGCGCGATCGCGGGGAACATGAGGCGCATGATGACCGCCGGGACGAGGATGTCCTCCGCCGCGGTGGCGGCGTCCGCGGCGCGCTGCTGCGCCGGCGGCTCGAGGCTTTCGCGCGCGGGGCGGAAGCGCCGCAGGAGCGCGTACACCGCGACGGCCACCACGCCGAGCACCGTGATCTCCCCCAGCGTGTCGAAGCCGCGGAAGTCGACGATGATGACGTTCACCACGTTGGTCCCGCCTCCCTCGCTCCAGGCGCGATCGACGAAGAACCCCGAGATGCCGGCCGGCGCGGGCCGCGTCATGACGGCGTAGGCGAGCGCGGCGAGCCCGGCGCCCGAGGCGGTGGCGATGAGCCCGTCGCGCACGCGCCGGGGAAGCGCCGCGCGCGCGCCGGCGAGCGTCCAGCGAAACGGAATCCGCGGCGGGAGCCAGCGAAGTCCGAGGAGGAGGAGCACCGTGGTGACGACCTCCACCGCAAGCTGCGTGAGCGCGAGGTCGGGCGCCGAGAGCCACACGAAGGTGACGCAGACCGCAAGGCCCGCGCCGCCGGCGAGGATGAGGGCGACGAGGCGGTGGAACTTCGCCTGCCAGGCGGCGCCCAGGGCGCAGGCGCCGCCGAACACCCAGACGAGGATGAAGGCCGGGTCCGCCGGCGTGCCGGAGAACGGCCACTCGCCCGCGGCGATCGCTTCGATGACGCGCAGCTTCGAGAGCTCTTCATAGGCCGGCCACAGCCCAGCCAGGAGCGCGGCGAACACGAGCCAGCGCAGCTGCGGCTGCAGCCGCTGGGTGTTGAGGATCGCCTCCAGCGCGCGCGCCCAGCGCCACGACAGCATGACGAGGATCCGCTCGAAGATGCGCCGGCCTTCGACCGGCGGAAGGAGCGGCGCGCGGTCGCTCTCGCCGTTCAGGTGCCCGGTCAGGTGCCGGTTGATGAGGAAGTAGAGGATCGCCCCGCCCGCGAGCGCGATGAGGCTCATGATCATGGGCGTGTTGAGCCCGTGCCAGACCGCGAGGCTGTAGGCGGGCGCGCGCTCGCCGAGGACCGAGCGCACCGCGACGTCGAGGAGCGGGCCGACGGCGAGCGACGGCACGATGCCGACGACGAGGCACGCGAGCACGAGGAGGTCGATCGGGAAGCGCATCCAGCGCGGCGGCTCGTGCGGCGTGCGCGGGAGGCCGCGGGGCGGCGGACCGAAGAACACGCCGTGGATGAAGCGAAGCGAATAGGCCACGCTGAAGACGCCCCAGGCGGCGGCGACGAAGGGCAGCAGGCGGTTGAGCGCGGGCAGCGGCCCTTCGACCTCGAGCGCCGCCGAGAAGAACATCTCCTTCGAGAGGAAGCCGTTCAGGAGCGGCACGCCGGCCATGGCGGCGGCGGCCACCATCGCGAGGGTCGCCGTGATCGGCATGAAGTGGTAGAGGCCGCTCAGCCGCCGGATGTCGCGCGTGCCGCTCTCGTGGTCGACGATGCCGGCGGCCATGAAGAGCGAGGCCTTGAAGGTCGCGTGGTTCACGATGTGGAAGACGGCCGCGACGAAGGCAAGGGGGCTGTTCAGCCCGAGGAGCGTGGTGATGAGCCCCAGGTGGCTGATGGTCGAGTAGGCGAGCAGCCCCTTCAGGTCATGCTGGAAGATCGCCGCGTAGGCGCCGAGCAGCAGCGTGATGAGGCCGGCGGTCCCCACGATCCAGATCCAGGCGTCGGTCTCGGCGAGCGCCGGCCACAGGCGCACGAGGAGGAAGACGCCGAGCTTCACCATCGCCGCCGAGTGCAGGTACGCCGACACCGGCGTGGGCGCCGCCATGGCGTGCGGCAGCCAGAAGTGGAAGGGGAACTGCGCGCTCTTGGTGAGCGCGCCGACGGCGATGAGGAGGAGCGCGGGCACGTAGAGGTCGTGCGAGCGGATGCGCTCGCCCGCCTCGAGGACGACCTCGAGGTCGTAGCCGCCGGCGATGCGGCCGAGGAGGATCACGCCCGCGAAGAGGGCGAGGCCGCCCGCCGAGGTGATGATGAGCGCCATCCGCGCGCCGTCGCGCGCCGCGGGCCGCTGGTGCCAGTAGCCGATGAGGAGGAACGAGACCACGCTCGTCAGCTCCCAGAAGAAGGCGAGCTGGATGAGGTTCCCCGAGAGCACCACGCCGAGCATCGCCGCCATGAAGGCGAGCAGCAGCGAGAAGAAGCGCGGGACCGGATCCTCCGGCGACATGTAGTAGCGCGCGTACACGACGACGAGCAGGCCGATGCCCGTGATGAGCATGGCGAAGAGCCAGGCGAAGCCGTCCATGCGCAGCGTGAAGGCGAGGTCGTACGCCGGCAGCCACTCGAGGTCGAGCCGCACCACCTGGCCGTTCGACATTTCGGGATAGAGCGACCAGACGATGACGAGCCCGGCCGCCGCGACGGCGCCCGCAAGCCAGGCCTCCGCGTTGCGCGCATTGGACGGCAACAGGGCGGCCGCAACGCTGCCCGCCACGGGCAGCACCAGAAGGAGCGTCAGGAGCACGGGCTCTTATACCAAATCGAGCCTGCGGGCGGATCACGCCGATGCGAGACGGCGGACCCAGTCGAGGAGCGCGGTGGGCAGAAGCTCCGGGCGCGGCAGCAGAGCGTATTGCGTCGCGCCGAAGACGCCGGGCAGGTACTCGGCGGCGGCGCGGTCGACGGTCAGGCAGAAGGGAAAGAGGCCCTGCAGCTTCGCCTCGAGAACGGCCTGGCGCAGGTCCTCGACGCCGTAGCGGCCCTCGTAGAGGTCGACGTCGTTCGGCTTGCCGTCGGAAAGCAGGATGAGCAGGCGATGGCGCGCCGGCTCGCGCATGAGCATCGCGGTTACGTGGCGCAGCGCCGCTCCGACGCGGGTGTAGCGCTCGGGCTCGAGCGCCGCGATGCGCCGCGCCACGGTGGGGCCGTGCGGCTCGTCGAAGCCCTTCACCGCGCGCACCGTGACGGCGCCCGGTCCCTCGCCGGAGAACGCCTGCACGGTGTAGCGCTCGCGCATCGCCTCGAGCGCGAGGCACACGAGGAGCAGCGCCTCGCGCTCGACGTCGATGATGCGCCGCGAGCCGCTCACCCACCCGTCGGTCGAGCCGCTCACGTCGATGAGGAGCGCGATCGCCATCTCGCGCCGCGCGGGCCGGATCGTCTGGTAGAGCCGCTCGGCGCGCGGCAGGCCGGCGCGGAAGTCGGCGGCGGCGGCGACGCAGGCGTCGAGGTCGATCTCCTCGCCGTCGAGCTGGCGGCGAAGGCGCGTGCGGTGCGCCTGCAGGAGCTCGAAGCGCCGCCGGAGCGTTCCCACGAGCGCCGCGTGGCGCGCGAGGGTCTCGGCCGCCCAGTGCGGATCGCCGAGCGCCGCTTCCGGCATGCGCACCACCGCCCCGGGCGTGCGATAGGCGCCGATCCGGTAGTCCCATTCCGGGTACGCAATGCCCGATGCAGCTTCGATCTCCCTATCGATGGTTGTTCTCTTGGGTGGCGCCTCCGCTGATAGCAGAACCTCCTTGGGCGATCCCGGGCGCGTCACCAGGCGAGCCTCGGGCAGGTCGGCGACGGACTCGGCGAGCTCTTCCGCCGCGGTCGCCTCGTCGCGGTCGGTGGGGCGCTGGATGCCCATCGGATCCTCGGCGTGCTCGTGGGGCTGCGCCGTCTGCACCATGAACGCGCCCTGCCGCTGGTCGTCCTCTCCTTCCATCGCCTCGCGCACCTTGGGCGTGCGCTTCAGAAGGGCGCTCCGCCGCGGCGGCTCGGCGTCCGATGGACCGGCCTCCCGGACGACGGTCCTTGCGGCTTCCGGCGAAGGCGGGCGCAGCTCGCCGCTCCATTCGTCCCGGACGAGCCGCCGTCCGTCCGGAAACCACTCGGACGCCTTCGCGCGCGCAAGATGCAGCGACATCTCCGGCGATGCGGTCGCCTCGAGCGCTTCGAGCTTTTCCCGGAGCGCTGCGGGCGGCGCCGGCAGGGAGGCCGCGAGGCCCGGAAAGAGGCGCGCGAGCTCGCGATCTGCGGCGATCGCCTCGAGCACCAGATAGAGATCCTGGACGGCCTCCGGCTCGGCCCAGATTTCCATTCCGGATTCAGAATGGGCGAGACTGAAAGCACCGGCACTGCCTCGCACGGCTCGCATGCCCTGCCGGAAGGCCATCACGCGGTACCGGGCGAGGGCCTGGTCCGGGTCCGTGGTGTCGAGCGTCTCGGGGAGCCAGAGCGACCGGCCATCGGTGGCGGGAAGGGCCTTCCCTGAAGTTGTCTTTCGTTGAAAAAAAATCCTGTGAAGAAACGTCCTCGGGGCCGGCGGCTGGGAGGGGCGGATCCTGAAGGGCTGGCCGAACGCCGCCCGCACGAGGAGCTCGAGGCGCTGCACGTGGTCGGCGAGCGCCGCCGGCTGCGGCTTGCCCGGTGCGCGGCGGCGCCACTGCGCCTGCAGGAATCCGGTGACGTGCTTCGCCGCGTCGACGACGACGTCTTCCGCTTCAGCCATCTAGGGATCTGGAGAAGAGGAGAGGTCCGGAGATGAGGAAAGGCC
>CAYWSG010000095.1:0-11785 GCA_964461055.1 uncultured Enterobacteriaceae bacterium | reverse complement strand
CCACGAGCTCTGGTACAACGAGGTCAAGAACCGCCCCGCGAAGACGGCGGCCGGCGGCGCCGTGCCGGCGGGGGCGCCACACATGAAGGAGGGGTCATGAACCGGGGAGGAGTCATGAAGCGCTTGATTGCCACGCTTGCCGCCGGCGCGATGCTCGGCGTCCTGGCCGCTGCCCACGCGAAACTTCCGGCCCCGCCGCCCAAGAGCGAGGCCGAGAAGGCCGCCGAGGCACAAAAGGCGGCCGCCGCTAAGGCCAGGGCGGCCGAGGACCTGGCCAAGGCGCAGGATCGCGCGGTTGCGAACTACAAGAGAAACAGGGGCGGTTCGGCGGATGCCAAGGGGCAGAATCGGAAATAGAATGGGGGCAGGAGGATACGAATGAACAAACCCCTGCTTTCCATGGCCATCTCCGCAGCCCTTCTGGCCGGCTGCCAGACCACCCCGGAGGATCCGCCCCGGGCCACCGCGCAGCTCAAGCCCGCCTCGGGCAGCAAGACCATCGGCGAGGCGACGTTCGAGCAGACCGGCGACAACAAGGTCAGGATTTTCCTTTTCGCCCAAGGACTTAAGCCAAACGCGCAGCATGCCGTGCACATCCACGAGGTGGGCGACTGCAGCGCGCCCGACGCCTCGAGCGCGAAGGGGCATTTCAACCCGACGGGCAAGCCCCATGGCGCGCCGGGCAGCGGGCACGCCGGCGACCTGCCGATGCTGAAGGCGAACGCCAAGGGCCGCGGCAACATCAACTACGAGGCCCCCGGGCTCACCGTCACCTCGGGCCCCGGCAGCGTGGTGGGCCGCGCCATCGTGATCCACGCCGACCCCGACGACTTCAAGTCGCAGCCGGCCGGCAACTCGGGCGCCCGCATCGCCTGCGGCGTGATCCGCGCCGGCTAGGCGGCTTCCCGGCAACTCCCGAAAAGGGCGCCGCAAGGCGCCCTTTTCGTTTCTAGACGCCTTCGACGACGCAGAGCCTTCCGCCCCGCGAGGCCTCCTGCCGCAGCGCCGCGAGCGGCGTGTACTCCGGCGAGCGATACCACGCGAGCGCCTTCTCGTAGCTCGGGAACTCGAGCACTACGAGGCGGCTCGGCTGCCATCCGCCCTCCAGGCCTTCGGAGCGCCCGCCCCGTACGAGGAACCGCCCCCCGTGCTTCTCGAGGGTGGCAAGGACCTGCCTGCGGTAGTCGTCGTATTTCTTCGGATCCGTAATCTCCATCTCCGCGAGCACGTAGGCGGCCATGCCACAACTCCTTTCTGTTCCTGGCTCAATCGAGGGCCCATTATCCCGTCATCGCCGGCAGGCAGGTGTGGCCGCCGCCGGCAAGAGGGACCACCTCGACCTGCACGCCGTACATGCGCGCGAGGGTGTCGGGCCGGATGACGTCCTTGGGCGTGCCGAGCGCGATCATGCGGCCCTCTGCCAGCAGGAGCGCGCGGTCGGCGGCGAGGAAGGCGTGGTCGGGGTCGTGCGTGGAGAAGAGCACGGAAATGCCGTGCTCCGACAGCGCCCGGATGCGGCGAAGGATGCGCACCTGGTTGCCGAAGTCGAGGCTCGCCGTGGGCTCGTCCATGACCAGCAGGCGCGGCTCCTGCGCGAGCGCGCGGGCCACGAGCGCGAGTTGCCGCTCGCCGCCCGATACCTGGGTGATCGGCCGCTCGGCGAGCGTCTCGAGCCCGAGGAGCGCGAGCGCGCGCTCGGCAACCTCGCGATCGGCCCGGCCGGGCGCGGCGAAGGCGCCCAGGTGCGCGGTGCGCCCCATCAGGACGACCTCCCGCACGGTGTAGGCGAACTGGCCGGCGTGGCCCTGCGGCACGTAGCCGATGCGCCGCGCGATCGCCTGCCGGGCGTAGGCGCCGAGGGGCCTGCCCTCCAGCCGGACCTCGCCTTCCTGCGGCTCGAGGAGGCCGAGCAGGGTGCGAAAGAGCGTCGTCTTGCCGCCGCCGTTCGGGCCGAGCACGCACATCACCTCGCCGTCGGCGAGGCCGAAGGTCACTTCGCGCCCCACGGCGCGCCCGGGAAAGCCGAACCCGAGGCTCTCGACGGCGAGCATCACCACGTCCGCCTGGCGACGGCGAAGAGCCAGAGAAAAAACGGCGTGCCGATCAGCGCCGTCAGCACGCCCGGCGGAATCTCGATGCTCGCCGCCGTGCGGCCGAGCGTGTCCACCGCGAGCATGAAGGCGGCGCCCATCAGCATCGCGAGGGGCAGCAGGCGGCCGAAGTCGGGGCCGACGAGGAGCCGGGCCGCGTGCGGAATGAGAAGCCCCACCCAGCCGATGATGCCGCTCACCGCCACCGCTGCGGCGGTCATGAGCGTCGCGCAGGCCACCACGACGACGCGAAGGCGCCGCGTGTCCACGCCGAGCGCGCGGGCCTCGTCGTCGGGGAGCGCGAGCAGGTTGACGCGCCAGCGAAGCAGCAGGAGCGGCAAGAGCCCGGCGAGCGCCGCTGGCGTCGCCGAAGCGAGGTCGCGCGGCGTGATGGCCGCAAGGCTGCCGAGCAGCCAGAACGTGATCGCGGGCAGCTCGTTGTACGGGTCGGCGAGGTACTTGAGGAGCGCGATGGCGGAGCCGAGCAGCGTGCCGATGACCACGCCCGTCAGCACCAGCGCGAGCAGCGGATCGTGGCCGCGCAGGCGCGACCCGACCGCGTAGACGAGGCCGACGGCGAGGAGCCCGCCGGCGAAGGCGAAGGCCTGCGTCATCAGGATGCCGAGCGAGAGGAAGATGGCGAGCACGGCGCCGAGCGCCGCGCCGGTCGAGACGCCCAGGATGTCGGGCGAGACGAGCGGATTGCGGAACATGCCCTGGTACGCCGTTCCTGCAGCCGCGAGCGCGGCGCCCACCACCCTGGCCGCGTGCACGCGCGGCCCGCGCACCTGAAGGATCACGGTCTCCGCGGTCGACGACAGCGCATGCTCCGAGCCCGTGAGCTTGGCGCCGAGCAGCGTGAAGAGCTCGGGCACCGAGATGGGGTAGCGGCCCAGCCCGAACGCGAGCGCGGCGAGCCCGGCGAGCGCCGCGGCGGCAACGAGGTAGCTCGCGCGCCGGACGCTCATTTGCCGAGGACTCCCGGCTCGCCCAGGAGCGCGTCGAGCTGGGCAGGGGTGGGCGCCTGGTGATAGAAACGAGTGTGGAATTCGATCACTTTTCGACGAAGATCGATGTCGAAGGCGTCCGGATAGAGGATTTTCCCGGCCCACCATGCCCCCAGCAGACGGTTTGCCCCGGGCGGGAAATCGAACCAGCCGAAGGGTCGGTGAGGGGACAGATACACGCGCTCGTTCTCCACCGCTGCGGTAGCGCGCCAGGCAGGGTCGGTCCATGCCCGCCGCCAGAAATGCGGATCGGTCGTGAGGATCACTTCCGGATTCCAGAGGAGGATCTGCTCGATCGGCACGGCAACGAGCCCGGCACGGACCTCGGCGGCCACGTTGACGGCGCCCAGGAGCTCGAGCACCTCCACGTTGATGGATCCTCGTCCCCCGGTCTGCAGGCCCGCCGGGCCGCGGCCGTAGTACACGCGGGGTCGCCTTTCCTGAGGCACGCGCTCCACGCGCGCCCGGATATCGGCAAGCTCGGCCTCGAACCAGGCCGCGAGCGCCTCGGCCCTGGGCACATCGCCCATCAGGCGGCCGAGCGCGCGAAACGTGGCCGGCGTCGCCTCGAGGCGGCCATCGAAGAGCGCGTAGGGGATGCCCGTCTGCCGCTCGACCTGCACGGCGAGCTCGGCAAGGCTCGCGCGCGTGGAGCCGACGTCGACGATGAGATCCGGCCGCGCGCGCAGGACGACTTCCACGTTCGCCGTATTCCCTCTTCCGGTGAGCCGGCCGAGCTCCGGAAGCGCCGCGTACTTCTCGGGAAAGAACTCGGCCTCGTGCGGCCGCAGGGCGCGCGTCCAGCCGACGAGCTTCTCGGGCGCCATGGCGAAGATCACCGTGCTCGCCGGCGGCCCGGCCGCGTAGACCCGCTCCACCTTGGCCGCTGGCCGGATTTCCCGGCCGGTTGCATCGGCGACGGCCTCTCCGGACAAAGCCGCCTTCACAGGAACCATAAGTAAAAGCAGCAACGGAAGAACAAGGACCCTCTTCATGCGTACCCCACGCTGTGGCGGTCGATGGCGACGGCCTTGACGAGCGCGAACACGGGACGCCCCGGCGCGAGCGCCAGGTCGGCGACCGACTTGCGCGTCACCCGCGCAAGAAGGGAGGCGCCGGAGGCCTCCACGCGCACGTCGACGCTGGCGCCGGCGCTTTCGCCCACCTCCGCCACGGTGCCGGAGATGACGTTCAGCATGCTGATGGCGCGCGGCTTCTCGGTCGCGAGGGCGACGTCGCGCGCGCGGATGCGCACGCGCACGCGCTCGCCCACGAGCGCGTCGACGTCCGGCGCATAGAGCGAGCCGCCGGCGAAGGCGAGGCGGGCGAGGCCGCTCTCGAGGTCCTGCTCCGCCACCACCGCATCGAGCACCGCGCCGCCCTCGAAGCGGCCGAGGAAGCCGCGCAGCTCGATGCGCGCGGCCATCTGCGCGACGGGGCCGGACTCCACGACGCGACCGTCGGAGAGCAGGACCACGGTGTCGGCAAGGCGCACGACTTCCTCGATGGAGTGGCTCACGTACACGATCGGGATTCGCACCTCGTCGCGCAGCCGCTCGATGTAGTAGAGGATCTCGGCCTTGCGCGGCGCGTCGAGCGAGGCGAGCGGCTCGTCGAGGAGCAGGAGCTCGGGCTCGGCGAGAAGCGCCCGGCCGATCGCCACGCGCTGGCGCTCGCCGCCCGACAGGCTCGCCGGCCGGCGCGCGAGCAGGTGCTCGACGCCGAGGAGCTCCACCACCTGCGCGAGCGAAAGGCGCACGCCGCCCCTCGGCGAGCGGGAAAAGAAGCGCCCGTAAAGAAGGTTCTGGCGCACGCTCAAATGCGGCAGCAGGCGGCTGTCCTGGAAGACGTAGCCGACGCGACGCCGATGCGCCGGCAGGTCGATGCCGGCGGCCGAATCGAAGAGCACGCGAGCGCCCACGGCGATGCGGCCTTCGGCCGGGCGGGCGAGCCCCGCGATGAGCCCGAGCACCGTCGACTTGCCGGCGCCGGAGCGCCCGAAGAGCGCGGTGACGCCCGGACCGGCGCTGAACGCGGCTTCGAGCGTGAAGCTTCCCGCGCGGTAATGGGCCTTGAACTCAAGCATCGCGTCCGGCGGCGCGCGCCGTGGCCCGGCGAACGAGGACCTCGGAAGCCATCAGCGCCGCGAGCGAGAGGAGGATGGCGAGGATGCACAGGCGCAGCGCCTGCGCGTCGCCGCCGGGGACCTGCGTGAAGGCGTAGATGGCGAGCGGCAGCGTCTGCGTCTCGCCGGGGATGTTCGACACGAAGGTGATGGTCGCGCCGAACTCGCCCAGGCTTCGCGCAAACGAAAGCACCATCCCGGTCACGATGCCCGGCAGGATGAGCGGCAGCGTCACGCTGGCGAACACCCACGCGGGCGACGCGCCGAGCGTCGCCGCAGCGGACTCGAGGCCGCGGTCGACCGCGTCGAGCGACTGGCGCACCGCGCGCACGAGGAGCGGCAGGCCCATGACGGCGCTCGCGAGCGCGGCGCCCGTCCAGCTGAACGCGAAGCTGATGCCGAAGAACTCGTCGAGGAACGCGCCGATCGGGCCGCGGCGGCCGAAGGCGAGGAGCAGGAAGTAGCCGACCACGACCGGCGGCAGGACGAGGGGCAGGTGCACGATCGCATCGAGCAGGCTCTTGCCCGGAAAGCGCTTGCGCGAGAGCAGCCACGCGAGCGCGACGGCCACGGGGAGGCTCGCCGCCACGCTCCAGAACGCAACCTTCAGGCTGAGGACGAGCGCGGCGGATTCTTCGGGGGTGAGGATCCACACCGCCCGAAGTCTACGGGTTTGGGGCGAAGCCGTGCCTCTCGAAGACGCGCCTGGCTTGCGGGCCCGACAGGAAGGCGATGAAGGGCGCCGTCCCGGGCCTCGCGCCCTTCAGCATGGCCACCGGATAGACGATGGGCGGGTGCGATGCCGCCGGAAAGCGCCCGGCCACCATCACGCCGGGCTCGGCCTTCGCATCGGTTTCGTAGACGATGCCGAGCGGGGTCTCGCCCCGCGCGACGAGGGCGAGCGCGGCGCGCACGTTGTCGGCGGGCGCGAGGCGATCCTCGACCGCGCTCCAGACGCCGAGCTTCTCGAGCGCCGCGCGCGCATAGCGGCCCGCGGGCACGTGCCGCGGATCGGCCATGGCGAGTCGTCCCTCGCCGAGCGCCGGGACGATCGCGAAGCCGGGCTCGGGCTCGAGCGCCAGGGGTCGCGATGCCGGCGCGACAAGGACCAGCCGGTTGCCGAAGAGCTCCCGCCTTGTTCCGGGCTCGAGCAATCCCTTTTCCTCGAGGTAGCGCATCCATTCCCGGTCGGCCGAAATGAAGACGTCCGCCGGCGCGCCTCGCTCGATCTGCCGCGCCAGCGCCGAGCTCGCGGCGTAGGAGAGGCGCACCCGGGAGCCGGATTCCCGCTCGAAAAGCGCGGCCGCCTCGTCGAGCGCGTTCTTCAGGCTGGCGGCGGCGAAGACAGTTATCGTCTGCGCCTGGGCGACGTTCAGGAAGAGGAGCGCCGCAAGGACGAGGGCCGCCTTCGGAAAAACCCTCCTCACAGCCTGACGAAGCCCTTTCGCAATGCAGCGAGCAGCACCCAGCCAAGGACGAACCCGAGGCCGACGTTCCAGACGCAGCAGCCGGCGGTGACGAGCGTGGCGAAGCGCTCTTCCTTGCGCCGGCTGAAGTCGCACGAGCCGAGGGCGAGCTGCGCACCGGTGAGGAAGAGCACCACGCCGAGGACCGGCGTCGGGAAGATGCGAAGCAGGGTGCTCGCCGAGTCGCTGAAGAAGAGCGCGACGACGCAGAGGATCGCGCCGAGGATCAGGACCGCGCCGCCGGTCTGGGCGCCGAAGCGCACGTGGCCGGCCATGCCGCCAGCGCCGTGGCACATGGGAACGCCGCCGATCGAGGCGCCGAGCACGTTCATGATCCCGGTCGACGCGGAAACCTTGCGCTCGGTGATTTTGCGGTCGGGAAAAAGGCGGTTGTTCTCTTCCGTGATCGCCACGATGGCATTGCCGAAGGTGAGCGGCAGCTGCGGAATGGCGAGGATGGCGACGCCGACCAGCACGTCGTTCCAGGTCAGGCCCGAGAGGGAGAACACCGGAAGCCGGAACCGCGCCTCCACGCCGCCGAGCGCGGCGGCGAGGTCAGGCTCTGCGTAGAGTGCGACCGCCGCGCCGAAGAGCAGCAGGACGAACATCGCGGGGATCCTGCGGTTCGTGAGCAGCAGAAGAGTAAGGGCGAGGCCCACGCCGGCGACGAGCCACCCGGTCGCCATCATCTTCAGTCCCTCGAGCATGAAGGCGAAGCCGAGGCCCAGGATGATGCCGACGGAGATCGGCCGCGGGACGATGCGCGACACCTTGTCAGCGAGGCCCGTCAGCGCCAGGAACAGCCAGACGAGCCCGGTCGCCAGTCCCGCGACGGCGACTGCCTGCGGCGTCACCACGACCGAGGTCTGCGCCGCTGCTGCAGCGCCGATCGCCTTCATCGGCTGCACGGGGACCGGCGTGCGGTAATAAAGCCCGATCGCGATCATCGACACGCCGAAGGCGAGCAGCACGCCGAGCGGATCCATCTTCACCACGGCGAGATAGGCGACCACGAAAGGGAGCAGCGTGCCCAGGTCGCCGAAAGCGCCGGCCCATTCCGTGCGCCCATAGCGGTTGCCGGGCTTCGGCGGAGCTTCGGGGATCGAGCTTGCGGCGGGCTCTTGCATTGCGCCTGCATCCTATCAGCGCCGATCGCCGGCGTGCGATGCGCCCGCCGCACCCCTATGCACAGCCGTTCATATTGGGGGAAGTCCGCGCGGCGCTTAGGATGCCCGGCGCCGGCATGGACGCCATTTTCGACAGCCTGCGCAACGCAGGCCTCCTGATCGTTTCGGGCGATCCGACGCTCCTCGAGATCGTCGCGCTCAGCCTCGCGGTGAGCCTTTCCGCAGTAGTGCTCGCCACCTTGCTCGGCCTTCCGCTCGGCGCCGCCATCGGCGTGCTGCGGTTTCCCGGCCGGCGCGCCCTGATCGTCATCCTCAACGCGCTCATGGGGCTGCCGCCCGTCGTCGTCGGGCTCGTCGTCTATCTCGTGCTTTCCCGCGCCGGACCGCTCGGCGAGCTCGGGCTTCTTTTCACGCCGCCTGCCATGGTGATTGCGCAGACGGTGCTCATCCTGCCCATCATCGCCGCGCTCAGCCGGCAGGCCGTCGAGGATGCCTGGCGGGAGTACGAGGAGCAGCTCACCTCGCTCGGCGCCCGGGGCGTGCAGGCCGCACGCACCGTCCTGTGGGACATCCGCTTCTCGCTGCTCACGGCGGTGCTGGCCGGGCTGGGGCGCGCCAGCGCGGAAGTCGGCGCCGTCATGATCGTCGGCGGCAACATCGACGGGGTCACGCGGGTGATGACCACCGCGATCGCGCTCGAGACGTCGAAGGGCGACCTGCCGCTCGCGCTCGGCCTCGGCATCGTGCTGATCGCCATCGTCCTCGCGCTCAACGCCGCGGCCTTCCTGGTGAAGGAGGCGGCCCAGCGCCGTTACGGATGATCCTGCCGCTGCGTCTCGAGGAGGTATCGTTCACGGCGGGCGGGCGGGCGATCATCGCGCCCACCTCACTCGAGATCCACGCGGGCACGAGCACCATCATTCTCGGGGCGAATGGCGCGGGCAAGAGCGTGCTCATGCGCCTCATGCATGGTCTGCTCGCGCCAAGCGCCGGCCGCGTCGTCTGGCAGGGCCGAGAGCCGCATCGGCGCCAGGCGATGGTGTTTCAGCGGCCCGTAATGCTTCGCCGCTCGGCGCTCGCCAACGTCGCTTATGCACTGGAAGTCGCCGGCGTGCCGCGGGCCGAGCGTGAGGGGCAGGCGATGGCGGCGCTGAAGGAGGTGGGACTCGTGAGCTGCGCCGACCGGCCCGCCCGCATTCTGTCGGGCGGCGAGCAGCAGCGCCTCGCGCTCGCGCGCGCCTGGGCGCTGCATCCGGAGGTCCTCTTCCTGGACGAGCCCACGGCGAGCCTCGACCCGGGCGCGACGCGGGAGATCGAATCGGTCATCCGCGCGTTCGACGCCGCCGGCACCAAGATCATCATGAGCACGCACAACCTCGGCCAGGCCCGCCGTCTCGGCGACGAGGTGCTCTTCATCCACCAGGGCCGGATTGCCGAGCGCAGTCCGGTCGAGCGGTTCTTCTCGAAGCCTGCTTCGCCCGAAGCCGAAGCGTTCCTCAAAGGAGAGTTGCCATGGGCATGACGTCGCGCGTTCTGATCGGCCTGCTGCTTTGCACCACCTCGGTGCTGGCGCAGGACAAGTTCATCACGGTGGCCTCCACCACCTCCACCGAGCAGTCGGGGCTCTTCAAGCACCTCCTGCCGATCTTCGAAAAGAAGACCGGCATCGACGTGCGCGTGATCGCCCAGGGCACCGGCCAGGCGCTCGACACCGGCCGCCGCGGCGACGCCGACGTGGTGTTCGTCCACGCCAAGGCGCAGGAGGAAAAGTTCATCGCCGAGGGCCACGGGGTGAAGCGCATCGAGGTCATGTACAACGACTTCGTGCTCGTCGGCCCGAAGTCGGATCCGGCGAAGGCGCGCGGCAAGGACATCGCCGCCGCCCTGAAGAAGATCAAGGACGCGAAGGCGCCGTTCGCCTCGCGCGCCGACCGCAGCGGCACCCACTCGGCGGAGCTTCGCCTGTGGAAGGCCGCCGGCATCGACATTGCCAAGGAGAAGGGGCTGTGGTACCGGGAGACCGGCTCCGGCATGGGTCCGACCCTCAACACCGCCTCCGGCATGAACGCGTATGCCCTCACCGACCGTGGCACGTGGCTCAGCTTCAAGAACCGCGGCAGCCTGGAAGTCATCGTCGAGGGCGACAAGCGCCTGTTCAACCAGTACGGCGTCATCCTCGTCAATCCTGCGAAGCACCCCCACGTCAAGAAGGAGATGGGGCAGGCGTTCATCGACTGGCTCGTATCGCCGGAGGGCCAGAAAGCCATCGCCGACTACAAGATCAACGGCGAGCAGCTTTTCTACCCCAATGCCGGGGGCTAGCGGCGCTGCGAGCGGGCCCGCAAATCCGGCCCGCTCATGTAAGGTTGGCCCTTCGCTTGCTACAAAGGCAAAAAGGGAAGGGCGCCCATGTCCAGCTACTACGAATCCGAGGACCTCAGGAAGTTCGGCGAGATCGGCAAGCACGCCAAGGGGCTTGCCGACGACTTTTTCAAGTACTACGGCAACGTCACCGGCACCGACGGCGCGCTCACCAAGCGCGAGAAGGCGCTGATCGCGCTGGCGGTGTCGCATGCGCAGAAGTGCCCCTACTGCATCGATGCCTATACCACCCAGTGCCTGGAGACCGGGGCGAGCCCCGAGCAGATGATGGAAGCGGTGCACGTCGCAGCGGTCATGCAGGCCGGCATCACGCTCGTGCACTCGGTGCAGATGCAGAACCACCTGGAGAAGCTCGTCCTTTGAAGCACGACTTCGAGGAGCTGCTGCGCGTCCGCGGCATCAGCCTGCCGCCGCTCTCGGTCGCGACGCTGCAGGTGAACATCACCAGAATGTGCAACCAGGCGTGCCGGCACTGCCACGTGGACGCGTCGCCGGCGCGGCGCGAGATGATGAGCGAGGCGGGAATCGAGCGCTGCCTCGAAATCCTCGCCCGGCACGAGGCCATCGGCACGCTGGACATCACCGGCGGCGCGCCTGAGCTTCATCCCGGCTTCGACGGCTTCGTCGAGCGGGCAACGGCGCTCGGCAAGCATGTCATGGTGCGCCACAACCTCACGGTGCAGTTCGATCCGCATCCGCAGACGGGGGAGAGCAAGGCCTATCTGCCGGAGTTCTTCGCCCGCCAGCGCGTCGAGGTGGTCTCGTCGCTTCCTTACTACCAGCAGTACTTTACCGACGCGCAGCGCGGCTCGGGCGTGTTCGGCAAGAGCATCGAGGCATTGCGGCGGCTGAACGCCGTGGGCTATGGCGAGGAAGGGAGCGGCCT
Source organism: uncultured Enterobacteriaceae bacterium (assembly GCA_964461055.1). Classification (GTDB taxonomy): domain Bacteria; phylum Pseudomonadota; class Gammaproteobacteria; order Burkholderiales; family SG8-39; genus SCGC-AG-212-J23. Next base: position 702 of record CAYWSG010000095.1, on the reverse strand, counting down.
CCTGCTGAATCTCGTCTACAACCCCGTGGGTCCCTACCTGCCGGCGGCGCAGGCCTCGCTGGAAGCTGACTACAAGCGCGAGCTCAAAACGAAGTTCGGCGTCGTGTTCAACAGCCTGTACACGATCACGAACATGCCCATCAACCGCTTCCGGCTGCACCTCGAGAAGTCCGGGCAGCTCGAGGCGTACATGGAAAAGCTGACCGCGGCGTTCAACCCGGCGGCGGCCGAAGGGGTCATGTGCCGCTCGCTCATCAGCGTCGGCTACGACGGGCGCATCTACGACTGCGACTTCAACCAGATGCTCGACCTGCAGGCGCAGGCGCGCGACGGCCGGCCGCTCAGCATCTTCGACTTCGACTTCGAGCAGGTGCTCGCGCGGCGCATCCGCTTCGCCGCGCATTGCCTCGGCTGCACCGCCGGCGCCGGCAGCTCCTGCGGCGGCGCGACGGCATAGGGAAACTCGGAAGTAGCTTGACTTCGTTGAAGTAACTTGACTTAGTTGAAGTATCTTGACTTCGTTGAACTAGATTTACTTCGTTGAAGTAGATTTACTACGTTCAAGTAGCTTTACTTTGTGGAAGCAGCTTTGCTTCGTCGTCCCCGCGAAGGCGGGGACCCAGGGTTGTATTGAAAAAGGGCAAACGGGGTCCCCTGAGTTCACAAACGAAGTGCAACACTTCTTCAAGGGGGTGTTGCTAT
>CAYWSG010000094.1:0-11833 GCA_964461055.1 uncultured Enterobacteriaceae bacterium | reverse complement strand
CATCTGCATCACCGAGGGCATCCCGGTGCGCGACATGATCGAGGTGCGCGACCGCATGCGCAAGCAGGGCCGCCGGACGCTCCTCGTCGGCCCGAACTGCCCGGGCGTCATCACGCCGGGCGAGATCAAGATCGGCATCATGCCGGGCCACATCCACAAGAAGGGGCGCGTGGGCGTCGTCTCGCGCTCGGGCACGCTCACCTACGAGGCGGTGGGCCAGCTCACCGAGCTCGGCATCGGCCAGTCGACGGCCGTCGGCATCGGCGGCGACCCGGTGAACGGCCTGAAGCACATCGACGTCATGAAGATGTTCAACGACGACCCCGACACCGATGCCGTCATCATGATCGGCGAGATCGGCGGCTCCGACGAGGAGGACGCCGCGCGCTGGGTCAAGGACAACATGAGAAAGCCCGTGGTCGGCTTCATCGCCGGCATCACCGCCCCTCCGGGCAAGCGCATGGGGCATGCGGGCGCCATCATTTCGGGCGGCAAGGGCACCGCACAGGAGAAGCTGGAAGTCATGGAAGCCTGCGGGATCACCGTGACCCGCAATCCAGCGGAGATGGGCAAGACCCTGAAAAGGGTTCTTAAGTGAGAAAAATAAGGTCCGTACCCGTCATCTGAGTCGGCGGACGATCGCCTGGGTGAACTGGGCGGTCGTGGCCTTGCCGCCGAGGTCCTTCGTCCGGACCTGATCGTCCCGCAGGACGCGGTCCACCGCGCCGCGGATGTCGGCGGCGATCTGCTTGCGGCCGACGTGCTCGAGCATGAGGCAGGCGGCGAGGAGCAGCGCGAGCGGGTTGGCGATGCCCTTGCCGGCGATGTCCGGCGCCGAGCCGTGCACCGCCTCGAAGATCGCCGCCTTCGGGCCGATGTTCGCGCCGGGGGCCATGCCGAGGCCGCCCACGAGCCCCGCGATCTCGTCCGACAGGATGTCGCCGAAGAGGTTGGTCGTCACGATGACGTCGAACTGCCACGGATCGAGCACGAGCTGCATCGCGCACGCGTCCACGATGCGATCGTCGATCTCGAGCCGGCTCGCGTATTTTTTGCCGACCTCGCGCGCGGTCTCGAGGAATACGCCGGTGAGCGCCTTCAGCACGTTCGCCTTGTGCACGATGGTCACCTTGCGCCGGCGGTTGCGCACCGCGTAGTCGAAGGCGAACTCGGCGATGCGCCGGCATCCGGCGCGCGTGTTGACCCCCGAGGAGATGGCCACCGCGCGCTCGTCGTCGCCAATGTCGAGGTAGTGCTCCCAGGCGAGGTAGAGGCCCTCCAGGTTCTCGCGCACGAGCACGATGTCGATGTCCTCGTAGCGCCCGCCGGGCAGCATCGTGCGCGCGGGCCGCACGTTGGCGTAGAGCCCGAACTCCTCGCGCAGGCGCACGTTCACCGAGCGGAAGCCGCCGCCCACCGGCGTCGTGAGCGGTCCCTTGAGGGCGAGGCCGGTCTTGCGGATGCTCTGGAGGAGCCGCGGCGGCAGCGGGTCGCCGTGGCGCTTGAGCGCGCCCATGCCGCCCGCCTGGCGCTCCCATTCGAACGGCGCGCCGGCGGCGGCGAGGATGCGCACGACCGCGGCGACGATCTCGGGCCCGATGCCGTCGCCGGGAATCAGTGTGGCCGGGATTTTTCTTCGGACTGTCATCTGGCGCCCGCGGCGAAAGGCTGTGAATATACCGCCATGGGCCCGCTCCGCTTCAAGCAGGTCGACGTCTTCACTTCCCGGCCGTTCTTCGGCAACCCGGTCGCCGTGGTGATCGGCGCCGAGGGCCTCGACACCGAGGCGATGCAGCGCATTGCCTGCTGGACGAATCTCTCCGAGACGACGTTCCTCCTGAAAAGCGAGGTCGCCGACTACCGGCTGCGGATCTTCACGCCGGCCCAGGAGCTGCCTTTTGCGGGCCATCCGACCGTCGGCAGCGCCCATGCGGCCATCGAGCAAGGGTTCGTCCAGAGGAAGCCGACCCTCCGGCAGGAATGCGGCGCCGGGGTGCTCGATCTCGCCCTCGATGCCGACGGGCGCATCTTCGTCAAGGGCCCGCCCGCCCGGATTGCGCGCGCGCCGGAGATTCCCGGGATCCCCGCGCTCGGCGAGCGCCTTCGCATCGACGTCGGCCCCGTCTGGATCGTCGGCGAAGTGAGCGACGCGAGGACTCTGGCGGATCTCGTCCCCGATATGGCCGCGCTAGCCCGGTACAGCTTGAAGGAGGAGGTTTCTGGCGTCACGCTGTTCGCGAAATCCGACGACTGCGTTTCCGCCATCCACGTGCGCTCCTTCGCGCCCGCGCACGGCATCCCCGAGGATCCGGTGTGCGGCAGCGGGAACCTCAGCGTGGCGGCTTTCCTGAAGGAAACCAACGCGCTCGAGCGGTACGGGCGCCGCTACATCGCCCGACAGGGCGCCGCGCTGGGACGCGACGGGCGCGTGCATGTCACGGTTGACGAGGACGGCATCCGCATCGGCGGCCACGCGGTCACCTGCGTGGACGGCACCTTGAAGGTCGACTGAGGGCCGGCGCTACCCGATCGTCGGGCGCTGATCCCCATTCCCGGAAATCTGCACCTGTCCCGGATTTTCGGCTAAGTCGGGCTCGCCGCAGTGGCGGGCGATCTCGGCGCGCACGCGATCGCGCAGACGCAGCGTGGCGCTCCAGTCGGTGCCGTCCGGGTGGACGGGGGCGCAGACGGTGACCGCGATGGGGGAGCGGCGCGGGTACCAGGTGCCGTCGCGCAGTACCGAGCGCACGCCGCGCAGCGCCACCGGCACGACGGGCACGCCCGCCTGCGCGGCGGCCTGGAAGGCGCCGGCGCGAAAGGGCATGAGCCCGGTGTGCCGGCGGATCGTCCCCTCCGGGAAGGCGATGAGGGAGACGCCGCGGCGCACCGCCGCGACGAGCTCGTCGGCGTGCTCGGCGCTTTTCTGCACGTCGAAGCGCTCGACGAACTGCGCGCCGATGCCGCCCACCAGCGTGCGCGTGAGCGCGCTGTCGGCGAGCTCGCGCTTGGCGACGAAGGCATAGTCGCGCGCCTCGAGGGCGGCGAGGAGCACCGCGCCGTCGAGGTAGCTCGCGTGGTTGGCTGCGATGATGACGGCGCCCGAAGGCGGCAGGTTCTCGAGGCCTTTCACCACGAGCGGGATGTCGCTCCAGCGGAAGAAGGCGCGCGCGAGGCGCCCGGCGAGGCGCCAGGTGGGCGTGCCGGGGCGCGCCGCCGCCGAGGCGAGCAGAAGCGGAAGGAAGAGCGCCATGATCACCCAGGCACGTGCCGCGAACAGCGCGCCGCGCACGACCCGAAGGCCGCGCCGGGCTTGCGGCGCGGCCCCGGCAAGGCCGAGGCGGACGAACTGGCGCCATACGGCGAGGGGCTTCACCGCCTCCGGCCCGCGCTCGTAGAACTCGCGCGCGGCGACCCGGCGGATCTTGCCGCTCGAGGTCTTGGGCACCGTGTGCGGGGGAGCGAGGACGATGTCGTCCGCCGGGCCGCCCGTGAAGGCGAGGGCGAGCTCGTTGATGCGCGAGCGGAGCGCTTCCTTCTGCGTGAGCCCGGCCTCGCGCGTCTCGGCGAGGACGACCATGCGCTCGGTGCCCGTGGCCGGATCGCGCGAGCCGAAGACGGCGACGCAGCCGCGGCGCACGCCCGGAAGATCGCCCACGGCCTCCTCGAGCTCGTAGGGGCTGATGTTTCGCCCGCCGCGGATGATGATGTCCTTCTCCCGCCCGGTGATGTACACCATGCCCTCGGAGAGATAGGCGCGGTCGCCGGTATTGACCCAGTCGCCGTCGAAGAGCTTTTTCGTCGCCTCGGGATTGCGGTAGTAGCCGCCGGTGGCCGAGGGGCCGCGGAACTGCAGGCTTCCCTCGTGCCGGTCGGGAAGCTCGAGCCCCGCTGCGTCCACCACGCGCAGGTCGTGGTCCTCGAGCACGTGGCCGCAGGCGACGACCTGCAGCGGGGCGGGATCGTCCGCCTTCGCGGGAACGGCCTCGCCCGTGCGCGAGAAGGCGTCGCGGTCGAGCGCATCCACGCGCCACGGCGTGCCCGGCGGCGTGAAAGCCACGCCTACCGTGCATTCGGCAAGGCCGTAGACGGGCGCCATGGCCCGCGGGTCGAAGCGCCATTTCGAGAACCGCTCGGAGAAGGCGGTCATGGTCTCGGGGCTCACCGGCTCGGCGCCATTGAAAGCGAAGCGCCAGGAGGAGAGGTCGAGCCCCTCCAGGTCCTCGTCGGCGATGCGCCGCAGGCAGAGCTCGTAGGCGAAGTTGGGGCCGCCGGAAATGGTGCCGCGGTGGCGGTGGATTGCGCGCAGCCAGCTCGCCGGCCGCGAGAGGAAGGCGAGCGGCGACATGAGCACCACCGGGAAGCCGTGGTACATGGTGGCGAAGCAGCCGCCGATGAGCCCCATGTCGTGGTAGAGGGGGAGCCAGCTCACGAAGACGTCGTCCTGCGTCGCGCGCGCGCCCTTGCCCATCGCGCGCACGTTGGCGAGCAGGTTGGCGTGCGTGAGCACGACGCCCTTGGGGTTGCCCGTGCTGCCCGAGGTGTACTGCAGGAAGCCGATGTGCCCGGCGCGGCCCCGCACGGGGGTAAAGGCGGGCGCGCCTTCGGCGAAGTCGGCCGGCACGAGCACGCTCCGGAGCGACTCCACCTGCGCCCGCAGGAGCCACGCGAGCGGCTTCGCCTCGGGGATCGTGACCATGAGCGCCGCGTCGCAGCTCTTGAGGATGCCGACGTGGCGCGTCATGTGGTCTTCGATGGTCGTGAGCCGCGCCGGCGGATAGAGCGGCACCGGGATGCCGCCCGCGAGCAGCACGCCGTAGAAGCAGTAGAGGTAGTCCGCCCCGGTAGGCAGCATGATGGCCACCGTCTGCCCGGGCGCGAGGCCGCCCTCGGCGAGGTGCGCCGCGTAGCGCAGCGCCCCCTTCCAGAGCGCGCCGTAGGTCAGCGGCTTCTCCTCGCCCTCCTCGTAGAGAAACACGGAAAGCCGGTCCGGCTGGCGCTCGACGTGGTACTCGAGTGCCTCCACGAGCGTCTGCGCTTCCACGGGCGGGCGCACCCCGCTCGAGCGCTGCAGGCTCGCGACGCTGCGATCGGCCGCGTGCGGCGCGTGGCCGGCGGCCGCGAGGAGAAAGCGCAGCAGGTCGCGCGGCGTCTCGCTCGTGGCGAGCGCCTGCTCGGGCAGGCTCGCGGCGAACTCGCGCTCCAGGCGCAGCACGAGCTCCACGCGCGCCAGGCTGTCGAGCCCGAGCTCGCGCTCGAGCGAGCTGTCGAGCGAGACGTACGCCTCGACGTGCGGCCGCGCCTCGCGCGCCACGGCGGCGACCACGGCGAGCACGCGGTCGGCCTCGGTCTGCGTGAAGCGTGCGGCGGGCTGTGCAGCCATGGAGGAAATCCGGAGGGGTCGAGCGCGCGGAAAGGAGCCGCGAGTGTACACTCGCGCCTCCTAGGGGAGAGCCAATGAAAAGAACCGCCGTCGTCCGACTCGCTGCCGCGTGCCTGATGGCCGCGCTGCCTGCCCTTTTCCCCGCCTCGGCGGGCGCCGCAAAGGGCGAGCTTTGGGAGGTCACTACCCAGATCCCCGGCATGCCGGCCGGCATGACGGGCCAGGCGCAGCGCGTCTGCATGGGCGACGATCCGGAGGCGAACGCGAGGCAGACCCGGGAAAGCCAGGAGTGCAAGGTCACCGACAAGCAGCACTCGCCCACCTACACGCGCGTGGCGATGAGCTGCCCCCAGGGCCGGATGGTGGTCGAGCAGAGGTACAACGCCGCCCGCACCGAGTTCAAGGGCACCATGAGCTTCAGCGGCAAGGACGGCGACATGACGATGACGACCGTCGGGCGGAGGGTCGGCACCTGCGACGTGCAGCAGGCGAACCGCGAGCGCGAGGCGAAGATCGCCGCGGTCCAGAAGCAGGCGGCAGAAGGACAGGCGCAGGCCGAGGCGGCGAGGAAGCGGCAGGCCGAGCTGCAGATGAAGGAGTGCGCGGCCGCCGTCGACTCCATGCAGTTCTCGCGCCTTGGCGTTTACGGGCAGTGCCACCGCAAGGACGGCGACGCCAACTGCAAATCCATGATGGATGCGGTGAGCCAGGCGAATCCGCAGGTGGCGAAGGCCTGCAACGCCCGCGCGAGCGAGTTCTGCCGTCGCTTCCAGACGCAGGAGGGCTTCCTCAAGGCGCGCGCCGACGAGACCGCCGCGCAGGCCTGCGGCGTGAGCACCGCGGCCATCAAGGCCGAGCAGTGTCCGAAGGCCGCCAAGGCGGGCGCGCTCGAGTTCCTCGGCACCTATTGCCCCATGGAAGCGAAGCCGATCGCCGAGGTGCACTGCGCGGGCCGCGACTACACCTCGAAGATGGACGGCAAGTACGCCCGGTTCTGCGAGCGCTATCTCGCCAACGCCGACTTCGCGCGTCGCGAGCAGCCCGCCCGTGCGGCCGCTCCGGCGGCGGGCGGCGGCGCGGGCGAAACGGCCGGCCAGGCGGCCGAGCAGGTGAAGGAAGGCATCAACCAGGGCATCAACAAGCTGCGGGGGCTCTTCGGCCGCTAGCCGTGCGGCGTTCCCCGCGGGCCATTTTCTTCCTCCTTGGGCTCGGCGTCGCGCTCGCGGCGCCGGGCGTAGCACAAGGACAGGCGGCTCCGGAAGCGGGCGAGCCTGTCCACGTGGCTCCGCGCGTCGTCCCTCGGGTCGTCGAGAATCCGTACCCGTGGATCGCGGCGGCCTATCTCGTGAAGCGCGATGGCGCCGTGCTGTGGGCCGGGAACGCGCATGCGCGCCTTGCGCCGGCCAGCCTCGCGAAGATGATGACGGCGCTCCTCGCCATCGAAAGCGGCCGCCTGGACGAGCCGATGACCGTCGGCGCGTCGGTGCTTCGCGCCACCGGCACGCGCATCGGCCTCACGCCGGGGGAGCGCTTCCGCACGCGCGATCTCCTCGCCGCGACGATCGTGCGCTCGGCGAACGACGCGTGCCGGGCGCTCGCCGAGCGCCTCGGCCCTTCGGTGGAGCGGTTCGTCGCCCGCATGAACGAGCGGGCCGCGCGCCTCGGGATGGCGGACACGCGCTTTGCCGATCCCTGCGGCCACGACCGCGAGGGCCAGTATTCCAGCGCTGCCGATCTCGCACGGCTCGCGGAGGAAGTCATCGGTCACGACGAGTACCTGCGCCTTGCCCGGATGCAAAAGGTGCGCATCCGCACGCTTCCCCGGGGCGCCGGCGCGACGGCTACGGCGGCGACGGGCGCCGGGACGCGTTCCTTCACGCTTCGCAACACGAACGCGCTCCTGGGGCGCTACGAAGGCGCCATCGGCCTGAAGACCGGGTACACGGAAGGCGCCGGCAACTGCCTCGTCGCGCTCGTCGAGCGAAACGGCGTGCGCGTGCTCGCCGTGCTGCTCAATGCGCCGAACCGCTGGTGGAACGCCGCAGGCCTCCTCGACCGCGCTTTCGCCGCCGCGCGGTGAAAGCGATCGCCGTCGCGCTTGCCGTCGCGCTTGCCGTCGCGCTTGCCGTCGCGCTTGCCGCGGCGCTTGCCTATGTCCCGTCGCTCTGGGCGGTGTTCCAGTTCGACGACTACAACGTCATCGTCAACTATCCGACGGTGCACTCGTGGGAGGCGCTCTTCGAGCACGCCGGCGCAGGCGTGCGCCCGCTCCTCAAGGCGAGCTACACGCTGAACTGGACGCTGGGCGGCGGCTTCCAGCTCTTCAACGTCCTTGCCCACGCGCTCAATGCGGTGCTCCTCTATCTCGTCGGACGCAGTTTCTTCGGAAGCAGCGCGGCCGCCTTCGTTGCGGCGCTTCTCTTCGCCCTGCATCCGGCGCAGACCGAGGCGGTGACCTACGCAAGCGGCCGCTCGTCGTCGCTCATGGCGTGCTTCTACCTCGGCGCCCTGCTTGCGTATCTCCGGGGCAACCACTGGGTTGTCTACGGCGCGCTGTCGGCGCTTCTCTTTGTGGCTGCGCTCGCGGTACGCGAAACGGCCGTGACGCTCCCTGCCGCGCTGCTGCTCTGCGAGCTCTGCCGCGTGCGCACCGATTCTTCGATCCCGGAAAAGTCGAATGGGAATTTTTCGGGAAGGGTCCCATGGCCCGCCGTGCTGCGGCGGCAATGGCTGCATTGGGCGCTGCTCGGCGCGGGCGGCGTCTTTCTGCTCCTCAACCAGCGCTACTTCGACCTTGTCGCCTTCGGCTTCGGCGAGCGGGGCCTTGCGGAGAACCTTCTCACGCAGGTGGGCGGGGTTTCGTATCTGGTGCTGCGGCTCGTCTCGCTGCACGGCTACAACATCGATCCCGCCCTGCCGACGCTCACTCACTGGGATGCCGTCCTCGCAGGGCAGGCGGTGCTCCTCGCGGCGCTCCTCGCCTTCGGGCTCGCCAGCCTGCGCAAGCGCCCCTGGCTTGCGTTCGGCATCCTGTGGTTCTTCCTGCAGCTTGCGCCGACGAACTCGCTCGTGCCGCGGCTCGACGTGGCGAACGACCGGCAGCTCTATCTCGCCTGCTGGGGCCTTTTCCTTGCGATCTGCCTGCAGGTCGAAAGAACTTCTGTGAAGCATGCTTTCGCGGCCGCGTCGGCTGCCTGCGCGCTCTTCGCCGGCAGCTCCATGCTGAGGCAGCTCGACTACCGCAGCGAGATCGCGCTGTGGGAATCGAGCGTCCGGCACGCGCCCTGGAATGCGAGGGCCTACAACAATCTCGGCTACGCCTATCAGCTCGCCGGTCGGCCGGAGGACGCCCGCCGCGCGTATGAGCTGGCGCTGCGCTTCGATCCGGACCTTCGCAAGGCCCGCTTCAACCTCCTCTTCCTCCGCTGACGCCGGTTGTACACTGCGCCCGAGTGGGGACCTTTCACGAGAAGCTGCTCGCCATCGGCCGGCCGGTCGCCTTTCCCGCCGGCGCGCGGCTCGTCCGCCAGGGCGAGGCGGCGCGCGGCGCGTTCCTGATCGGGCAGGGCGAGGCCGAGGCGCTCGTCGCGCTGCCCGGCGGCGGGATGCTTTCCGTGGCGCGGCTCGGCGAGGGCGAGATGTTCGGCGAGATGGCGCTCCTCGAGCACGGCGTGTGCTCGGCGAGCGTCCTGGCGCGCACGGCCGTGCAGGGCTGGTTCGTGGCGCGCAGCGACTTCGCCGCCATGACGGCGGTCCGCGACCCGGGCGCGCTCGAAGTGCAACGGGCCATCACGCGGGCGCTCGTCGCCCGGCTGCGGGCCCTCAACGCGAAAGTGCTCGCCCATCCGGCGCAGGCCGAGCCTTTTACCCTGCCCGAGACGACCGCCCGGGTCGAAACGCCGCCTTCCTTCGACTGGCGGGCGTTCCTTCCGGTGCTGCCGTTTTTCGAGGGCTTCGATGCCCAGGAGATCGAGCAGCTCGCGGATGCGGGGCGAGCCCATGAGCTTCCGCGCGGCGTGAAGCTTTTCGCCGCCGGCGAGCCGTCGCGCGCCGGCTACCTCGTGGTGCGCGGCGCGCTCGAGGTGTTCGCGCTCGCGGGCGGCGGCTTCCGGCGCATCGCCATCGCAGGCCCTGGCGAGCTCGTGGGCATCCTCTCGCTGCTCGAGCGAAAGGCGCACGGCGCGAGCGCCTGGGTGCGGGAAGCGGCCTGCGTGCTCGAGGTGCCCGCGCAGGCCTTCCTTCGCTGGTACGACGGGCAGGAAAGCCTGTCGGTGCGACTGCAGCGGGCCATCCACCGCAGCCTGCTGCGCTCGCTCGCGCGCACGAACACGCAGCTTGCGCGCCTCATCAGCGCGGCGCGCCTGAGCGGCGCCCAGCGCGAGGGCGACGTGCTCACGGCCGCCTACTCGAGCCAGATCGTCGCCGCCGAGGCGCTCAGTCCAGAAAGCGCAGCGTAAGCGCCGGCCGGCCTTCGCGGCGCTCCACATGCAGCAGGCTGTACTCGGGCAGCTCGACCCACGCCGCCGTGTCGCGCGTGAGCGGCTCGGAGGCGACCAGGATTGAGTCGGCGTGCTCGGCGCCGCCCGTCATCTTCCATTCGCCCTCGTGCAGGCCGTAGTCGCGCCCGACCGTGTACCAGAGGCTGTAGTAGTTGAAGTGGCCGGAGACGAGCGCCGCCGGGTCGTCGGTCGGATAGCGGCCGAAGTCGAAGCAGTAGCGCACCGCGGCGAGCTGCGTGCCGTCGGTGAGGAACAGGTTGGCCGGCGAAGCGAGCGTGATACCCGCCTGCGCGCGCGCCTCGCGCACGACGCGAAGGGCGTGCGTGATCGCCTCGATGAGGGCCTCGCGCGCCGGGCGCGCATGCGGATCGGCGAGGCGGGAGACGACGAGCGCGTAGAGCCACTCGCTGTCGGTGGTGCCGCGGATCCGCGCAAGGAACTCGGGCTTGACGTGCGCGGCGAGGCGCGGCTTGATCGCCTCGATGCCGGCGAGGTCGCCGTTGTGGGCGAGGGCGAGCGGCACGCCGGGAAACTGGAACGGATGGACGTTCTGCGGCGCAACCTCGGCTGCCGTGTCGTAGGGCACGCCGCGCACGTGCGCGAGCACGCAGGAGCCGAACACCTTCTCGGCGAGGCTCTTCAGGTTGCGGTCGAAGACCGGGATCGACTCCGACGCGTAGGCGAAAGGCCGCTGCGGCTCGCGGGTCTCCCGGTCCCAGGCGCGCATGCCGAAGCCGGCGAGGTTGAGCAGGTGCAGCATCTTCGGCCCGTAGCTCTGGCGCACGAGCGCCGAATCGGGCCGAAAGAGCAGGTTGTCGAGCAGCACCGGCTCGCCGAGGTAGAGGAGCGCGCGACACATGGCGGAATGCTGGGCAACCCCTTGACCGCAGTCAAGAAGGTTGCCGGGTGCGCTGGCCGATAATGGATGCTCCCATGAAAGACCCCAGAAAACTGCGGCCCATTCCCAAGGGCAGGGCGGTCGATCCCCAGGCATTGAGCGAAGTGCAGGCGCTGCTCGACGAGGCGCGTCGCCGCAGCGGCGTGGAGCCGCGGCGCGCCGACCTGCTCATCGAGAACCTGCACCTGATCCAGGATCGCTACGGCCGGCTCTCGGCGGCGCACCTCGCGGCGCTCGCCAGGGAGATGAGGCTCGCGCAGGCGGAGGTCTACGAGGTCGCGACCTTCTACCATCACTTCGACGTGGTGAAGGAAGGCGAGGCGGACCCGCCCGCGCTCACCGTGCGCGTGTGCGACTCGATCGCCTGCGAGCTCGCCGGCGCGCGGGAGCTTCTCCAGAAGCTTCCGAAGATCCTCGGCAAGGACGTGCGCGTGATTCCCGCGCCATGCGTTGGCCGCTGCGAGAGCGCGCCGGTCGCGGTCGTGGGCCAGAACCCGGTCCGGAACGCGACGGTCGAGGCCGTCCGGGATGCGGTTGCCAGCAAGGCGACTTCCTGTCCGGAAGAAAAGTACCTGGACTTCGACGCCTACAAGGCGAGCGGCGGATACAAGCTCGCGGCCGAATGCGTGGGCGGAAAGAGAAGCCGCGAGGACGTCATCAAGATCATGGAGGATTCGGGGCTGCGCGGCCTGGGCGGCGCCGGCTTCCCGGCAGGCCGCAAGTGGCGCATCGTGGCCGCCGAGCCGGCACCGCGGCTCATGGCCGTGAACATCGACGAAGGCGAGCCGGGCACCTTCAAGGACCGCTGGTACCTCGAGCGCGACCCGCATCGCTTCCTCGAGGGCATGCTCGTCGCCGCCTGGGCGGCCCAGGTCTCCGAGATCTACATCTACCTGCGCGACGAATATGCGGGCTGCCGCTCGATGCTCGAAAGGGAGTTGAAGAAGCTCGTCGCGAATCCTCCCTGCACCCTGCCGCCGATCCATCTGCGCCGCGGCGCCGGCGCCTACATCTGCGGCGAGGAGTCGGCGATGATCGAGTCGATCGAAGGCAAGC
>CAYWSG010000093.1:0-11980 GCA_964461055.1 uncultured Enterobacteriaceae bacterium | reverse complement strand
GATCGGCATCACCCTCGTGGTCGGCCTGGTGTTCGCGGCACCGTTTGCGTGGGTCACCAAGCGGCTCATGGCCGAGGACATCAAGAAGGAATTCCTCGCGCCCTGACGGTACGCCGGATTGCGTGGCGCGCATGAATTGCCCGGGCAAAGTGGTAGCCTCAGTGTTTTCCTGACAGCCAGGGTTACCGTTCATCTTCCGTCGGCACCGCCGACGAATGGAGCGAAGCTTGAGGACAAGGTCATGATTTCCTCGAACCGAGCCGTCACGCTATGCGGGACACGCCTGTCGGGATGCCAGCACGTCTGCGCCTTCGTCGACTCGAGGGACGAGCAGTACCGGATCCTGAACCCGTTTTTCCAGGAAGGGATCGAGGCGGGGGAAGAGATCGTCACCATCGTGGAGACGGGGTTCCAGGCCGAGCACCTGCAGCGGATGCGGGCCGGCGGCGTGGCCGTTGACGCGGCGATCGCGGCAGGACAGCTGAAGCTCCTCACCTCCAACGAGACGTACCTGAAGGACCGGGTGTTCGTGGTCGAGCGGATGTACACGCTGCTGGAGGAAGCGCTGCGGAACGCCGCGCAGGGACCGCGGGGCGCGGTGCGCGCGTACGGGGACATGGACTGGGTGCTGCGCAATCTGACGACCACCGACGAGCTGATGGCCTACGAGGCCCGCGTGAACCTGCTGACGCCGCAGTACGAATGCACGCTTCTGTGCGTGTACGACATCAACCAGTGCAGCGGCCAGCTGGTGGCCGACATCCTGGCGACCCACTCGCACGTCATTCTGGGCGGGAAGGTCCAGGAGAACCCCTACTTCGTCGAGCCGCTCGCCTACCTGAAAAGGGTGCTGCGGAGGAAGTATCCCGCCCCCATCCAGAAGAGCTCACGGGCGTGATCGTCTGCGTCATGGCAATCGTCGGGTGGCATTAGGACACCGGGAACAAACCCGCAGTCTCGGAGTCGCCAATAGTTAGAGTTAGGCCACCTGTAACCGGCGCTCCCGGCGCCAATAAAGCACGTCGTAGACGACTCAGAGGGACATGTCATGACTTCCTCGAACCGTGTTGTCACGCTGTGCGGGACACGCCTTTCGGGATGCCATCACGTCTGCGCCTTCGTCGACACGAGGGACGGGCAGTATCAGATCCTGAATCCCTTTCTACGGGAAGGCATCGAGGCGGGGGAAGAGGTCATTACCGCCGTCGCGTCGGGATTCCAGAGCGAGCACCTGCAGCGGATGCGGGACGGCGGTATCGCCGTCGACGCGGCCATTGAGGCGGGACAACTGAAGCTCCTGGCCTCCGATAAGACGTACCTGAAGGACGGCGTGTTCGTAGCCGAGCGGATGTGCGTGCTGCTGGAGGAGGCGCTGCGGAGCGCTGCGCAGGGTCCGCGGGGTGGGGTCGGGGTTCGCGGGTCCGCCGACATGGACTGGGTGCTGCGGAACCTGCCGACCACCGACGAGCTGATGGCCTACGAGGCCCGCGTGAACCTGCTGACGCCGCGGTACGACTGCACGGTCGTGTGCATGTACGACGTGAACCAGTGCAGCGGCCGGGTGGTGGCCGACATCCTGGCGACCCACTCGCACGTCATCCTGGACGGAAAGGTCCACCAGAACCCCTACTTCGTAGAGCCCCTCGCCTTCCTGAAAAAGGTGGCGCTGCGCAGGAAGCATCCTGCGCCGGTCCAGAAGAGCCCGGCGGAACGCCGGGGCGCCGGTCGCCGGGAGGCCTCGGGATAGGCCGATGGCGGGCGCCCGCCCGGCTGTGCCCCGGGGGAGCGCGCGGCGGATACCGAAGCGCGTGCAGATTTCGGGCCCGACCGCCCATGGCGGGATGCCGGATGGATCAGGACTGCTCCTGCGCGCCGGCCGGCGGGTGCGGCGTCGCGCCGCCCGCCGGCCGGCCGCCCGCGAGGGCGGGGATCAGCGGGCCGGACTGAGCCAGCCGCCGATGTCCCGGTCCCTGGCGAGCGCCCACAGGGCGAGCGCAGCCACCACCACCCCCGTGACTACGGCGTTCCGCGTGGCCGCCTGCAGCCCGGCGAAGCCGAGCGCCCAGGGCGAGACGACCAGCCACAGCCCGAGGATGAAGTTCGCCCATTCCTGCCAGGCGAACACCCGGTAGAGCGCGGCCAGGGCCACCGCGGCGATGAGGACGCCGGCGACGACCGCGTTCCACAGGGGGGCCGACTCGGCCTGGTACGCCAGCGCCCACGGCGAGGCGATCATCCAGAGCCCGAGGACGAGGTTGACGGGATCCTGCCAGTGCTTGACCTTGAAAGACATATCTCCCTCCATGCGTCATGCCGGCGCGCCGCACAAGGGACGAGAGTCGCCGCCTCCTGCGGGCATCCGGCTCTCTCGCCCGTATTGACCGTCCCCGGCGCGCGCGGGTTCCGCGGGCGTTTCGAAAACGCGGCTTGAAAGGCCCGCCGCGGGACCCTATGTCCGACTCGGACAAATTCGAAGGGGTACGTCATGCGGATCGCTCAAATCGCGCCGCTGACGGAAAGCGTTCCCCCGAAGCTTTACGGCGGCACCGAGCGAATCGTCCACTACCTCACGGAAGAGCTGGTCCGCCAAGGCCACGAGGTAACGCTCTTCGCCAGCGGGGACTCGAAGACTTCTGCCCGGCTGGTGGCACCCGTGCATCGCGCGCTGCGCCTCGACCCGACGGCGCACGACCCGCTGCCGCACGCGGTGCTGCAGCTCGAGCAGGTACGGCGGCGGGCCCGGGAGTTCGACGTGCTGCATTTCCACGTCGACCTGCTGCACTTCCCGGTGTTCCGCGAGCTGCGCCAGCGCACCGTGACCACGCTGCACGGCCGCCTGGACCGGCCGGACCTGCAGACGTTCTACGCGGAGTTCGACGACATGCCGCTCGTCGCCATCTCGCGGAACCAGCGCAGCTACCTGACGGGAGCGCACTGGGTCGGCACCGTGCACCACGGCCTGCCGCTCGACCTGCTGCCGCTGAACGAAAAGCCGCGGGGCGACTATCTCGCCTTCATCGGCCGCATCTCGCCGGAGAAGCGGCCCGACCGCGCCATCGCGATCGCGCGGCGCGCGGGGATGCGCCTGAAGATCGCCGCAAAGGTAGATGCGGCCGACCAGGAATACTTCGAGCGCTGGATCGAGCCGCTCCTCGCCAGCCCGCACGTGGAGTTCATCGGCGAGATCGGCGAGGACCGCAAGGCGGAGTTCCTCGGCAACGCCCGGGCGCTGCTCTTCCCGGTGGACTGGCCCGAGCCCTTCGGCCTCGTGATGATCGAGGCCATGGCCTGCGGCACGCCGGTCATCGGCTGGCGCTGCGGGTCGGTGAGCGAGGTGGTCGAGGACGGCGTGACCGGGTTCGTCGTCGACAGCAAGATCGCGGCCGCCAGGGCGGTCGAGCGGATCGACGAGCTCGACCGCTGCCAGGTGCGCCGCCGCTTCGAGGAGCGCTTCAGCGCCGAGCGCATGGCGCGCGATTACGTGCGCGTCTACAGCGCGCTCCTCGGGCGGGTGGAAGCCCGGGTGGCCCCCAGGGTGAAGGCTGCCGTGGGCGCCCTCGTCCACGCGGGCTGAGTCCCGGACATGGACAGCGGCATTCCGCAGTTCTACATACCGGCCACCTCGTCGCTGCAGGAGCGCCGGCCGCGCACGCTGAAGCACGGCGACAACTTCGCCATCTTCGACCACTACGGCGACCTCGTGGGCGGGCCGGGCAGCCCCGAGGGGCTCTACTACCGTGACACGCGCCACCTCTCGGCGTGGCGCCTGTCGGTGGGCGGGCAGCGGCCGCTCCTCCTCAGCTCCACGGTGCAGAACGACAACGCGCTCTTCAACGTCGATCTCACCAACCCCGACCTCTACGAAGCCGGCCGCATCGCGCTCGCGCGCGACACGCTGCACATCATGCGCCGGAAGTTCGTCTGGCAGCAGACCTGCCACGAGACGATCGCGCTGCGCAACTACGACAGGCGCTCGCACAAGGTCGAGGTCGGCTTCGACTTCGACGCCGACTTCGCCGACATCTTCGAGGTGCGCGGGCAGCGGCGCGAGCGGCGCGGCACGGTCTCGGTCGAGGTGCGCGGACCGAACGCGGTGCTTTTCACCTACCACGGCCTGGACGGCGTCGAGCGGCGCACGGAGGTCGCGTTCCAGCCGGCGCCTTCGGCGCTGCACGCGCGCGGCGCGAGCTTCGAGCTCACCCTGCGCCCGGGCCAGCGCGTCGTCGTCCATGCGGACCTGCGCTGCCAGGGGGAAACCTCCGCCGTCACCGGCAGGCCGCGGCTCATCCGCCGCATGCGCGAGGCGCGGCAGGCCCGGATGCGCGCGAGCGCCCACGCGGCGGCCGTGGATACCTCGCACAACGTGGTGAACGAGGTGATCGCCCGCAGCTTCGCGGACATCGTGATGCTCGTCACGGACACCGAGCAGGGCCGCTATCCCTACGCCGGCATCCCGTGGTTCTGCACGCCGTTCGGCCGCGACGGCATCCTGACCGCCATGCAGATGCTGTGGCTGGACCCGGGGCTCGCGCGCGGCACCCTGCGCTTCCTCGCCGCGCACCAGGCGAAGGACTTCGACGCGGCGGCCGGCGCCGAGCCGGGCAAGATCGTCCACGAGATCCGCCACAGCGAGATGGCGAACCTGGGCGAGGTGCCTTTCGGGCGCTACTACGGCGCGGCGGACGCGACGCCGCTTTTCGTGGCGCTCGCCGGCATGTACTACCGCCGCACCGGCGATGACGAGACGCTGCGCGAGCTCTGGCCGAGCGTGCAGGCCGCGCTGCAGTGGATCGACCGCCACGGCGACCGCGACGGCGACGGCTTCGTCGAGTACCGGCCGGACCCCCGCGGGCTTGCCAACCAGGGCTGGCGCGACTCGGGGGACGCGGTGTTCCACGAGGACGGCAGCCCGGCCAGCGGGCCGATCGCGCTCTGCGAAGTGCAGGGGTACGTCTATGCGGCAAAGCGCCAGGGTGCACGCCTCGCGCGGCTCGCCGGGCGGCCGGCGCTCGCCGAGAGCCTGGAGCGCTCCGCGGGCGAGCTGCAGGAGCGCTTCGAGCGCGCCTTCTGGATGGAGGACCGCGGCTTCTACGCGCTCGCGCTCGACGGCGACAAGCGTCCCTGCCGCGTGCGCTGCTCGAGCGCGGGCCACCTCCTCTTCACCGGCATCGTCTCGGCCGAGCGCTCGCACGCGCTCGCCCGCGCGCTTCTATCGCGCGAGTTCTTCACGGGCTGGGGCATCCGCACCATCGCCTCGGGCGAGCCCTGCTACAACCCGGTCTCGTACCACAACGGCTCGATCTGGCCGCACGACAACGCCATCATCGCGCTCGGCCTCGCCCGCTACGGGCACGGCGCCGAAGCGCTGCAGGTCCTGAATGCGCTCTTCGACGCCGCAGCCCACATGGACCTGCGGCGCCTGCCGGAGCTTTTCTGCGGCTTCCCCCGCCACCCCGAGCGCGGCCCGACGCAGTACCCCGTGGCCTGCATCCCGCACGCCTGGGCGAGCGCTTCCCCCTTCGGCCTGCTCGGCGCCGTGCTCGGCATCGACTTCGACCCGCAGGCCGGGCGCGTCCTCTTCCATCATCCGCGCCTCCCCGAGGCCATCGAGCACGTGCGCATCCGTCGCCTTCGCGTAGGCTCCTCGTCCATCGACGTGCTTCTCCGCCGTTACGGCCGCGACGTCGCGGTCAACGTCCTCGACAAGACCGGCCCGGCAGACGTCGAAGTCCTGCTGTAAGCCCGCCGCCGTCCCAGACCGCGCTCCCCAGCCTGCTTCGCCGGGGAACCAATGGGTTATCGTGCGGCCATGCGCGCCATCCTGCTTCTAGCGGTCCTCATCCTCGCCGGAGCGCTCGAAGTGATTCTCCTTCGCCGGATCGTTCTACATCCGGCGAGCGGCTGGGCGCGGGCCGAGGAGGTGCTGCCCTTCTTCCTCGCCGCGGCGTCGGTACCGCTCACGTGGGGTGTCCTGCTGCTTCTGGGCGCGTCCATGGCCCGAAGCGTTCCTTCGGTTGCTGCGCCGCTCCTGTGGACCTGCGTGCTGGGTCCGCTATTTGCCTATCTCGCCCTTGCACAGTACGGCCATGCCACGCCAGGACTTCTCCTCGCCGGCCTCGTCGCGCAGAGCGTCGCGCTCTTCGTGGCGTCGATGCGCTTCTTCCGGTTGCCGGGCGCCGTCCCGCGCCCGGCGAGCGGCTCCCGTGAATAAGTCCTCCTCATAGGGCCAATGACCGCCGAGGCCCGGAAGGCCGTGCCAACCGACGTGCCGGCGCTCCTGCCGCTCGTGGGGGCGTACTGGGCGTTCGAGGGCATCGCGGGCTTCGAGGCGCGGCGCATCGGGCGGACGCTCGAGCGGCTGCTCTCCGAGCCGCGCCTCGGCGGGGGCTGGCTCGCCTTCGCCAACGGCGGGCCGGTCGGCTACCTGCTCGGCGTGTATGTCTTCAGCCTCGAGCACGGCGGGCTTACGGCCGAGATCGACGAGCTCTTCGTCGTGCCGCACGAGCGCCATACCGGAGCCGGCAGCGCCCTCCTACGGGCGGCCGAGGCCGAGTTCGTTCGCATCGGCTGCACGAACGTCTCCCTGCAGCTCTCGAAGGGCAACGAGGACGCCCGGCGCTTCTATCTTCGCCACGGCTACGGCGAGCGCGCGGGCTACGAGCTGCTCGAGAAGACGCTGGGTGGCGGGTCATGAGCGCTCGCGGAGCCGCGCACCCGGAATGACGGCTCTCGCCAGCCGAACGATCTGCTGGACGCCGCTCTGGAGCAAGGACCGGCCCGGCGTGGGGCTCGAGCACCTGCTTCTGCACGAGACCGCGGCCGACAGCGTCGTACCCGCCTTCGACGAAGAGCAGGGGCCGTTCCGGCTCGCCTACCGCCTCGCCTGGGACGAAGCCTGGCGGCTGCACGAGGCGGAGCTCTCGGTGAAGATTGGCGAGTCAACCCGCTCACTCAGCCTGCGATCGGACGGGCAGGGCCGCTGGCGGCACGCCGATGGCCGCGCCATCGAGGCGCTCGACGGCTGCCTCGACATCGACATCTGGCCGACGCCCTTCACCAACAGCTTTCCGATTCGCCGAGCGCCGATGGCGATCGGCGAGCGCCGGGAGTTCCGCATGGTCTGGATTTACGCGCCCGACCTGACCTTCCAGCCGCAGTTGCAGGCTTACGCGCGACTCGCGGAGCGGCACTATCTTTTCGAGAACCTCGACGGCAGCGGATTCAGCGCCGAGCTTTCCGTCGACGAGGACGGTCTCGTGCTCGACTACCCCGGCTTCTTCCGCCGCGTCGATCCCTGAACGTCAACCTTTTGGAGCCGCCATGGATGCCGATCTCGAGGCGATGTCGCGCGAGCAGCTGATCGACGAAGTGCGAAAGCTGCGCAACGGCATTCGCGCGCACCGCGATTCGAAGCTGCACGAGCTCTGCTGGCACCATCCGGCACTGTGGGGCCTGCTGCCGGAGAAGACCGATCCCATCCCGGTGGTGCCGACCTGGCCCGAGTTCATCAAGGGGTGCATCAGGTACCGCCAGTCGCTCGACGAGCAGGCGCCCAGGGCGCCCAGGAGCAACGCGCCTTACGAGGCGTGAGATGCACCGCGTCGACACGCAGATCGAGATCAACGCATCGGCCGCGCGCGTCTGGTCGCTCCTCATGGATTTCGACGGCCATCCGCGATGGAATCCGTTCGTCCGCTCGATCGCGGGCACGCCCGTCGTCGGCGGGCAGCTCGTCGTGCACATCCAGCCGGCGGGCTCGGGCGGCATGCGCTTTCGTCCCACGGTCCTCGCGGTGGAGCCGGAGCGCGAGTTCCGGTGGAAGGGCAAGCTCCTCCTGCCCGGCCTCTTCGACGGCGAGCACTACTTCCTGCTCGAGCCGCGAGGCGAACGCCGCATGCTCTTCCGCCACGGCGAAATCTTCTCCGGCCTCCTCGTGCCGCTTTTCCGGCGCTCGCTCGATGGTGGAACGCGACAGGGCTTCCACGCGATGAACGAGGCGCTGAAGCGCGAAGCCGAAAGAGCTATTTAGGGACAGACCCCATTTCAATCTTGAAATGGGGTCTGTCCCTAAATTCCCAGCGCCATATCCATATGATTCATTAGTCTTCGCCAAGTCGCCGACGCGCGCGTAGTCTGATTCGCCAGGCACGTTTCTTTCGGGATTCTTTGCGGGCGGCTCGCCCGATGCGGAGGAACCATGGCGACTTCGACGACGGATCAGGCTCTCGCGAACAACCGGCAGTACGCCGGCGGCCAGGCGCTGCACAAGCCGTCCCACCCGGGACAGCAGGCCATCCGGCCGGCCCGGCGCCTGGCGGTGCTTGCGTGCATGGATGCGCGTCTCGACGTCGAGGATCTTCTCGGCCTGCAGACGGGCGAAGCGCACATCATCCGCAACGCCGGCGGCGTGGTGAACGAGGATGCGATCCGCAGCCTCATCATCTCGCACCACCTGCTCGACACCAACGAGATCGTGCTGATCCATCACACGCGCTGCGGCATGCTCGCGTTCACCGACGATCTCCTGAAAGCGGGGCTCGAAGGCGATCCGGCCGCGGAGAAGCTGCTCGGCCAGGCGACGAAGCGCGCGTTCCGCAGTTGCGGCGTCTCCTCCGCCACGCCGGCCGAGTTCCACGCTTTCCGCGGCGCCATCGAGCCGCTCGACTCGCCGCGCAACGGGAAGAGCCTCGAGCGCCTGCAATGGGACGTGCGTCGCGGCATCTCGTCGATCCACAGCCACCCGTGGATCCCGACGAGCGGCCCCGATGCGGTGAGCGTGCGCGGCTTCATCTACGATGTGGACACCGGCGCGCTCGAGGAGGTGAGCTATCCGGGGCCGACCGGCTCGATCGGCTAGGAGCCGAGATGAGGGACAGACCCCATTTCAGGGCTGAAATGGGGTCTGTCCCCATAGACCGGCCGGAGGGCGGCGGGCGCGGATTGCCGTCCCAGGAGGCGGGCTAGGATGCAGGTCTCGCAAGGAGGCCAGCCAACATGCTCATCAAAGGCCAGGCGGACATCGAGATCCAGATCTCGGACTTCGGCTACATCTGCCTGCGGCAGCAGGACCTCGATGGCACCCATGAGATCACTTTCGCCCCCGCCTACGCGGGCAAGGTCGCCGCGGCGATCAGCGAGCTGCAGGACTTCGCGCAGAAGAAGTTCGAGAAGAGCCTCGTCACCGACGAGTAGAGCGGCGGCGGCGCGAGCCCGGCCGGTGCGCTAGTCGAGGCTCGCGGCGATGCGCCGCAGCTCCTCCGGCGAGTGCTCGCCCGCGAGCGCCGTCCCCGGCATGAGGTGCCGGCCCTTCGCCAGCCCGCCGACCAGCACCGGCTCGTAGCCCACGTCGCGGATGAGCCGCGAGGCGATCGCGATGGCCTGCGGGTCGTCGCCCGCGATGGGCATCCCGACCCGCCCGGGCTCCTCGTGCGCCTGCCCCATGCGCGCCGCGCCGATGGCGTTGAAGGCGCGCACGAGGCGCGCGCCCGGCAGGAGCTCCGCCGAGGCGAGCCCCGCGCCCTTCTCCCGGGCCCAGTTGGCGATGTCGCCGTCGCGCGAGGGAAAGGGATTGCAGGTGTCGATGACGACCTTGCCCTTGATCTCGCCGGCAATCGCCTTTCCGACGTCGGGCAGCGCACGGTACGGGACCGAGACCATCACCACCTCGCCGAACGCCGCCGCCTCGCGCGGCGTGCCCGCGCGCGCATTCGGCCCGAGCTTGGCGGCGAGCGCCTTGTCGTCCTCCAGGTGGCGGGACGAGAACATGACCTCGTGCCCCGCCTTGATCCAGGCCGAGCCGATGGCGCTGCCGACCCGGCCGGAGCCGACGATGCCGATCTTCGTGCGCTCCGAGGCGCGCAGGGCAAGCGGCCTTCCGGCAAGCGGCGCCGCCACAAGCGTTGCGAGAACGGCGAGAAACCCGCGGCGGGCGTGCTTCATGGCAAGGCCTCCACCAGCTCGATCATGCGCTTTCGCAGCGCCGCGTCCGGAAGCCGGCCGCGCGCGGCGCCCATGTTGTCGGCCATGTTGGCCGGCCGGCTGGTGGCCGGCGTGATGGCCGTGACCGCCGGGTGGCTCGCGACGAACTTGAGGAAGAACTGCGCCCACGACCCGGCATCGAGCTCGCGCGCCCAGCCGGGGAGCTCCCGCCCCTTCACGCGCCGCCAGAGCCGCGTGCGGCCGAAGGGCGCGTAGACGAGCACGGCGATGCCCTTTTCCTGCGCGAGCGGCAGGATGGTCTTTTCCGCCTGGCGGTTGTCGATGGCGTAGTCGGTGCCGATGAAGTCGATGGGCTCGCTTCGCATGGCGCTCACCAGGTCGTCGTACTGGTCCTCGAAGGTGGTCGTGACCCCGATGTAGCGAACGCGCTTCTTCTCCTTGTATTCCCTGAGGATCGGGAGCTGCGTGCGAAGGTCGCCCATGTTGTGCACCTGGATGAGGTCGATGACGGGCCGGCCGATGCGCTCGAAGGAGGCCTCGAGCTGCCGGCGCGCCGCCTCGGGATCGGCGCTGCCGCCGCGGCGCGCGACGTTGAGCTTGGTCGCCCAGAAGAGCTGGCTTGCGACGCCGAGCTCCTGCGCGATGCGTCCGGCCACCGCCTCCGACGCCCCGTAGGCGGGGGCCGTGTCGAAGATCCGCCCGCCGAGCGCGACCATGCGCTCCATCACCGCGCGCAAAGCCGAAGCGTCCTCGCTCCGGGCGACCTGCGCGAAGGTGGCCGAGCTGCCCAGCCCGACGATGGGAAGCCGCTCGCCGCTCGCCGGGATGGGCCGGGTGATGAGCTCGCCCTTCCCCGTCCCGGCGGCGAGCAGCCCGCGCGGATCGAGCGCGAGCATCCCTGCGGCGGCGCCCGTCCGCCGCAGCCATTCACGACGCGTCATCATGCGATTGCTCCTTTCGTTGAACTTCGGCCGCGGGCCCGCCCCTGCTGCATCCGGCCGAGCCACACGCCGAGCAGCATCCATACCACCGCGAGCGGCACCGCCACCGAAGCGAGCGCCGCGAGGCCCATGCCGAGCCGGCCGAGCAGGCCCTCCGCCTGGGCGCCGACCACGTCGCCCGTGCGGTACACGAAAGTATCGATGAACGCCTTCGCCTTGTACCGGTCCGTTCGCGGCACGACCGTGAAGAGCGTCTCGCGCGAAGGCCGCATGATGCCCCGCTGCACCGCGCGAAAGCTCGCCTCGAGCGCGATCAGCGCGGCGAGCGAGCCGGCGATGGCGAGGCCGAGAATGCCGAGCGCCGCCGTGAGCGGCAGGAGCGCGAGCGCGACCGACACGCCCAGGCGCTTCATGAGGTGGCCGGTGACGACCGCCTGCAGCACGAGCGTCGCCACCTGCGTGATCATGTCGATGCGGGCGAACGTCGCGGTGCGGAAATCGACGCTCGTTCCGAGCGCCGCGACCATCTGCAGCCGCGTGAAGTAGACGAACGTCGCCATCACGGCGAGGATCAGCACGTACGCGCAGATGGCGAGGAGGTACGGCGAGCGGAACACCGCCTGCAGCCCCTCCCAGGCACTTCCGCCGATGACGGCCCGGTCGGCCTCCGCCTTCGACCCATCGGTCGCCTCGCCCTTGATGCGCACGAGCCAGGCAGCGGCGCCCAATGCAAGCACCAGGAACCCGGCGGCCACGAGAAGGAGCGCCGGCGTGCCGAGCGGGCGCGCCAAGGTGCCGGCGAGCCACGGGCCGAAGATCGCGCCGAGCGTCCCGCCCACCGCGATGGCGCCGAAGAGGCGCTTCGACTGCTCGAGCGTGAAGCGGTCGGCCATGAGCGCCCAGAAGAGCATCGTCGCGAAGAGATTGAAGACGCTGAACCAGACGTAGAACACCTGCCCGGTGCGCGCCCCCACGGCGGCCGGCGCCGCCAAGAGCAGCCCGTAGAAGGCGACGAGGCCCGCGGCGAAGAAAAGATAGGTCGCCGTCACGAACGCCATGCGCCGGTAGCGGCTCACCAGCCAGCCGAACACCGGGTTCAC